>CAZVSU010000032.1:15125-26512 GCA_964629645.1 uncultured bacterium | reverse complement strand
AGCGGGCAATGTGCCCGTATGAGCGTCGTCGGAGCGTCGGCACCGGCGTGGATGCCTCGAACGCAGCTTGACAGGGAATGATGGTCGGATTCCATGCGTTCGATACCGTTAAATCCCCTACGGACAGGACAGGGCCTACAGAGTGAGATCGGCGAAAGAGGAGAGTGGCACCTGAAAAACGAGCACCAGCAATATAGTCGCTACAGCCCGAATAGACTGCCCCGAGAAAGCAATCCGAACTTCGAGCCCGTGCGATTGCTGCAAAGGCGGGAAGCCCGTCGTATAGGTCAAGATTGCCTCGAGTGCCGTCGTTTCAAGCGGCTTCGAGGTCTACCAGGGTCATGATGGCTGCCTGGATACCGCGGGGCAGTCGCGGCCAGAGATCGATAATGCGCGCAAGTCGGGCGTCGAGATCGCGCCGCCCGGTGTCGGTGCCGCCGCCCAGGAGGTCCGCCGCCGACTTCGATCGGCCAGGAGATCTGTTCCACCATGGGGACCGAAAGAAGCGTTCCGGAGAACTTTTCACGGTCAAGAGAGAGATACTCGGGGACTTCTTTGGCAGGGTTGTCCAAGCTTTCGATGACAGGCTTCATTTTTTGAGAGCTCGGCTTGATGGAGATCACCATACCCGGCTTCACGAAAAAGGAGCGCCGGTCCACTTTTTTGCCGTCGATCATGATATGTCCGTGTGAAATCAGCTGTTGAGCGCCGAAAATGGTGCCGGCAAAACCGAGGCGATACACTACGTTGTCGAGGCGGCACTCGAGGCGCTGCGCCAAAAGGTGGGCGGTGTTGCCATCTTTTTTAACGGATTCTTTGTAATAGCGGAGAAGCTGCTTTTCGCCCAGCATTCCGTAGATGGCTTTCAGTTTTTGTTTTTCCTGAAGCTGGAGTCCAAATTCGGACTTTTTACGACGACGAGCGCCATGCACCCCTGGAGGATTCGCTTTGTGGAGAAGGGGGTTGCGCTTTCGACCAAAGATGTTAACGCCAAATCGGCGGGCAATCCGGTTTTTCGGACCTGTGTAACGACTCATGGTTTCTCCTAAACTTTATAAATCAGTCAGCTTGAATTATTTCATACATAAGCCATTTTACGCAAGGGCAGATGTTTAGCCCTTGCCCTAAAAGGGTTCAAACCACAATATTAAGAAAAAGAAAATATTTAATTTATGACATGAAAAGTCTCCGTCCCCCAAATTCTGTCTCCGAAGAACTCGAAGACTTTGCGAGCGCCGTCGGACATGAAATCAGAAATCCGCTCGGCGGCATCAAAGGCTTTGCCCTTCTGCTCGAAAAGAAACTCGAAGACCGCCCCGATCTCCAATCGATGATCGCCAATATTTTAAAAGGGGTCGATCAAATCGATGGGGTTTTGAAAAAAATCGCCGACGCTTCAAAACCGGCCGAACTTTCTTTGATTTCAGAAAACCTCGCCGACATCGTTTTGGAAGCGATCAACTGCGCCTCGCCCTCTAGGCCCGTCTATTTTGAGACAATGGACGAAAGAAAAGAGGCCGTCGTGGATCGGGATAAAATAAAATGGACCGTCGCCGAGCTCATTAAAAACGCCGACGAGGCCGCCGGCCAAGAAGGTTCGATCAGCCTCCGCTTAACCTCTGAAGACGACACGATTGCCATAGAAGTCAAAGATACGGGAGCCGGCATTCCAAAGCATTTAGAAAAAAGGGTCTTTTCCCCATTTTTTAGCACAAAACCGGCCAGGGAAGGGTTTGGGCTCACCGAGTGCCGCAAAATCATCCGAACCCACAATGGATCGATCACATTCCATTCTGATGAAGGAAAAGGGACGTCCGTTCTGATCAGATTGCCGAGGACCTATGAAAGTTGAAAAAGTGTTGATCGTCGACGACGACGAGATCATGCGCGATTTTTTAGAAGCGACCACACAATCTGCCGGTATGGAAGCGTTTGTGGCTCCCGGGGGCCATAAAGCGCTTGAGATCTTGAAAAAAGAGAGCATTGACTTGCTGCTGACCGACATGCAGATGCCCAAAATGTCGGGGATGGAATTGATCAAAAAGGCCAAAGAGGTGTCGCCGAGCACACTGATTGTTGTGATCACAGCGTTCGGCAGCGTCGATAATGCGGTCGAGGCCATGCAAAAAGGGGCGTTCCACTACCTCCTCAAGCCCTTCACTCCCGATGCCCTCGAGACAATTATCCAAAAGGCAAATGAACATTGCTCTTTGGTGGGAGAAAACACCTATCTGAAAGAATCGTCTGTCAAGCCGCAATCGAAGGTGATCGGGAAAAGCCCTGCCATGCAAGACATTATCCGGACAGTGGAGAGGATTTCCGAAAGCAACGCCAGCGTTTTCATTCACGGCGAATCGGGAACAGGAAAAGAGGTGGTCGCCCACCTCATCCATGAAAAATCGACACGTTCAGGGCAGCCTTTCATCAAGGTTAACTGCGCGGCCATTCCGGAAACTTTGATCGAATCGGAATTTTTCGGTCACGAAAAAGGGGCGTTTACAGGCGCCACTTCAAGGCGGCTCGGGCGATTCGAATTGGCCCATCAAGGGTCGCTTCTCCTCGACGAAATTTCAGAGATTCCCGCCGCGCTTCAAGCGAAACTGCTGCGCGTCACCCAAGAGAAAGAATTTGAACGAGTCGGAGGAACAAAGCCGATTAAAGTCGACGTTCGCTTAATCTCAACGTCTAACCGCAAAATCGAAGAGCTTACGGGAGAAAAGATTATGCGGGAGGACCTGTTTTATCGTTTGAATGTCGTCCCGATCTACATACCTCCGCTGCGGCAGCGGCAAGAAGACATCCCCCCGCTCTGCGAACATTTTGTCCACGCACTCTGCAAAGCCAACAACCGCATGCTCAAACACCTCACTCCGGATGCCTTGGAGGTGTTGGTCCACTACCCTTGGCCAGGCAATGTACGGGAATTGCAAAACGTCATTGAAAGGGTGATTGTCAGCATGGATCCAAAAGAGCGGGACATCACAGCCGATGACCTGTTCTTGAGTCAGCCAAGAAAAGAAAAACCGACACCTGAAGAGAAACAATTGCTCAAAGGGATGACGCTGAAAGAGCTGGAAAAAAAGCTGATTGTGGAAACGCTTCTCTCCCACGGCAAAAACGAGCAGGAAGCAGCCCGCTCTCTTGGGATCTCGGAAGCGATTTTAAAGAACAAGCTCCGCGAATACGATATCAAGTGAGCCTCTCACCTTGCGGATTAGGGTGTGATCATTGGTTTCATCAGAAGCAAATTAGCATCGGCCACTGCTTTTAGAAATTTGTATTTCGAAATTCCCAGTTCCAGTTGACCCAGTTTTTTTTCCCTTTCGTCAGATCCTTTCTGCATCTCAAAGAGCCGATGGTGGTGCATTTTGACATAGATGGCATTAAACATTTCCAAGACGGCGGGATACGCCTCTTCTTCGGCGAGATCGATTTCAGCAAGTGCTGCGCGTCCGGTTTGCTGCAAATCCAGGCGATCACCCTCTTCAATTTTGGCATGCAGAGCTTCGCCTTCGTCGATCAAAGTCTGCAGAGCGGCTGAAGCTCGTTCCAAACTGCCGGCCAAAGTCTTCATTGCGGCGGCCACATCTTCGGTACGGACGCCTGTTCTCTTTAATGAGTGCAGCGCTTGAAAGGCCCGCGCATCCACAGAGCCGCATCGATCAAAATTTAAGTCTTCCAGAGCTTGATGAGGCACGCCGCGGATGCCGATTCCCCCCTCTGTCGCGTTAACCCAGGCGACCTCTTTGTGCTCCTCTGCGTAGTCCGCCAGCCATTTCGCTTCTGCCGTCCATTTCCAAAGGGTCTTGACAGGGTTGCCGTAGATGTCGGTCTCTAAGATGAGCTGAGCCTCCTCCGGAAGAGAACTTGCGTCCTCAACGCCAGGAGCGTAAGCGGCATCGTTTGTGAAAGCGAGATCGATCCCGACAAAAATAATCGGAGAGCAACCCAGCATCCGGGCAATTTCAGCGCTGAAATTCACAACATTGTGCCCTTCGTCAAGCGCGTCGCACTCAAGTCCGAAACGACGTTCAAACCACTCGGCGGTGTCGTACCCTCCCGATCCGGCGAGATAGAGCTTGGGCCCTTTGACATGGCGGAGCGCCTCGGCATGCATCCGCCCCCGGTAGAAAAAAGGAGCCGCGCACTCCCACCCCCGGATACGATCGAGCTGCGAAGGATTCGGATCAATCCCGACGCCAAAATGGGGCCGAGCGCCGCCGGACTGCAGCGCTTTTAAAGCCGATCCCCCGGCAATGATCAAGGCGCGATCTTTCAGTTTTTTCAATTTTGGAAGGTGCTTTTCCAGAGAGGGTCCCGCACCGCAAATGATCGCCGGCACATTTTTAAAGGCCCCGAAGAGGTCGTGTCCCCAAAAGGCATCGGGGAGCGTCCACAGGTTTTGATAGAAGTTTCGATAAAAAACAATGCCGAGCTTCAGATATTCATCGACCACCTCTTTTTTTCTTTCTGCCTCATACGTCACCAGTCGTTTGAATGTTGCGGCATCTTCTGGTCGCCTGGCCTCATAATCGGGAAGTGCTAATGGCAAAATGGACTGGCCAAGCCAGCTCCATCCGATTTCCTGAAACGTCCCTTGGGAAAGATCTTGAACGGCGTGGACTTCAGCCTGCGGATCCATAAAAAGCGCCGCCGCCGCCTCGCTTTCAAGAAAAGCGCGAAGCCTTTTCAGACTGTCCTCAAAATAAACGAACCGCCTCTTTGGGTCCTGCTTAAGCCAGTCGGCCGCTTCTTGATACACTTCACCTGAATCAACGCCGAAGACAGCGACCACTTCGCATGCTTCTTTCGGAATTTCATCAAAAAAACGGCCGCCGGCAGCTGAGGGGCTTTCCGGCGTTAGTTCCGCCATTTTAATGGCTTCTTTGGGATAAAGCTTGGCAAAAGAGACAAGGTTTGATTCGAGGCGCTTCTCATCCATAATAAAAAAATGCCGCCGTCACATTTTTTTCCACCCTTTACGAAAACTGATCGAAAGGGATTTTTGAGACTTTTGCTTGCGTTTCTTTTTGGTTTTAAAAAGGTTGGAAGACTCTACTTTTTTGCGTCTTTCCGCTTCGATTGTATGGCCGATCATCTTGCTATTAAAAGACGCTTCCTTGCGCATCCTGTCGATTTTCGACAAAAGCTTTTGGTACTTTGGATCGACATGATCCGATTTGTCCCGCATCGCTTTGTTGATGTCTTCTTCCGTTAGGCCCGTTGCCTTTTTTGCCTCTTCGTAGGCTTGCTTCATCGCATCGACACGAGCCATAACATTCATAAGGTCGGCAATATTTTGCGCAGAGGGATTCCCTTTTAGCTGTGTCTCACGATTTTGCTCGAAGGTATTCAAGATGTCTGCAATTTGATTAAGAAGCGGCTCTAACGGGTTTTTCTCTGGCATATGAACCTCTCTTCTTCTATTTTACCAGATTCTTCTATTTCTCCTAATTGATACAGAAGATCCTGATAATGAGGAAGAAAGTCGATTGATTCCCAGCCATTCACACCAAACCAGCTGAGACGGACGCTTCTTTCGTCCGCAACCGCAACATAAGGGGCCTCGCAAAAATAGTTGTAGCCGATGACTTGCTCAAGGGCGGAGCCGGCTAAAAGAGCAGCCTTGCACTCGATGATTAAGAGGGGAGAAAGCTCCCGATCCGGCAAAAGATTTGACGCAAAACAGGCAATATCGACGCGGCAGTCGGGCAAGAACTGCTTTTGGGCCAGATGTGGAAATTGATGGAGCGCTTTTTCAACGGCCAGCAAATGAGCGGGATATCCCCACTCTCGGGTCATTTTTTTCAAGAGCGCTTGCCGCACCCGCTCTTCGGGAGTATCAGCGACAGGTTCGCGCCGGATGCAGCATAGAAGGCGCTCTTTTGTCATTTCATTTCAGGTTCGATGATCCCGAAGTTTTGGTCGTTGCGGCGGTAAATGATTTTCAAGCGGTTGTCTTCTTCTGACCAGTAAACCAGAAAGTGATCACCGGAAAGGTCGAGACGCATCACAGCTTCATCGAGCGTTAAGGTTTTCAGCGGCAACGTCTCCTGACTGACCACTTCGTGTTGATACTCTTCGATCATCTTCCGTTGGGTTTCACTTTCGATCTCGTCGTTGATTTCGGCAAGATCGTCTTGGTAACGCCGGATCACGTTCACGTTCATATCCACCATCGCGATCGGACGGGCCTGGTGGTCGGAAAGCCGTTTATGGTAGCGGCGGATCTGTTTATAGAGCTTGTCGACGGCCAGATCGATTGACGCATACATATCTTCTGCGATGCCTTGGCTTCTGATCTTCACATGATTCACTCGAATGTCAATATCGCACCGATGTTCCAGCTTTTGGATATCCATAGTGATTGTCACATCGATGATGCGGTTAGAAAAACGTTCAAGCTTCGATACCTTTTCGATCGCATAGTTTTTCATCGCCTCGGTCACAGCGACATTGCGGCCCACAACGTGGATGCTGTACTCTTCGTTTTCAAACTCGACTGCCTTCGCTTTCCCTTTCATGAGCACCTCTCCTTTTTTGTAGCATCACTATATCGCAAATGATTTATTTTGACAAAGAATCGACGATGGCCTGAGTCCGGCTGTCAATTTCAACGTTGACTTTGTCTCCCGCTTTTTTCACTCCTAAACTTGTCATTCTCAGTGTTTCGGGAATGAGATGAACAGTAAAAAAGCCCTCCGGATCAACATCGACAATAGTTAAGCTTGCGCCATCCAATGCGACATACCCTTTGGGCAGGATATATTTCATCCATTCGGGCGGGCAGGCCAGCCTCATCACATATTCGTGTCCCCTCTGGTCAATCCGATCAATCGTCGCCACCCCCCAAACATGACCCGAGACGAGATGCCCTCCGATTTCATCTCCCATTTTTAGCGCCCGTTCACAACCGACAATTTGTCCCACCTTTAACTGGTTCAATGTCGTTTTGGAGAGGGTCTCGTTGATCACATCGAACGTGACGCTGATTTGTGTGAAGGCGACAACGGTCAAGCAGACGCCATCAACGGCAATGCTTGCGCCGATTTGAATACCTGCGCAAAATTCGGGGGAAGCCGATATAGTGATTGTCAAGAGTTGATCGGAGGTTTTGATTTGCGAGACGCGAAATAATCCTTTGACAATCCCAGAAAACAAACCAACCTCTGATAAAGTTGCACCGAAAGGGACTCGAACCCCTAACCACCTGATCCGAAGTCAGGTACTCTATCCAATTGAGCTATCGGTGCTTTGAGAAGCAATAATAGCCTGATTCCTCTTTTTGATAAACCGAAAAATCGGTAAAATGCGTTTATGAATCTCCTCCGAACTGAAGGACTTATTCTGAGATCAATTCCCTACCAGGATTACGATCAGATCCTCACCCTTTACACAGAAACCTACGGCCTGGTCAGCGGCCTTGTCAAGGCAGCGAGAAGCAAAAGGAAGGGACAAAGCGCTCAGATCAGCCCCTTAACGAAACTCGACCTCATTTTAAAGCCGGGCCGGCAAGAGCTCTATTCCATCCGCGAGCTATCCACCCTCCATCACCATCTTTTTCTGAGGAAGAGAAAAGATGACCTAAACGCTGCTTGCACTCTCGCGCAGATTCTTTTGATGTCCCAGCCTCTTGAAAAACCCTCCCCTCCCCTCTACCGCATGTTGATCAAAACCATCGAAAGAATTCCCGATTGCGGATCGCTTGCCGCTCTGATTGCCGCCTTTCGGTTAAAAGTGCTCCGGCATGACGGGCTGCTAGACTTAAGCGATCGCTGCGGAACTTGCGACGCACTTTTAAGCGAGCCCCGCCTAAGCGGCGGCGAGCTTTTTTGCCCCCTCCACGCACCCCATCAAAGCCTCCCCATAAGCTGCCGAGAGCTGGAGCAAATGAAAACTTTGACCGCGTCGAAACGGTTTCAAGACATTGAGTCGATTCCCATATCGGCAGGTTTTTCCGAGACTGTCAAAAAAACCTTTGAAATAAATTACTTGTAGCAAAAACTGTTGAGCGGCATAATTCTCTTTCAATCAGCGGAAGTGGCGGAACTGGTAGACGCGCAACCTTGAGGTGGTTGTGGAAGAAATTCTGTGGGGGTTCGAGTCCCCCCTTTCGCACATATTAACCAAGTCGTTCTTAGGAACTATACGGTTTTCGTATAAAGTGAAAACTTTTACCAATATTTATTGAAATCTGCCCAAGCACCGGCTGTCTGACGTAAATGATAGTAAATATGTTTCAAAATCATTTGATAAAATCATGATACTTTAATAATTGCAAGTACATGAGTGTCCAGCACTTCAAGGGCATTTTGCCAAATATTAGATTGATTCTCAGAATTCTCAGTCATTAGGAGGGCTTTTTGGTATTTATCCTATATTTTTAGGTTTTTGGAAAATTTGTAACTGATCAACTGAAAAGGCTCGGTTTTTTTATAAGCCTCTTCTTCGTGAGAAACCTTCAGAAGTTGTTTTCCGCCATCTTTCTGCGCTTTTTGCGCAACATACTCTAGAACTTCTCTTTCGGAATCAGAAAAAATGGAAAGGTCAGGTTTTTGCCTGCTCTTCAAAGCGTGATGGCCACCGAAGGCTAAAACGCCTTTTAATAAGAATAACTGTAATATGTTTTGGTACTGATCCGGGCAGGGGCCATACTCTAAATGAACATATCTGGCACCTGTTATGCTGACTCCATGAAGTTGAAAATGTCTGAAATCTGCATAAAAAAGCGCCTTATTCAAAAAGAGAGGACTTTTTGTAAAAGCAATAAGGTAGCTAACCGCCTGTTTAAACAGTTCTAAGCAAAAAGGCCTGTTTCCACTTTGAATGCCCGGAGGATGACTTTTCCAGTGAACTTCCAAAGCGTTTAATTCCGCATAAGCTTCATCACATTTCAGACGGATATGGTCATCTTGCACTGCGTCTTGAACATAATAAGTTTCCCAACGTTTAATACTTGCCTCGCCTACCTTTAAGTAGTTAGCAAATGCAGCTTGGGACATTCCAAGCAAGCCTCGGTATTTTACAATCTCTTCCGATGTTAAAAGGTCATGCAGCATGCGATATTTATCCGCAGCGCTTCTTCGCAGCACATTCATCTGCTCGCTATCCATCAAAGAAGTTTGACAGCTTTCGCAAACATGAGCAGGAACAACAACTTCCACTTCCTCGCCCTTGATTTCGGGATTAAAGCGTATGTTCTTTAACTCGAATTTTTCTCCATCGCAATTTAAACACTTCATTTTATTCTTCATCCTTTTGCGTTTGCGGGCGGCTTTCATGAAGAGAGACGTAGTAATACCGCCCATCCTTCAAAGCAAATTTAATATACATCTTTTTCTTTAGTTTAAAACTCCACCAACTAAACGCAAAAAGTTCCTTTCCCATCGTGGTTTTCTCATAGGATTTTTGAGGAGGTCTGGTTCCTGCATAATCCTTTGGCGTAATCTCATCGAGTAGCTCTGCAATCAAATCCCAGACATCATTGGAATCTCCAATATTCAAATCATTTAACTCTCCTACAGCCTTTGCAAAATTAGCAAACAGTCCGTAGCAATTTTTTAGAGACTCTATCGCTTCCTTAATTCGCTTTAACAATTCCCGATCCGAAGGGCGTTTACTGTGCATCACATCTCTATTCGTATCTTATTATAGCATCATATGATACCAAGCGCAAGAAAAACCGTCAACAAAAAGGAAAATAAACCGATATATCTCACTTTAAAACAATGACTTATGATTTAACAAAAAGGTTTATACTAACAAAAATTATAAACATTTCCCACACTCCCCCTTAGAAGACCCCTCGACTGAAGTTCAATTCCTATCAAGGAGGTGGAAATATGAGCAAGAAAGACGTTTTTACTTGGTCATAGGCTACATTTACGCTGATCGTGCCTTTGCTTGTCACATTGTGCAAGGAAGATTCTAGCTTTATAAAGGGTTCAAGCTCATAGATTTTGCGCATTCTCTCGACAAAATGGTTCGATAGTTGTCCGGCCATCGGCATATCTAAGGTTTATTGATGCGCCTTCTTTTTTTTGTCTTAACGCTTCCCTTTTTGTGCCATTATCGACGATTCAAGACTTGTCCTTTAGCGCGATTTCCTTTTTACTAAGCGCAGTATGAAACTATACGCCTCTTTACCGAAAGATCAGCTCGCTGTCGCAGCGGCATGTTCCGAAGCGCTGGAGCTTGATTGTCAGGAGATAGCAAAAGATCAGCTCGCTAAGCTGGACGAAGACGATGCTGCAGCGCTCTCCGACGAGGCAGTGGCCTCGAAAGTCCCTCTTGGACTCCTCGCCTGTGACTTTTGGAATTTCAAGCGCCTCGAAGAGCTGGTCCGAAGCGGCGCTGTTTCAGGCGTGATCCCGATTGACGCTCCGGAAGACGTTGTCGCGGCTCTCATCCGTAAAATAACCGGCATCGACCAAGCTGAACCTTCTGATTCTATTCTCCAAGACCTCCCCCCGGAACTTATCGAGATGTATGAAAAGGAGCTTTATCCGAAACTTGAGGAGGTTAAGTTATTGGGAGACCAGGCTGTTAAGACACGCTGCAAAAAAGATCTGGAGATACTAAAAAAACGGATCCACAAACTTGCCGGCAGCGCAGGCAGTTTCGGCTTTGCTAGAGCCACAACCCTCTGCAGACAACTCGAAAGCACTCTTGCCCAAGCGATCCAGAGCGATCCGGACGCTTTCTTTCAGGAAGAAACCCGAAAGAGTCTTCACGCGGAGCTCCTTGCCATTATCCTCTCCTTTCAGCACATCATAGTCGCCCCTGAAAGCCCCAAATAGCTAACACCGATTTCCCTCATCCCTCACGAATAAGTATTTCAAGTTTGAACCGAACCCCTGAGGGAGTTCCCTTCATTTTAGGCTTTAATTGAAATTTTTTTTTATATGAAATATAAACGAGTCAATGAAAATAATGATCCTCTCCGTTTTTTATTTAGCCTTGCTATTGACAGGGATCGACGCAAAAGGCCCGGCCGTCGCGGCCTATTATGAGAGCTGGGTCGACGCAGAGGCTAACGGCGGCGAAGGGCTGTCTTTGGAGGAGATCGACACGTCGCTTCTGACCGATCTCTACCTCGCGTTTGCCGTTTTCGGTTATGAAGCGTCAAAGGGCTTGACCGGCGATTTCAAAATCGCTCCTCTTAAGGGCAGCGACATTAACACGTTATACCCTAAACTCCAGAGACTTAAAAAAGAGGCGCAAGCCCCCCTAGAGCTTTTTCTGTCGATAGGAGGGGCCAATTTTAACGACCCCAACGACCCATACGGCATGGGCGGAAAGACCTGCCGCTTATTTAGCCAGATGGTGGCAAGCTTCGCTTCGAGGCAGGAGTTTATCCAATCGGCGCTCTCCTACGCGCATCAGCA
>CAZVSU010000032.1:0-15115 GCA_964629645.1 uncultured bacterium | reverse complement strand
GCTTCGACGGCATCGACATCGACTGGGAATTTCCCGGAGTCAGCTCCAAAGGAGGAGCCGACAGCGACTACGAAAACTTTCTTATGTTCCTCAAAGAATGCAAAGAGGCCTTCCACAAGGCCTCGCCGCCGATTAAACTCTCCATTTGTCTTCCCGCCGTCATGCCAGAGGGAGTGTGGCCGCTGTTTGCCAATTCCCCTCAACTTTTTTACCGTTGGGCCAGTCTTTTAACAAACTTTGTTGACCGCGTGACTTTAATGACCTACAACTATCACACCCCGTTTGGAGTCGATCAAGTAACAGGCGCCAATGCTCCTTTAATGCGCGATACAAGGGATGAAAGCGATCTGTATATTGCCAAAACGTTGGACAACTACGTCCGGAACGGAATAAGAAAAGAAAAAGTCTTGCTCGGCATTCCCCTCTACGGCTGGAAATATCAGAAAGTCCAAGGCCTTTCAAAAGCAAATTCGGGGCCGGGGAAATTCTTTTTAGAGAGGCCAAAAGGCGGTCAAAATTTGATGTCTTACGCCTCAATCAGCGGACTCGATTGGAAAGCGCATATCGACCCCACGACAGAAACAGCCTATACCTTCAATCGCGACAATGGGGATTGGATCAGTTTCGACACTCCGGAAACAGTCGGTTTAAAGGCAAAACTGTCGGGGCAGTATCGATGTGCGGGCGTCGTTTTTTGGGCGGTCAATCTTGATGAACGGGGATTTCCCAATATAAAGAGTGCAGTCAAACAATTGCATCAGGAGGATTATGGAAACGATCAGCATCATAGATGATGATGAGGACTTCACCAACATCATGAAATTTCTCCTTCAGGAAAAGGGGACGATCACGATTTACCATGAATGGAAGACAGCGCTTGAGGAGTATGCAAAGCAGCCTCCGGACCTCATTATGCTCGATATCTCCCTTCCCGATATTGACGGGACCGAGGTGCTTAAAATGATCCGCGACATTCCGGCTTTGCAGTCGGTAAAGGTGATTGCCGTCACAGGATACGCGCTTCCCGAAGACCGAGAAAAATATCTGAATTTAGGCTTTGATGAATACGCGGCAAAACCGATCACAGATAAAAAGAGGCTGATCAGCCTTATCGAAAGGGTCCTGGCATAAATGACGACATCTAAGCCCCTTCACATTCTTTTAGTCGACGACGATCGGGATTTTACCCAATATATCGCCTCGATCTCCGCTTCTTTCAATATGTCTTTGAAGACGTGCCACAGCCTTGCCGATGCGCTCAGCTTGCTTCAAAACACCCAGTTTGACGCCTACATCATCGACCTCCAGCTCCCCGATGGATCGGGATACGACCTCTTGAAAATCATCCGAGACAAAAGCCTTGCAAAAGTAGCGGTCGTATCAGGAGTCTTTCACGACAATGAGAGCTTCCGCAAGCTTAAAGAACAGTTTGAAATCGACTATGTGCTAGGAAAACCGGTCTACCATGAACAAGTCGAACGCCTTCTTCATTCATTGGCTTCCTTGAGGCCGGATAAAAAAGCGGAAAAACCCGAAAAGCTGGATCATCAAATTCTTAAGATCTATCAAAATTCGATTTGCGATAAAATCGACTTGCTGGCAAACCTTATCACAGGCTTGCAGCACCACCCCGGAATCCCCTCCCTTCAAGCATTAAAAGAAGCGCTGCACAAAATTGCAGGCAGCGCAGGATCTTATGGCTATCCCGATGTCACAAAGCACTGCAGAGAACTCGAATATGAAATCAATTCCCTCATCGAAAATGAAGGCGACATTTCAAAAAAATGGCTCACCGAATTAACCCGTTTTTTGGATCAGATAAAATTTGACTTTCAGTTTTCTAGAGACGGCCAAACCGCCTTATCCGACAGCAGCAGAAATGATCTCAGCCACCGCAACACTCTGTATGTTTTAGATCCGGAAGAGGCGTTTCTTTCTCTTCTTAAAAAAGAAAGAGAGCGCACTCGAATCAAGCTTCTCACAGAAAAAAATCCCGAGCGGGGCGTCCAGCAACTTCTCTCCCCCGAATTCAATCCCGGTGCCGTTGTGATCGCCCAGTCTCTCCCCGGCTATCACCTCTCGGGGCTGGAGATCGCCGAAAAAATGCAGCAAAAAGAGCGCTATCTTCCCACTGTCTTTGGAATTCTTTCACAAAAAAATGACCTGGATCTACGCATTCAACTCAAAGATAAGGGCGTCGACTCTTTTTTTGTGAAGCCTATATCGCCTGCTCTTTTGTTTGATACGATCCTCAATAAGCTGCCGAGCGCAAAGCTTATGGATTATAAAGTTCTCGTGCTCGACGATGACGAAGACATCTGCCGTTTCATCAAACAGGCGCTAGAAAATGTCGGACTGGATGTTCGCACCATCAACGACGCCTCATCCCTTTTTACCAGCTTGGAAGAATTCATGCCCCATGTGCTTATTTTGGACGTTTTGCTTCCGAAATACAACGGACTTGACCTTCTCAAAGCGGTAAAAGCTGATCCGATCTACAAAGATTTGTCCATTCTCATTTCGACCCACTTTAACGAAGAGGCCGTGAACCAAGCGGCTTACTCAACAAAAGATACCGAAGTTCTGTTCAAACCTTTCGACGCCCAGACGCTGCAGAAAACCATTCTGAGAATGATTGATCAGAAACCGCAAGGCTTCGGCTCCGAGTCTATGACACTAAGAACAGGACTCAGCAGCTCCCGCATGCTCCGCCAAGACATCAAGGAGCTGATAGCGAGAGAAACGGAAGGGAATATGTACCTGGCTATTTTTGAGATGCAAGATATGGACGGATATCTCTTGAAAGGGGGGCATTCACTCATCAATCAACTTCTTGTCTCTTTCGGCAACTTCTTAAATAGTGTTGAAAATGAACAGCTGTCTGCATATTTTCTTCAATCGAAAGGCTTTGCCCTCCTCATAGAGGATGACTCTTTGACCTCTGCCGAAGACACTGTGTTGAGAATCGTGCTCAAAATGAAAAATGAAGCCGCAGAAAACGTCGCTTTTTGTGCAGGCGTTGTCAAAATCAGCAGACACTTCAAAACAGTGGACGATGTTTTTCACGCTGCGAGGAGCGCTCTCGAAGCGGCGAAAAGAAGCGACGAAAAGGGGGCGATCAAAATTCAAAGCGGACACGGTGCAAAAACAGAAAAAGAGCTCAAAGACGTGCTCATCATCGACCCCGATAAAGAGATCCAACAACTGATTGCCAATGCCTTAAAAAATCATGGCCTCAATGTCCGCCCCTTTTCAACAGGAGAAAAAGCCTTAGAAGCGCTGAACCAATACACCGACGGATCACGGCCCGAACTCATCATCTCCGAGAAGAAAATGCCGGACATGGATGGCACGGTGATTTTAGATAAGGTGAAATCGTCATTTCGCCGAAATATCCCCTTTTTCTTTTTGACACTCTACTCCTCCGACCACGACATCTCAGAGGGCATCAGCCATGGCGCAGAAGACTACATCACAAAACCGTTCAATTTAACGATATTAACCAAAAAAGTTCTCAGCGCTATAGAACGTTACAACTGGTAAGCGGCAAAGCCGATGGATGATCTCTTAAGATACATATTGCTCAAAGTCGCCGTCGCGATCTTGCTATTCGAGCTGCTTTTTATCGCAGGTTGTCTCGGACTCGTTGTTTTGATGAAAATTTACTACGTCCTGATGATGCGCCGCAATCAGTCGATTAAAGATCAACTGTCCTCATTGTTTTCCAAGGCCATCATGGAAAATAAAACATCGATCGATCTCCCCAAACATCTTCAAGGCAGCAAAAATCTTCTCGAATGCACCATTGCCTTTCAAAGAAAAATTACAGATGAATCCTGGAATGCCCTCAAAAACCACATTGTGAGAAACTACTTGCTTGAAACAGCAGAAAAAAATGCGAACAGCTTTTTGTGGACCAAAAGACTTCTTGCCGCCAAATGTTTTACCCTTGTGCCGAGTCTGGCAGACAAAACCCTTTTGCTTCGTCTTTTAAATGACCCGATTCTCCTTGTGCGGGTTGTGGCCGCCGAGACGATTGTGCAGCTTAACGACAAACATCTGTTTGTCCAATTGATTGAAAAAATCAGCCGAGAGTCAAAACTTGCTAAAGTCACCTATCGCGATCTGTTGATCCATGCCGACAACGCTAAATTCGAGCTCATGATCGAAATCCTCAAAACCGATCACAATCCGGCAACAGCTTCAGTGTGCTTGGATATCCTCTCGACTCGCACAACCAAAGACATTTCATCTGTTTTGATCCCTTTCCTTTATGGAAAAGACGTCACGTGCCGCATTTTAGCGATACGGATCTTAAAAAATATCCCCAATGAAAGGATTGTCGATATCTTATCGCATGCATTAAACGATCCCGACCCAAAAGTGCGTGAAGCGGCGATTCAATCGCTGCCCGAAGGCAGCGAACACAAATTTATGGACCGTCTCGAAGAGCACCTGCAAGATCCGGATTGGTTTGTCCGGCTCCAAGCGGCTTTGAAATTAAAAGAATTGGGTCACGAGGGCGTGAAAATACTCTCGAGCCAGAGTTTAAGTCAAAATCCTGAAGCTTACGAAATATCACAATACACGTTGCGTTTAACCCATGCTTAACAGAGTCAACACATCATACACAGCACTGCTCTTGATCGTATTTTGCGGCATGCCGTGCCTTGCCAAATGCGATCAAAACAAACAGGTGATTGAAACCTTTGAGCGGCGTATTCAAGAAAATCCAGACGATTTTTCGTTGATCTATGCAGTGGGAAAAGCCTATTATGCCATAGGCGAATTTCAAAAAGCGGCCGCTATCTTAGAGAGGGCGCTGTCTTTACGACCCGATAGTCTCGATGCAAAAACTTATCTTGGCCTTTCCTATTTATTCACCGATGATATCACGGAAAGCAAGAGGCTGCTCGAAGACGTTCTGAAGGTGGATGCGTCCAACCCGGACGTGCTCGCCGCTCTCGGCAGACTCTACCAGCTCGAATATAAACTTGATGAAGCGAAAACCTTTTATCTTCGCGCACTCGAAATAGACCCTCAAAACTTTACGGCATTATCTTTTTATGGGAGCCTGCTGATAGAAGAAAACGATTTCGCCGAAGCACTAAAAATTTACAAAGAACTCAAAAAAAACCACCCCGATTCTGCCGGCATCCAACAGGACCTAAAACGAGCTGAGCTGGGACCTGAAATTGCATCCATCAAAGCAATCGAAGAGGGAGGCAATCTTCGTGCAGCCAAACAGCGCTACGAAGAGCTCCTCTCGGAAAACAGAGATTTTTTGGATCTCTACTTACTTCTTGGAAAGATCTATCTGCGTCTAGAAAAGCCCCTTAAATCGATCGAGCTCTATCAGCAAGGCATCGCCTACAACCTTTCTAAACCGCCCCTTTTCAATGCTTTGGGATATACATATCTCGATATCGAAAGCTTAGGTAAAGCAGAAGATCTCTTTGAGCGCGTCTTGACTCTGGAGCCTTCAAGCTCCGATGCGCTGGCAGGCCTTGGAAAGGTCGCAAAGATGCGGGGCAACGTGTTTCTTGCTGAAAAACTTTTTCGAAAAGCGCTGTCGCACAACCCTTATAACTTTAACGCCCTAAATTATTTAGGCGAGCTTCAAATGGAAAACAAGCAGTATTCCGAAGCGATTGACACCTATAAAAAAATCTTGCAGATTCTGCCGGGCTCGCAGTGGGTCGAGAGAAACATCCTGAAAGCCGAACACGGGGCTTTTTTCGATAAGGTTGAAGCCGAAGAAGAAGAAGGCGATTTTCATGCTGTCGAAGATTTATATCTTCAGCTCATTGCAGAGTCTCCGGAAAATCCTTTATTTTATCAAAAGCTTGGAGATGTCTACTCCCGAAACAAAGAGGCTGAAAAAGCCGTCGACGTGTTTGAAAGCGCGCTTGAAATTGCCCCGACATCACGAGACATTCTGACGCAACTGGGCTTTGCCTATCTGAGCAATAACCAAATTTATTTAAGCGAACGCACGTTTAAGCAGGCGCTCAACCTCGATCAGGAGAATGCCGATGCGATTGTCGGCCTTGCCGCCATCGCAGAGCGCGATGGAAATTTTCAAGACGCCGAATCATTATTCCGCAAAGCCTTGGACTTAGACCACACCAACTTCAACGCCCATTTTTATTTTGCCCAGTTAAAAATGGAACAAAAACGCTTTAGCGAAGCCGAGCGCCTTTTGAGAGCGATTCGGGATCGCGATCCAGAGGCTGAGTGGCTCGATTCTTATATACGAAAAGCGCGGTTTGGACCTCTTTATGACAAAATCGAAACCCAAAAAAAGGCCCGGAATATCGCCGAAGTCGAAAGACTTTACGCGCAACTCATTGACGACTCCTCAAACAGCGCCGATGCCTATTTGGAACTCAGCGCCTTTTATTTAGAAGAGGCAAGGCCCGCAGAAGCTGAAGATGTGATCCTCGAAGGTCTCAACTACCACCCTCTATCCACCCCCCTCCTCACAACTTTGGGATTTGCCCTTCTAAAGCAAGGCAAATTGATGGAGGCGCGCCTCATGTTCCAACAGGTGTTGCAAAGCGATGCAGCCGACGGCGAAGCGCTTGCGGGGCTCGGCATCGCAGCACTGAAACAAAATGATTTTAAGCAGGCAGAATCTTATCTGAAAAGAGCGCTCATTTTTCAGCCTGACAGCATCACAGCCCTGACCTCCCTTGGAGAATTCTATACGACGCAAGGCCAATACGAAAAAGCTGAGGAGGTCTACGGAAGACTCTTTGAACTTTTCCCGGACAAGCCATGGGTCAAATTCGCGTATCAGGAGAGTCTCTTTCGTCCTCTACTCGAGCAAATCGCATCGCTCGAAAAAGTCGAGAATCAATCTCCCCAGGAATTGCGAAAGAATCGAATGAAGGCTGAAACACTGTATTTGCAGCTTTTGGCCGAGGCCGGGGACAACCCGAATTTCTCGCTCAGGTATGGGCAACTGCTTGTCAAAATGGGACGCCTTTCAGAAGCGCTGCAGGTTTACCGGCAGAGCTTGGCTCAAAATCCAAGCGACATCCCCCTTATGCTCGCCGTCGGCTACACAATGATTTTCGGGGAAGATTATGCAGCGGCCGAACAACAATTTCGGGAGGTGCTTGCCCTTGCTCCCACAAGCGGCGATGCGTGGGCAGGCCTCGGGCGCGTTTTTGAACGGCTCAACAAACCATCTGATGCTTTAGGCGCTTACAATAAAGCCCTTTTCTTCGAGCCTGACAACATCAATGCCCTCTCCTTTTTGGCGGGAATTTTCGTCAAAAACGAAAAGTTTGACGAGGCTAAGGCCCTCTACGAAAAACTCCTTGCCCTCTCTCCTGAAAAAGGGTGGGTGAAAGAGGCCCTGGCTGAAATCAGGATGATCCCGCAACTTAAACGAGCAGAAGAGTCTATCCAAAACGGCGAGTTGGAAAGAGCTGCACAGATCTATAGGCAATTGCTCGGAGACGGCCAAAACGGCATCGAAAGCGTCATGAGGCTGGGAAATCTTTACATCACGATGCGAAGATACACTGATGCAGCCGACGTTTTTATTCAGGGACTTAAAAATGCCCCGGAAAATCCGCGCCTGATGACAGCGGCAGGCCTTGCGTATGTGTTAAACAAAGATCCGGAAAAAGGGCGGAAATGGTTGGAAAGGGCCTTGATCCAAGAACCAAATGAGGCGGGAGCGATTGCGGGCCTTGGCAAAGTGGCTTTCCTTGAAAACAACCGCGCGAAAGCTGAAAAGCTGTATCAACAAGCGCTCGCCATCAGCCCGGACAACAGTCCCGCTCTATCCTTTTATGGAGAGCTGCTTTTTCAAGAAAAACGGTACGAAGAAGCCGAAGAGATCTACGCGAGGCTTTCTGAAGTCGAGCAAAATGCCAGATGGGCGAGAAAGGCCCGTGAGGAGGCGCGCTTCGGCCGCTTTTACGACGGCGCGAGAGCGCTCACAAATATAGGAGAAAGATGTAAAGCCGAACAGCAGTACCTTTCGCTGCTTTCCTCAATGCAGTTCAGCGGCGACATCTATCTAGAACTTGGCGACCTCTACTTTTCACAAGAGCATTTTTACAAAGGGCTCTGGACGTATTATCAAGGACTACTGATCGATCCGCTTTCGCCCGGTTTGTGGCGCGCGACAGCGAAAGCATATCTCGCTTTGCGCCGCCTGACACCGGCACTCTTCATTTTTAACTGCCTTGTCGCCACCAATCCAGACGACGCGTCCTCTTGGGCAGGTCTTGGCCGCGCCTTCGCTTTAATGGGCTGCATCAAAGAATCTTTCGCTTACTACGCCCACGCTCTCAGCCTGGATCCCAAAAACGAAGATGCCCTCAATTTTTTAGCCCTTGGGGAGTTGGAGCGAGAGCGTTTCCGCTCTTCCAGAGACTTTTACTCGAGGCTAAGCTGCGTGAAACCTGAAAAAATTTGGGTGCAAAATCAGCTTTTGACCGCGCACCAAAGGACGCGCCCTTCAGTGAGACTGGAAGGCAACTTTCACGAAGAAGACGAGTTCAATGCTTTCGACGAATCGATTTTAGCCGCCCGCTATCAGGTTTACGGCGGCGGTGTGCGCGTGACAGCCCCGATCAATGATTTTTATCGTATGGGCGGCCTTGCACAACAAGAATTCTATCGATTAGTCGCCGTTCAAAATGACGCCGTCGAATACTTTTTTGGCCTGACACGCGGTAAACTGTTCACAAGGCGCGCTTATGGATGCTACGGCTTTTTGGACGCCAACATAGGCGCTTCAGTCTACGGACCTGTTGGACGAGGCACATTTTGTCAGAGACAAGGGATCATCATCGAGCCGACTGTTCTTTACACGAACATCAAGCCCGATCGCACTTTCATCGCCGGGTTCGATACAGAAACAAACCTCGTCGGAAGGGACTTTAACGAAAATATCGCGAAAATTGTCCCTCGCTACATTTTATTGGGCTCTTACGAGCGCGATCTATTTGAAACTGTCACCTATGGGATTTTTGGAAGCACGTCGTATCTCAACGGCTTTCAAGCCAACTATTTACAGCAGGGCTTGTTCTTTGCTGACTGGAGGCCGTATGCGCTCCGCTGCCTTTCTTTCCGATACACGTTCCTCGCTTTAAGCTACAGCAAAGTGATACCCGAATATTTCACCTACGCTCCCCAGCTGAAAAACCAACTCCAGTGCGAATACCGGATCAAGTTTTTAGATGAAGGGCTCGTCAAACTCGGCTACGCATTTGGGTTCCAAGACTCAAGAACGCGATTTCAGCAGATCATTGTCGATGCGCCCATTGTGATCGGCCCCCTTTTTTGGGACCGCAGACTTTACAATATGGGGTATGTAAAGGCGTCTTACAACCAATGCCCATTCAATATCAATCTCGAGGGCGACTTTTTTCGCGATTCGAAAAAATACACGATTTGGAATATCAATCTTAACCTGGAATGGATCTTTTAGCCTTATGGATATTTTTAAAGACGTCATTATTCTTTTACAGGCCACAGACTTAACCTGGGGCTGGATCGCGTTTCTCTTTTTCGTCTGTATTTTTATCTTTTTCGCTATTGTGACGCTGATTCAGATGCTGATCGGAACTTACGCGATTTTGCGCAAATACAAAAAAACGGCGTCAGAAGATGTCTACACCGTTTTACGCTCCAATTCCCTGCCCCCTATCACCTTTATCATTCCGGCATACAACGAAATCAAGGTCATCACGCATACAGTAAAAAATTTGCTTTCCTTGTCTTACCGCTACAAAAAAATCATCATCGTCAACGATGGATCGACAGATGACACCTTCGAAGCGCTTAAAACAACATTTTCCTTGATCCCTGCTCCCCCCTCTTTTCCGGGAAAGCTGCCGACCGCTCACATTCGCGGCTATTACGTCAGCAAAGAGCACCCGAACCTTTTGATCATCGACAAAGAAAACGGCAACAAGGCCGATGCCTTGAATGCCGGGCTCAACGCCTGCGAAACCGAGATATTTGTTGCAGCCGACGCCGACACACTCGTTGACGACGACGCCTTAAATCGTCTGATCCGCCCATTTCTGCTGAACCCGAATACCGTCGTGGCTCACGCTTCGATCGGGCTGCTCAATGGGTGCAAAATTGGTGAAAATCGTATCCTGGAATACAAGTTTCCCTCGACGCTGATTGCGGGGCTTCAAGCCGTCGATTACATGAAAAGCTTCTTAATCGAGAGAATGGGTTTAAGCTGGACTAAAGGGGCCCTTGTCGTCCCGGGAAACTTCGGACTTTTTAAAACATCGGCTATCATTGACATCGGAGGATACGACACCCGCTCGCTTGTCGAAGACACCGAAATCATCACCCGTTTGCACAAGGTGTACCTCACAAAAAAAATCCCGTACGAAATCACCTACGTTCCGGACATAGTGGCATGGACCGCAGGGCCCGACACAGTCAGAGGACTCGTTTTACAGCGGCTCAGATGGTACCGGGGCACCACGCAAAACATCATCGAATTCCGCCATATGTGCTTCAATCCCAAGTACCGCTCGATCGGTCTTTTTGTAATTCCCATGACGTTTTTCGAAAAAATTGCCCCCCTGATTGAGATTTCCGGGTTCGTCATTCTTTTTTTCGCCGCCTGGCTCACAACCGTGCAATTTTCGATTGTCCTCATCCTGGCGCTCGCAAGCTGGCTCTACGTCTCAATGATCATCGTCGTCACAATTCTCGTGGACACCATTGTCTTTGAAACGTATAAATCGTGGACCGATTTCAGGCGTATCATCGTGTGTATTTTTGCCTACCCTATCTACCACTACATTCTCCTTTACTGCCGTTTAATCGGACTTTACGTTCCGAAAAAATACCGCAAAGGGGGATGGGAACCTGACAGGATCGAGTACGGACGGGTGGAACAAACTTAAGCAAAAGCTTTGAAGCGGGCCTTGGCATCCAAAGCGGCAAAGTAGACCACTTCGGGTAAAGCGGGGTGGATAAAGACGGTACTTGCGATGTCATCGACTGTCGCCCCCATCTGAATGTAGGCGATCAAGATCTGAATCAATGTCGAGGCTTCATCCCCAAAAATATGGGCGCTGAGCAGCTTTTTTGTGTCTGCATCGAAGATGAGTTTGACCATCCCCTCTTCCAAGCGGCGCGCCCACCCCATGGCACACCCTTTCATTTCGGCAAGACCGCAAAAAACTGCGCGCCCTTCGGCTTCAAAATCCTGCTCTGTCTTCCCCACAACCCCAACCTGAGGATGGGTAAAGACAGCGTAAGGGATTGGGGGATATCGGATCGCTCTTGGCGGTTCTGTCTGCAGGAGTTGGCCGAGCAAATAGTTGCGGTCGAAGTTCGCCATATGGCGAAACAGAGCATGCCCCGTGCAGTCGCCGAACGCGTAGGTATGAGGCTCGCTCGTTTTTAAGTGGTCGTCGACCAGAATAAATCCCCTTTTATCGAGCTTGATTGAGGTATTTTCAAGCCCGATGTCATCGGTTTCGGGAACGACGCCCGTCGCAATCAGAAGCGCATCGGCCTCAGTGCTCTTATCTTCACCGCCATGGGTAAAGGTCACGGTAAATGTCCCGTTGTTATAGGCAACGCTTTGGGTCGCGGCATATTCAAAGACGGTATGATGCTTTTTGTAAGCTGTTTTAAGCGGAGTGCAGATCGTGTCGTCGAGCCCTTTAAGAAACGTACTGCGGCACAGGATGACGACCTCTGCCCCGTAGGTGGCAAAGAAGTGCCCCATTTCAGCGGCAATGAAACCTCCGCCGATCAGGATGATCCGTTTCGGCCTTTCTTTTAAGCGAAGGGCCGTCGTTGAGGTGAGAAAGGGCGTCCCTTCAAGTCCCGGGATGGGAGGGATTTTCGGTTTTGCGCCGACGCTAAGGTAAAAGCGGCCGCCCGTAACGATGTCTCCCTCGATGTCCAATTTTCGGTCAGAGACAAACTTTGCCGGCTTATGGTAGACATCTATATTCTCTTTTTTACGGGTGCTTTCCAAAGCCTCATCGGCAATCCCGTCGACCCTTGCCGTCACCCGCTCGATCAGCTGCGGATAATCGACCTCGGGTTTTGGAATGGATAGATTGAGCTTGCCGCTTGTCTCCACAGTTCTCATGACATCGGCCGGATAAATGGTCATTTTAGACGGAATGCAGCCGCGATTGACACATGTTCCGCCGTAGGGCCCCTTTTCGACGTGCGCAACTTTGAATCCGCCGGCAGCCGCTTCAGACGCCAGCTTCGCCCCGCTACCCGCGCCAATCACCACAAGATCATAATGACGACTCATTTCCCCTCCAGACAAATTACCTTTTTAATCGATCATCGATTATTATGGAACTCTTATGAAATGCGTCTTTACCTGTACAGCAAGTGCCTATCGGATGAAGCCGCTCTGCGAAGAGCTCGGCACGTCATGCCCTGTGAGGAAAGAGAAAGACTACCTCTTTGTCGATATGAGATCGGGACCTGTTTTTATCTTTGAGTACGGCTGCGCCGTTATGTGGGGCCTGACAAGAGACGATGAAGCGTCTCTCCTAGGCGTGATCAAACCTTTCGAAGAGATGTCCCTTAAAGCCCCCCACAGAGATGATATCTCGTTTACCACAGGTGAAAAGTTCACGATTGAAGGCGATGAGCTGGTGCTGGAAAACAGAAGCCACCAAGCCCTTTTGGCCGCTTCCTATGCGCTTTCGCAATCCGTTAAGCTCGACGCTTATGAGGAAAGTGTCGATCATACGGTAGAGTCTACACAATACCTGCCGGAGCAGATGGCGAAAATGGGGAAAATCGGACTTTCGCGAAAAGAGATCCGGAAGAAGATGGGAGAGCTGTTCATTGAACGGAATTCGATTAACTTTCATTCCGACATTCTCGACAAACCGGAATTTTTCTGGGGCTTTCCGGAACTTGAGCCTCTTTATACGATGATTGCCAATTATCTCGACCTGGGCCCAAGAGTCGATGTCTTGAATCAACGTCTCGGCGTCATCCATGAGCTTTTCGACATGCTGAATAGCGAACTCAATCACCAGCAAACAAGCCGCCTCGAGTGGATCATCATCATCTTGATTTTTATCGAAGTCGGCATCGCCCTTCTCAAAGACGTCTTCAGAATCATATGAAGTTTCTACTCATCGCCCTTATCCGAGTCTATAAGGCCGTCATCAGCCCGTTCCTTGGATCAAACTGCCGCTTTACGCCGAGCTGTTCCACCTACGCAATTGAGGCGCTGCAAAAAAAAGGGACCCTCAAAGGTCTTTGGCTGTCGACAAAACGGCTTGGCAAATGCCATCCGTTTCACCCCGGAGGGTATGACCCTGTCGAGCCCGATCATTAAGGAATTTTGAGAATTTTCCCCGGACAGATGCGGTCGGTGTCTAATCTGTTGAGCCTTTTGAGCTCATCGAGCTCCACACTGAAATGACGGGAGATCTTCCAAAGGGAATCACCCTCCTGAACGATATAGAGAAGCTCTTTTTCATCTTGAGCCGGCTCTTCAATCTGCGCTTTGGCCAGATTCCAGACGTCATCGCCCCGCGGGGTTTGGAGAAGATGACGGGCAAATTTTTTAGACAATGGATGCGTCTCGCCCAGAAGCTCAAAGATACGCAAGGTCATATCGTCGTCAAGCTTTCTCACAGCGTAATGAAGGTCTGATTCCAAAAGGACCTTTGCCGCAGTCTCGGAGCCGGCGTGCAAAAACTCGATCAAGGCCTGTTCCACCGACGCTGCGGCAAGCGCCTTTTCACAGGTGTTCCAGTTGACATCAAGCATCATTTTCAATAGCTCTAAAGGCTGCCTTTTAGGAAACTGGCTCCCCATTTTTTTGAATGGCTCGGTCATCATAAACGCTTGAACGAGCGAATGGGGAATCTGGCCGTCGTGCTGTTTCATCCGGCCGTGCAGACCTTCGGGGGTAAAGGGCCATTTTTCTGTTTTCGCAAAAGAAATGATCTGTCGATAGTGCTCATCAGTGAGTCCGGGATATAGGGTGAACCCGCCGAGCTGCTCATGTGACTGAAAGGCGATCATCCTCTCCTTTAAAGGGCGGCCTTTAAGGGCTTTTGAGAGGTCGAAATAGAACTTTTTGACAAGGCAGGCCAGTGCAAAATCGCGGACGCGATAGCCGCATTCGACATCTTGATCCTCCTCAAGTTTCGACACTAATTGTCCGAAGGGGTGCTGGTAACACTCCATCATGATCTGACCGCTCGAGGTGTGCTGGGCTAATGTCGGTTCTTCAGAGGGGGAATGAGGAAACGCAAATGTTGCGGGGGTCACCCAATAATAAAAAAATAAAGTTAACAGAATCCCATTCAGAAACCCGCTGAAAAGCAAAGTCCGACGCAGTCTCCGAATCAGAGTTTCGATTTCCCCACGCTTTTTCATCCTTTCAATCGCTTTTTCAAAGCCTCGCATTCGTCTCGAATGCCTTGCGGCAGGCGATCGCCGAATATCTTGAAATACTCGCTCAAACCGTCCACCTCTTTCTCCCACGCTTCGCTCTTCACCTCAAATAACTGAGTGAGCGCACTTTCGTCAAGAGATAGTCCTTCCAAATCGAGGGCTCCTTCGGCTGGGACGTAGCCAATGGGCGTTTCCTTGGCATGGTCGGCCCCGTCCGCTCTTTCGAAAATCCACTTGAGTACGCGGGCATTTTCACCAAATCCGGGCCAGAGAAAGCGTCCGTTTGGCCCTTTCTGAAACCAGTTCACGAAATAGATTTTAGGAAGCTTTAGGTCGCTTTTTTCGTTAAACGACAGCCAATGACCAAAGTAGTCTCCCATGTGGTATCCGCAAAAAGGGAGCATAGCAAATGGGTCGTGTCTCAGTTTGCCGACAGTGCCCGCTGCAGCTGCCGTCATCTCCGAAGAAATGCTCGCCCCCATAAAGGTTCCGTGTTGCCAGTTGAAGGCTTCGGTGACAAGGGGAACAACACCTGAACGTCTTCCGCCGAAAATGATAGCTGAAATCGGCACGCCGTCGGGATTTTCCCAGTCGGGATCAATGACGGGGCATTGCGAGGCCGGAGCGGTGAAGCGTGCATTGGGATGGGCGGCTTTTTCATTGGAATCGGGCGTCCAGTCGCGCCCGAGCCAGCTCATGAGATGAGCAGGGG
>CAZVSU010000031.1:25897-26599 GCA_964629645.1 uncultured bacterium | reverse complement strand
CAACGTAACACACATTCGATTATAAGTAAAAACTTTATTAACTAAGTACTAGGGGATGTCTTCAAATTTCGAATGACTTCATTTGAGATTATTTTCCCAAGAAGTGTTCAAGGAACCCCTCGACCATTTATGTTTAGCCGAGGTGATACTGTATGCCGTGCTCCATGATCCTCTGCGCGATGCGAAGAGTCGATCAATGAGACCT
Organism: uncultured bacterium; assembly: GCA_964629645.1. Lineage (GTDB taxonomy): Bacteria > Chlamydiota > Chlamydiia > Chlamydiales > SLFE01 > JAAKFL01. The sequence continues at coordinate 26,394 of CAZVSU010000031.1, read as the reverse complement.
TGACTGCATTTTTTTCATGCACCATCTGAAAAAAGAGAGTAATTTTTCGAGAATATAGGCGTTTATAACTTTTGGCGAGCGTAGCAAATTAAAAGAATATCCTGAATAGTAGTGGGTTGCGTGTTTATTTTTGTTTTAAGTTATTCTTATTTATAAGCATTACTGGGGAATCGAATAGCCCCCCAGGAGGTAATTATGGCAAAAGCAAAAACAGCAACAAAAAAAACAAGAAAAACAGCAAAAAAATCGTCAGCACAGTCTTCTCAGACAATCAAAAAGCCGCAAACGTGGCCTGAGCTCGCTGCGGGAATGTGGGACTACTTGACAGGGCACAAAGCGCAGATCAATTATCATTTTGATCACCTTGAAGTCCGCGTGCCGGCTGCAGTCAACGACGATAAAAATAGTGCTCTTTGGAAGTTGAACGGAACATTGAGCATCACGACACGAGAACGTCAGTAAGCTTTTTTGGATGGGTGTGCAACTCGAGGGCACAC
>CAZVSU010000031.1:0-25887 GCA_964629645.1 uncultured bacterium | reverse complement strand
CCCTCTAAAGCGATTCAAGAAGTGGGAAACACGTTCAGATTTGTCGCCTGTTTTCCAATATCATTTCAAATTGCGCTTCTGCAGACTCAACCGCTTCTTGCTTCCCCTCGACAATTTCCGTCAATGAGTGATACAACGAGTAAACTAATTTGAGCTCGTCGCCAAACAAAAAGCGGTCTCCGCGAAGGTGCAAATAGGCATCCAGGGAGATGAGTCCTTTGAGAGCTGCGATATCACATTCAAATTGATCGTGTCCATAAATGCACCTCGGTGCCATAAATCCCGAATTCTGCCCGTTCGTCAGACAGTACTCTCGTCTTAAATTCCCATGAAGAAGCGAGGGTTTGATGCGTGAAGCATCAAAAAAAACGAAAAACTCATCGATCTCTTGAAGAAGCTGCATGATCCAAGAAGTCTTGATGAACTTTCGTGACTTTTCAGCCAGTGGTTTCAGCCTTTGATGTATAAAGAACTCGCCCCAAGTTCTGCTCCACTTTTCTGGAGGATTAAATCCGAAGCTCCAAGGGGCTTTTGTTCTGTGAAGCAAAGCTAATCCCCTAGTCAATGACTCTGAGGGAGCCTCGGCAACGTTAAGATCAGCTCCGCGGTAGATCAAATATCCCCGCTCATTGAGAGTCCCGAACATAAAGGGTTCAGGCATAAAAAGAGCGTCGAAACCGGAAAGCGTTTTGGCAGATTCAAATTCCCAACGCAAGAGATTCTGGTCGTCATGAGCGGTTTGCAAAACAAGCAGGCGTTCTTTTTTCGTCGAAATGGAAAAGTAAGAGCCGTCTGGTCCGTCAGCGAGACGCGCGATCTCCTCTGGCTCTCCAAAGGGGCTGTTGGCCGCAACGAAAGTTCTTATAGGTTGAAAAGCAGATGGGCTCATTCCAAGAGTTTGCCTTTAACATCGTCGTCCCCCTCTTTTGCGACGAGTTTTTCTAATGTCTTTGGTATTGGCGGAACCGGATCAGCCCACGATTTGATCGATCCAGATTGAAGGGCAAACCGATAATTCACCTTTTGTTTGGGATCCATTTTTGGGTAATCCTCCCGCTGATGAGCTCCCCGGCTTTCTTTCCGTTTCGATGCCCCCTCGAGCGTGAGTTTCGCCACAAGAATGGAGGAGTGAAGATCAAGTGCGTTCGACAAGTCTTGATAACCGATAGCTGAAGGGCGGATATCAAGCCGCTTTGCTTTCTCTTCAAGCTCTTCAAGTCTTTCAAGCCCCTTTTCAAGCTTTTTTTCGCTTCTGTAGACGCCGCAATGTTCCCACATGATCTCTCTGAGCTCCCTTTGCAAAGGACGAACGAAATAGTCCCCCTCTCCAATTTGATCGCGGAGGGCATCGATTGCCCTTTTCACAGATGAGGGCGATCTTTTTTGCTCAGTCATGGATTGCGAGAGTTTTGCTGCCTCTTCTCCGACAATTTTGCCGAAAACAACAGTTTCAGCAAGAGAATTGCCTCCAAGACGATTCGCGCCATGAATCCCGGATGTCACCTCGCCGCAGGCAAACAGCCCCCTCACGCATGTTTCATGCGTTTTAGGATCAACAACGATCCCACCCATCGAATAATGGGCAGTGGGAGCCACTTCCATTGGTTTTTCTGAAATATCAATCATTTGAGCTTCAATAAATTGGCGGTACATTCTTGGGAGCTGTTTCAAAATTTGCTCTTTACCGAGGTGTGAGACGTCGAGAAAAACCCCGCCATGTTCGCCGCCTCTTCCTTCAATAATTTCGTTGTAATTAGCCAAAGCGACGCGGTCCCGCGTCGAAAGTTCCATACGCTCGGGATCGTATTTTTCCATAAAGCGCTCTCCTTTCGAATTATAGAGGCGCCCTCCCTCTCCACGAACAGCTTCAGTGACAAGCGTTCCCACCCAATTTTCCGGGTGGGTCATCCCCGTAGGATGGAATTGCACAAGCTCCATATCTCCGACAGAAGCGCCGGCGTTTAAGGCAAGAGCCATTCCCGAACCGATATTTTCCCCTCGTCTAGAAGAGCTCTTCAGCCAAAGGCGGGTGTGCCCTCCCGTTGCGATCACAACAGCGTCGGCTTGATGAATCGTAATATCCCCTGACTGCATGTCGAAGGAGACCGCCCCAAAACACTCACCTTCGTGACTGAGAAGCGACCAAACATATTGATGTTCGATAATCGGAATGCCAAGCGCCTCTACTTGATCGACAAGAGTATAGAGAATCGCGCGGCCGGTCCAATCTCCTGCGTAACAGGTGCGGCGATATTTATGAGCCCCAAAGTAGCGCTGGTCCAAAAGTCCGTTATCGAGGCGTGCAAAAGGACATCCCCATTCCGCCAGCTCCTCAATCGCTCTCGGAGCGTCTCGGCAAAGAATCTCGACAGAGGTAGGGTCGGGAAGAAAATATCCCTCGTTGATGGTATCGGCAAAATGCTGCTCCCAGCTATCCTCCGGATCAACGGTACCAAGCGCCGCGTTGATGCCTCCCGCTGCCAAAACAGTATGGGCATCTTTTTTGAGTCGATTCCCGACAATCAGCACTTCAGCACTCATTTCGTGAGCGGCGATCGCGGCTCGAAGGCCAGCCGCACCCGACCCAATGATCAGCACATTACAGGCATTTGAACGTTTCTTTTGGAGCATCACTATCCTCAAATCATTTAATTGTTTATAGTTATGTTATGATTCTCATTCGCCTATACTTCTTTTTATGCCCTTTAATGATTTGTGCACAAGGTGTCATTCCGATTACCGTTGAGCATGCAAAGACCCTTAAGGAGCGGCAGCAGGGCCTCATGCTTCGCAATCACTTGAAGCCGAATCACGGCATGCTTTTTCACCACCCTGAGAAGCGACGACATTCCGTATGGATGTACAACTGCCCCATACCCTTATCGATCGCATTTTTAGATGATTCAGGCAAAATACAAGAAATCCGAGAACTCAAAGCCCACCCCGAACTTGTCGATGCGTCTAAAGATCCCCCTAATCTACGAAGCGACGATCCCACCATCCGGCTATTTTTGTCCGAGTCCGTTACCCCTCGCCACGCTTACCGCCACGCTTTGGAAATGGAGGGAGGGTGGTTTCAAAAAAATGGAGTCTCATGCGGGGACACCATCAAATGGTCCGAGCAAACACCACATGCTGCGATCCTCAAGACGTCATCCCCTTGATCGCCAGGATCTTTGACACTAATTGACTCACCCGGTATCACCCAAATAGATCGTCTCATTACTTTCCTAATAACAGTTTATATTACTTATTCTTAGTTGTTTAAAAAAATATCAACAACAGGAGGCCTCTTATGTCAGAAAAAAAGAACATCCAGCTTGTCGAAAAGTTGTACAACGAGCTCTTCTCGAGCGGGGATTTAAGCCTCGCCGACAGCTTAATTGACAGGAACTGTCAATTTAACTGCCCTTCGGCTGCCCATTTTAAAACAGGCCTTGCCGGATTTAAGAAACATGAAGAAATGTATGCCCATGCGTTTCCAAGCAAAACAGTCACAATCGAAGAAATCTTTGGATCAGGCGACAACGTCGCTGTGCGATGGCACGTGGTGGCCACACACGAGAGAGATCTGCCCGGAATTCCCGCAACAGGCAAAAGTATCGATCTGACGGGAACGTCTCTTTACCGCATTAAAAACGGTAAAATCACCGAAATTTTTCAAAATTGGGATGAACTGGGCATGTTGACGCAACTCGGCGTCGTCTCCACAAAAGCTTATGCCAGCCAACGCTAAATGATCGAAACGGCGGGGCTGACATTAGGCCCCGCTCTTGATCTCTCCTTGAGGAAATAAACTCAATGGGTTAGATTATAGTTAGGAGGTTTCTCTCATGTCTCAGCCTATCGTCACCCACCAGCGGGCCAATTCGATTTCTTCCGGTGTCTTTCTGATCAGTCTTGGCATCTTGTTCTTCACAAATCAGTGGTGGCCCGGGATCCTCGCCGCATTAGCTGTGACTTTGGGTGTTAAGGATACTTTGAGAGGCCGGTATTACGATCTCGCCCTTTCAGTCCTGATTTTCGGCGGTCTTTTTGTTTTTTTTACTTTCAGTCCCAGATGGTCGGTCGCGGTTCCCGTGCTCTTTACCCTTGCAGGCATCTGGCTGATATTCCGCGAACTTTTTGTCCGTAAAGAAAGGTCTCCCGAAGATTTTGCTGCCGACGTCAGCCAGCAAGTAAGCGAGGACGAAAAACATGACTTTTGATATCGTGCATGTCGCAAAGCTCATCGACGGCAGAAAAGCACACACCCTTTTTTTGAGAAAAACAGGATCGGAAACTTACCAGTGGTTTATGGGAGACTCCCCGACCAAAGTGAAAGGGATCACCCCAGAAGATGCCATTCGACTGGCCAAAAGGCATTGGACGCTTAAACCCTTGGTTTTTGTCGACTGCGGAAAGCGGTTCACTTTGCCCGAGCGCGATGAACACGGCGCACACGCCCTCTTTCAACAGATGGCCGCATCATACAGCTCTTTCAATGGAATTTACTACGATGAAGAACTGGGACACAGCTGCATAGTCAAAGAAGCCTCGCAAGAAGCCGTTGAGCTTCTCTCTCAGCTGACAAAAAATCGATGACTTATGAACAACAACCCGTCACACTCAAAGACCGATGAGGTGGTCTGCCCTTCATGCTCTTCACACTTTTTTGTCTTGTCTAAAACCAGGCCGAAATACTGTTCCTATTGTGGAAAAGAATTAGACAAGGCAGCAGACACGAGCTTATTTTCCGATTACGACTACCCGACCGTACCCGACCAGCTCATTGACGAAGACCAAGTGCAATTCAGCATTGGCCAGTATCAAATTTTAAGCCGTATCGGGAAAGGCGGCATGGGGGAAGTCTTTTTATCCTACGACCCTACTTGCGGAAGGAAAATTGCTTTAAAGCGTGTCCGGACTGACTTAGACACGTACAAGACATTAAAGCGACGATTTCTAAAAGAAGCGCGCATCACAGCGCAGCTCACACACCCTGCTATTATTCCTATCTATTCGATTCACGAGGATGGAGACGCCATCTACTACACGATGCCTTATGTAGAAGGTCAAACCCTTCGCGAAATCATCAATAAAGCGCGTAAAAAAGACTTGCCGCTTGCCAGCATCCCCTCGTTGACCCGCATATTAATCAGCGTTTGTCAGGCTATTTCCTATGCGCACTCTCACGGCGTCCTTCACCGCGATATCAAAGGAGAAAATATCATCATCGGAAAGTTCGGCGAAGTGATGATTTTGGATTGGGGATTGACAAAATTGACAGAACAAAGCAGCGATGATGACGAACTTGCCGAAGTCAAATCCCCGTCCGGATCCGATATCACTAAGATAGGAAAAGTCGTCGGAACCATTTCTTACATGGCTCCTGAGCGCGCACGCGGACACCCGGCGACAAAATCGACAGATATTTACGCTCTTGGCGTCTTGCTTTATGTGATGTTGACTCTAAGAAGCCCATTTAAGAGAGGCAGTCTTGAAGAGTTTAGAGAAAAAATGGACAAAGAGGTGATCAAAGATCCGTCAGAGCTGGCTCCGTACCGCGATGTTCCTCCCATCTTGTCGCGGATTTGCCTTAAGTGCCTGGAAAAAAATCCCGACGACCGCTACCAAAGCGTTGAAGAGATGATCCATGACCTCGAAAGTTACATTGAGGGACGGTCAGAGTGGTTCGAAGTGGCCAATCTCGACATTAATCAGAAAAAGGATTGGCTTTTTCAAGAACATGTTCTGATGTCAGGCCCTACCGCCATCACGCGGAGCCCCGATTTATCCGACTGGGTCGCGCTTATGATTTCGAAAGGATCCTTCAATGAAACCGTCCAACTGCGTACACGAGTTAAAGTTGAAGACGATGGACACGGCATTGGCCTTCTACTCAGCATTCCGGAAGCAGCAGAGAGAAGACATTTAAACGACGGGTACTGCCTTTGGATCGGGACTGAATCACATCGCGCCACAAAATTGATGCGCTCCACAGTGGAAGTTCTCCATGCGCCTGAAATCTTTCTCAATCCCGGCGAATGGTACGATATTCGAATCGAAAAAATTGATCACAATATTTACTTTTACCTGAACGATATTCTACAGTTTTCTTACGTCAGCCACATTCCACTGGCCGGAACCCACATTGGGGTGATTTACCGCGACACAAATTTTGAGATGACTCCCCTATCCATTTACACCGGCAATGAAAGTGTCATGGTGAACTGCCTTGCCGTCCCCGATGCTTTCTTTGCACACAAAGACTTTGAGAAAGCCCTGATCGAGTACAAGCGAATCGGCTATACTTTCCCCGGCCGTGCTGAAGGTCGAGAGGCGATGTTTCGCGCTGGCGTGACCCTCATCGAACAAAGCCGTCACGAGCAAAGCTCTGCCGATTCTGAAGAACTTTTAGAAAAAGCGCTCGACGAATTTGAGAAACTCAAAGAGACCCCTGGCGCTCCATTAGAATATTTAGGCAAAGCTTTAGTCTATAAAGCGCTCGGCGATATCGACGAAGAAATAAAATGCTACATGCTGGCCTACCGTCGCTATCGGGACCATCCTTTACTCAATGTATTGGAAGAGCAAGTTGTCTATCGCATGCACGAATGCTCGCGCTACCAAAGACGCGCAACCTATGAACTCGTTTTCTTGGCCTTGAGGCATATTCCTCAAATCTTAAAGATTCCCCACACCGAAAAGCTCATCGACCACTTGCAAAAAGATTGGGAAAAACTCCCATTTATACAAGAAGATCCTTGTGTCGCTCACTCGACAAAAATCCGTCATCTTCAACTGAGCCTAGTGATCAGTTTTTGGCTGGCGACGCCCTATTTTCTGGACGAACTCCTAACCGAAGTCCTCAATCTCGACACTCTCTATCCTATTTTGGTCTTCGACCTCCTCTACGCCGTTTTGGAAATCGGAGATTTGCCGCTTCTTGAGGCGATGTGCAAGAAAGTCATTGAAGAAAGGCCCCGGGAAGAGACCAAATTTTTAAGCAAAAATCTTACGCCGTTTGCTTTTGCCATCAAGCAAATGCGCCATCCAGACCAAAACCTCATTCCCGATTTTTTAGCATCGATAAAGCGGGATATCAATTTTAATGAAATGCGGCTCTTACTTTTTCTCATGGAGCATACATTAGTTAAGCAAAAACCGCTTTGGCTCACCGAGGTTTTCGAGCGGATCAACACCGATGCACTGAACACAAAACAAAAACTCAGGCTCGATATTTTTCAGATCTGGTCGCTATTGCTCCAAAAAAAATGGGAAGAAGCCGGTGAACTCTTTCATCGGACACCCATTGAGCTTATAAGCGACGAATCGAGTCCTCTTCATTTTTTGTACGGCTGTTTTCTAGCAGCAGTTGAGGGGCTCGAAATAGCAAAAGCCCATTTTTCAGGTATTCTTGAGGTCCCATTTCCTAGATCCTGGACACTCGCTACCCACTATCTTAATGGACATTTAAACGAAAACAACAGGTGGATGCGGCAAGCCTTTATGTGGGAAAAAAGACAACTGTATAAACAACTTTCACTTTACTACCATTGCGTCGGCGACGAGGAAAACTCAAAACTTTTTCACAATTACGCAAGACAACAGGTAATGATTCATGACACCCCCTGATGAGCTCTCCACAGAATGCGTATTCCATCAATTTCTTAAAGTGAAAAAGCAGCGCCTCAAATTTCAAAACGGATATGAGCATGACCACTTCACATTATCTTTGCCTACCCCCCTTTCCGTCTCAATTATTGCTCAAGATACAATGGGGCGTACCATCATTAACGAAGAATATCGACATGCCACTGGCGCAACCGTCCTCAGTTTACCGGGAGGTTTCCTAGGGGATGAAACGCCCATTGAAGGCGCAAAGCGAGAACTATTAGAAGAAACAGGGTTTTCATCTCACGATCACAAAATTATCGGAAGCGCATATCCTATGCCCGGTATCTGTGACCAAAAAGTCATTTACGTCCATACTTCCAACTGCCGCCAAATCCGATCTCCTGATCCCGAGGAAGGCGAACTCATCCAAACGACCTTAATGACAAAAGAGATGCTCAAAGCGGCTATTCTATCAGGCGCCGCTGTCGATGGCATTTTACTCGCAGGGCTCGCCCTCTGTGGTTTCACATTAAATCGCTGATATTCAGTATATTTGTGAATAATAACTCTAAATGTTAAGAAAAGTTTAAGCAAACAGTTCTTTAGTCTCATTGCCTATTATATTTCCCTGACAGCCAAATCGATAAGGAGGTATTTCATGACTCCAACTGATGTTATTCGTGAAGAAGCACAGGAAATGACACTAGGCCTTTACGAATCAGAGGCAAACCCGGCACGGTTCAATAAAGCTGCGGCCCGAGTGGCAGCGTACATGTGCGCTTTCGGCTTTGCACTTATGAGTCTCTGCAGCGTCCTTTGCTTCGATCCCGAAGAGTCGATGCCGATGATGGTGAAATGGACAGGGTTTTCTCTTGTCTGTTATGTCGCCTACAAAAGGCTTCAGCAATAAAAAGAAAGGCGAGTGACCACTCGCCTTTCGATTATCGTCGCTGATGCCGACGCTTACCCCTGGGAAGCAGGTGCCGGCTTGTTCATTTCGATACTTTCAAAGTCAATCACAAACTCTTCTTCTTCCTCAGCGTGGAATTTGCGATACACCTCACGGTGTTGCGCAAAACCAGTACCGGCAGGTATTAAGTGACCCATGATGACATTTTCTTTAAACCCTTTCAGCTGGTCCCTTTTCCCTTCGAAAGCGGCTTCTGTCAAGATACGTGTGGTATCTTGGAATGATGCCGCGGAAATGAAGGATTCCGTACTGAGGGACGCTTTTGTGATACCCAGTAATGAAGGGGCTGCCTGCGCTGCCTTCCCCCCCTCGGAGGTCACCTTTTGGTTTTCGATTTCAAATTGTTTTTTATCAACTTCTTCGCCATAAAGCATGCTTGTGTCACCTGGATCGACAACACGCACCTTTTTCAGCATCTGTCGCACAACAATTTCGATGTGCTTGTCGTTGATGTCGACACCCTGCAATCTGTAAACTTCCTGAACTTGGTTCACCAGATATTTCTGGAGTTCACGGACGCCGCAAACCTCGAGGATTTCGTGGGGAATGACAGCACCATCGGTTAGCTGCTGACCTTTCACGACGTGATCTCCCCTTTGGACAATCAAATGTTTCGTATGAGGAATCAAGTGTTCTTCCTGCATGCCTGACACTTCATCACGAACAATGACAAGACGCTTGTTTTTGTGAATACCAAAATCAACCACACCATCGATTTTTGCAATTTCAGACGCATCTTTAGGTTTTCTCGCCTCAAGCAGCTCGGCGACTCGTGGCAGACCCCCAGTGATGTCTTTTGTCTTCATTGCCCCGCGCGGCAATCTTGCCAAGAGGGTTCCTGCCGTCGCAAATTGGTTTTCGTCGACCGAAATAATCGCGCCGCTTGGAATCGGATAGGTTCCGACAAGCTCGTCGAATTGTTTATCAGAATAAATGGCAATCTGAGGATGAAGCTCGCCGCGATGTTGTTTGACGATCGTTTCAACCTGTCCCGTTTGCTTGTTGGTCACCCTTTCAGTTGAAATTCCTTCGACCAAGTCTTCGTATTTGACATAACCCGGACGATCGCAGATGATCGGGATATTGTGCTGCTCCCATTCCGCAATTTTGACGCCGGCCTCAACCTTGTGACCTTCTTCGACGCGAATTCTCGTTCCAAGCTCAATGTTGAATGTTTGCAGAGGCTCGATCGACTTGGTATTGAGAAGCTGCTTGTAATCGTCTAAAGAACGCCCTTCGTCATGGACAATATGGAGGCTGCCGTTTTTGTTGAGGGCGACCCATTCTCCATCGTCGTTGAGCACGGTTCTCAGATCAGAATAAATCAAGACTCCCGATTTTTCCGCCACAATTTCAGGAGTGACGCTGGCTGATGCAATCCCTCCGATGTGGAAGGTTCTCATCGTGAGCTGTGTTCCAGGCTCACCAATCGACTGAGCGGCAATAATGCCGACGGCTTCACCTTGGCTGACCCGTCGTCCTGTAGCCAAGTTATTTCCATAACAGCTTGTGCAGACGCCCCATCTTGTTTCGCAAGTCAAAGCCGATCTAATGCGGATCGTGTCAATTCCCGAGTCATCGATAGCCTCGGCTTGCTCGACAGTCAAAATATCGCCTGCTTTGGCCAATAATTTTGTTCTATCCCCGGGCTGATAAATATTTTCACAAACCGTACGACCGAAGATACGATCTTTTAGAGGGAGCAGCTCTTCTTGCCCCTGCTTGATGGCAGACACCTCGATCCCGTTAAGAGTCCCACAATCATGCTCGGTGACGATCACGTCCTGAGAGACATCGACAAGGCGCCTTGTCAGATAACCCGAGTCAGCAGTTTTAAGAGCCGTATCGGAAAGACCTTTACGCGCACCATGGGAGGAAGTAAAGTACTGTCCCGGAGTCAAACCTTCGCGGAAGTTTGTCTTAATCGGATGCTCAATAATTTCACCGGACGGTTTCACCATCAGACCTCTCAAGGCGCCGAGCTGCATGATCTGCGACTTGTTACCCCGCGCTCCCGAATCTAAAGCCATGAATAGGGAATTCAGCTTTCCGTCTTCTACCCTGCTCAGGATATCGAGGAGACGATCGGCAATTTTTTCTGTGACTGTCTGCCAAATGCTGATCACCTTAGAGCGGCGTTCACCATCGGTAATGATTCCATCTTCGTACTGATTCTTTACGATATCGACTTGCTTTTGCGCTTCTTTGAGTAATTTCTGCTTGATTTCAGGAATGCGGATATCGTGGATACCAATCGAAATCCCCGATTTTGTCGCTTCCTTGAAACCAAGAGACTTCAAACCATCGAGAAAACGGACCGTTTTTTCAAGTCCGACTTTCTTGTAGCACTCGAGAACAAGCTCCCCCATTCGCTTTTTAGGCAGCTGATAGTTCTGGAAGCCGAGCTCTTTTGGAACGATGGTATTAAAGATCACGCGTCCAGGCGTTGTGTCGATGATGCCGTTTTTAGTCCTGAGCTTAATTCTTTCATGGATGTGAATTCCGCTGCCCAAGTCGTCAATTCTTTGTGACTCGCCGGCCTTTGTTTCAATACTCATCCAATTATAGCTGCCGGATGAGGCAAGAGCTAACAAGACTTCTTGAGTATCGCGGAATACTTTAACCTTTTGCCCCAATTGTTCCGGATCGATCGTCGGATCGTGCATCAAGTAGTAAAGTCCCAGGGTCATATCTTGAGACGGAACAGCCGAAGGCTTGCCCGAAGAGGGTAAAAAGATGTTGTCCGGCGCCATCATCAGCATCCTTGCTTCTAGCTGCGCTTCCACAGAAAGAGGAACATAAACGGCCATCTGGTCACCATCGAAGTCGGCGTTAAACGCAGCGCAGACGAGAGGATGGACACGTATGGCCTTCCCTTCAATCAGGACTGGTTCAAAAGCTTGAATTCCGAGTCTATGAAGAGTCGGCGCTCGGTTGAGCATGACAGGATGATGCTGAATGATTTCTTCTAAAACGTCCCAAACTTCTGGGTCATGCCTCTGAATCATTTTTTTGGCTGATCGTATTGTATAGACATATCCGAGATCTTTCAATTTTTTAACAATGAAGGGCTCGAAAAGCTCAAGCGCCATCAGCTTGGGAAGGCCGCATTGGTTAAATTTAAGCTCGGGACCCACAATGATGACCGACCGACCGGAATAGTCGACCCTTTTACCGAGAAGATTCTGTCTGAAACGGCCTGATTTTCCTTTGAGCATTTCGGAAAGCGATTTCAGCGGCCTGTTACCGGCCCCCATGACGGGATGACCATGCCGGCCATTATCGAAAAGGGCATCGACAGCTTCTTGCAGCATTCTTTTCTCGTTTCGCACGATGACTTCAGGAGTCTTCAATTTAAGAATCTGCTTCAACCTGTTATTTCGATTGATCACGCGGCGGTAAAGATCATTAAGATCAGACGTTGCAAAGCGTCCACCATCAAGAGGGACAAGAGGTCTTAGATCCGGCGGCAAAACAGGAACGGCCGACAGCACCATCCACTCAGGATTGTTTTTAGATGTTAGGAAACTCTCAACAATTTTAAGGCGCTTGGCGAGTTTCATTCTCCCTTGCTGAGATTTCGTTTTGCGGAGCTTTTCTTTTAATTCACCAAGGAGCTGTAAGAGATCTTCAGCGCTGAGCAGGTCCTGAATGGCCTCTCCTCCCATCTTCGCGACAAAGGATTCACGCCCCCATTTTTCTTGAGCCTCTCTATACTCGGTATCATCGAGCAACTGCTTTTTCTCAAGCTCTGTCGATCCGGGATCTGTAACCACCCACTCTTCGTAATAGATAATTCTTTCTAAATCGGCCGCTGTCATACCGAGGAGATTGCCGATTCTTGAGGGCATGGTTTTGAAAAACCAAATATGGACGACGGGAACGGCCAGCTCAATATGTGCCATTCTTTCCCGACGCACTTTGGAAAGAGTGACCTGCACGCCGCATCTGTCGCAAACTATATCTTTATACTTAATCTTTTTGTACTTACCACATGCACACTCCCAATCGCGTGTAGGACCAAATATCTTCTCGCAGAAAAGTCCCCCCTTCTCGGGCTTGAAGGTGCGGTAATTGATGGTTTCTGGTTTCTTGATCTCACCGCGAGACCATGTGTCTCGTATCACTTCGTCAGAAGCAATTTTGATCTCGAGGCTGTCAAAACCTTCATGCGTTTGCTGATCGGACATGAATTTCTCCTAAAATGGATGAAGCTTAATCTTCGATTTCTTTAACACTTAATGGATTTACATTGAGAGCGAGAGCCTTCATCTCTTTAATCAAGACGTTGAATGATTCCGGTACGCCGGCCTCTAATGTATTCTCTCCCTTAACAATCGCCTCATAGATGCGCGTTCTTCCGGGGACGTCATCCGACTTCACAGTCAAAAGTTCTTGCAGGACGTGTGCTGCCCCGTAAGCTTCGGCAGCCCAAACCTCCATCTCTCCAAATCGTTGTCCGCCTCGTTGCGCCTTACCGCCGAGCGGCTGTTGCGTGACGAGTGAGTAAGGACCAACGGCGCGAGCGTGGATCTTATCTGCAACGAGATGCCCAAGCTTCATCATGTAAATGTAACCGACAACGATAGGATGATCGAAACGCTCCCCTGTTCTTCCGTCATAGAGATAGGATTTACCATTTTTCGGTAGGCCTTGCTCTTCCATCATTTTCCAAATTTCTTCTTCAGGGAACCCTTCAAAAACAGGTGTTTTAATCCATTTTCCCGCACGCTTGGCTGCGATGCCTAGATGCGTTTCGAAGACTTGGCCAAGGTTCATCCTTGAGACAATCCCAAGTGGATTTAAGATGATTTCGATGGAACGGCCATCAGACATGAAAGGCATGTCGGCTTCCGGAACGATGCGTGACACCACCCCTTTGTTTCCATGTCGCCCTGCCATTTTATCGCCCACTTCAAGTTTTCTTTTCGTCGCGACGTAAACTTTAACCTGGCGAATGATTCCCGGTTCTAAGTCGGTATCCCCTTTTCGGATGTGCTCGACTTCGGTCTTGTATTTCATCTCAAGCTCTTGCAGTGAGCGGTCGTAATCCCGAAGTATTTTCTTTAAGACAGTGAAGACCTCGTTCTCAGGCATAAGAAGATCTTCGATATCTTCGTCTTCTATCGCGTCGATCACTTCATCTGTAATCAGCTCCCCCTCTTGAAGAATCACAGCTGCTGTTTTACGGTGAACGATCGTCCCCGGCGACATCTCGCCTTGAAGAAGAACCGTGATCTTTTCGTAGCGCTCATTTTTGAGCTGCGTTTGCTGAATCTTGTATTCGCGTTGCAGTTCTTTCAGACGAGCCGCTTCTTCAATGAGTTCGTCAGTTGAGCTTGAAACGCGATCTTTACGGGTAAAGCGCTTGACGCCAATCACGAGTCCTTCAACGCCTGCAGGCACAGTTAAAGACGCATCTTTCACATCTGCAGCCTTCTCGCCGAAGATGGCCCGCAGCAGCCGCTCCTCGGGAGCGAGCTCCGTTTCCGATTTAGGTGTGATTTTTCCGACGAGAATATCGCCCGGCTCCACCTCGGAGCCAATCACGACAATGCCGTCGTCATCAAGGTTGGCAAGCGCCTCTTCCGATACGTTCGGAATATCCCGTGTGATCTCTTCTTTTCCGAGTTTTGTGTCGCGTGCCGTAATTTCAAATTCTTCGATATGTATCGAAGTATAGGCATCTTCACGCAAAAGCTTTTCCGAAATAATGATGGCATCTTCAAAGTTGTAACCCATCCACGGCATGAAGGCAACGAGGACGTTCTTTCCTAGAGCAATCTCCCCGCGGTCAGTTGCAGGTCCGTCAGCGATCACATCACCGGCCTTCACATCGTCTCCCACATTGCAAAGCGGAGTTTGATTGATGCACGTTCCCGAATTTGATCGGAGGAATTTCTTCAAGGTGTAGGTTTTTTTATCCAAACGGTTTCTTTTAGAGGAGATCACGATTCGTGAACCGTCGACAGCTTCGACGATACCATCTTCTACAGCGGTGACAACAGCACCAGAGTCTCGCGCAGCTTTTCTTTCAAGCCCGGTTCCGACAATCGGTGCTTCTGCTCTTAGTAGAGGAACACCCTGCCTTTGCATGTTCGACCCCATTAGGGCGCGGTTGGCATCGTTGTGCTCCAAAAATGGAATCAACCCGGTCACAATCGACACGAGCTGCTTCGGAGAGACGTCCATATGGGTCACTTTTTCGGTTTCGACTTCGATCTGCTCACCCCTGTGCCGCGCCCAGCATTTTTCGTCGACGAACATGTTCATGTCGTCAAGGGGGGCGAGAGCTTGGGCGATGATGCATTTTTCTTCCTGATCGGCCGTCATATACTCGACCTCTTCTGTCACGATTCCTTCACGCACGATACGATAAGGCGTTTCGATAAAGCCAAATTCATTGATTTTTGCAAAGGAGGAAAGAGACGTAATCAAACCGATATTAGGTCCCTCAGGCGTTTCAATCGGACAAATGCGGCCATAGTGGCTTGTGTGGACGTCGCGCACTTCGAAACCTGCACGATCGCGATTTAATCCGCCCGGCCCAAGAGACGACAGTCGTCTTTTGTGCGTCAGCTCTGCGACGGGGTTGGCCTGATCCATAAACTGCGAAAGTTGTGAACGACCGAAGAAATCTTTCAGGACACCCGAGAGTGCCTTAGCAGAGACAATTTTACCAGGGGTCAGGGTATCCGAACTGAAATCAAAAAGGTTCATCCTTTCACGGATGATCTTTTCCATACGAGCGAGGCCGATTCTGCACTGATTTTGGATCAACTCACCCACTGAGCGGACGCGGCGATTGCCAAGATGGTCAATATCGTCGACGTAAGTGTCGTCGTCACCTTGCCGAATTCGGATTAAATATTTTAGAGCCCCAATAACATCTTCTTTCGTTAATGTGAGAGTGCGTAGCACGTCGTCATTGACGTCAAATCCAAGCTTTGTGTTGAGCTTGTAACGCCCCACTCTCCCAAGATTATAACGCTTGCTATCGAAAAAGAGGCGCATGATCGCCGATCGTGCATTCGAGAGCGTTGCGGGTTCTCCCGGTCTTATCTTACGATAAAAGTCTTTGAGAGCAGATTCATAGGAGTCGGTCGGATCTTTTGCGAGCATTTTGATGATCGGGCTTGATTCATCCGCCCCTTCTGCGATCGATATCTCTTTGATTCCTGCATCGAGCATACGCTTAAGCATGGCGGTGGTGAGCTTTTCTGACGCTTTTCCAAATACTAAGCCGCTTTCGTCATCGACGACATCTTGAGCGAGAATTTTTCCGACGTGTTTCGAAATTTCTTTCTCAGATTTCAGTTTTGCATGGCTGATCTCAAAAAATTCTTCAATAATATCGGCGTTGGAGGAAAAGCCAAGCGTCCTGATAAAGGTTGTCGCTAAAACTTTGCGCCGACGCTGCTTGCGGTCGACATAAATATAGATCAAATCGTTGGGATCAAATGACGCTTCCAGCCAACTGCCTCTGTACGGGATAATACGGAATGAAAAGAGCATTTGACCGCGGCTGTGCCTTTCTTGCTCAAAGCATATGCCCGGTGATCTGTGAAGCTGTGAGACGACGACTCTTTCGGCACCGTTGATGATGAATGTCCCCTTGTCTGTCATAACAGGGATTGTCCCCATATAGACTTCTTCTTCTTTTATTCCCGTTTCGTCCGTCAGGCGATATTTGACTTTCAGGGTGACGCTGTATGTGTGCCCTCTTCGAATGCATTCGTCGGGGTCATATTTAGGAACTCCGAGGTTATAGGATAGAAATTCGAGGATCGTCTTTTCATCATAGGATTTGATAGGAAAAAGATCGGTAAAAATCTCCTGTAGGCCAATCTCGTCCCTATCTTCAGGAAATTTATCGGCCTGCAAAAACTGATTGTAGGACTTGATTTGGACTTCAATCAGGTTTGGAAGATCGATAATATCTTCTTTTTCTTTGAAACTAATTCTTTTTCTTAAGCCTTTTGACATCCTGAAGGACTCCCTCTAAAGATATGATGATGGTGGGGTTGATTTGGGCATGTGACTGCTATCAAAGAGCCACTTAATCTCTCTGTTGTCTCGTATGGGATCAAGCGACAAATACTATTCATTGGATTTAGGACAATCAAATTGAATCACCCGTTAACGGAAAACGAAAAATCAAGCAGCAAATCATTTATACAACGATATTAGCTAAATTGCAACCTTTTTTCTTAAAAGGTGAATTTAGCCACAGAATCGCAAAGCAAAAGGTCATTTGCTTTGCGATTAGCACTCTTTTGTTAGACGCCTTTTAGAGTCGCTTTAGCGCCCGAGGCTTCAACTTTTGATTTGATCTCTTCGGCTTCAGCTTTGGGAGCTTTTTCTTTGAGAACTTTAGGGGCTCCTTCAACAAGCTCTTTGGCTTCTTTTAGGCCAAGACCCGTTATTTCGCGAACGATCTTAATGACAGCGATTTTCTTGTCAGCCGGAACTTCAGTAAGCGTCACCTCGAAGTCAGTGGCCTCTTCTGCTTCAGCAGCAGCTTCTCCACCAGCAGCCGGCGCAGCAGCAAACGCTACAGGCGCAGCAGCAGCTTCGACGCCCCAACATTCTTCAAGGGCTTTTTTGAGTTCAGCCATTTCGAGAACGGTCAACTCACTTAGCTCCTTGACGAGCTTTTCAAGCTTCTCACTGATTTTTGTTTCTGTACTCACGGTTAAACCTCTCAGATTTTTTGTTGATTGATTATTGGTCTTCTTTTTTACACTTATTGTCCAAGCAGTACACAACACTTGCTACAATGTTGTTCATGACAGATACCGTCTGCGCCATCGGTGCTTGGAGAAGACCGACAAATTGCGCTCTCAGCTCTTGCTTGCCGGGCAATTTTGATAGTTGTTTCATTTGCTCTTGATCGAGAACGGCACCATCTATCACACCACCAACTACGGTGATTTTGTTCCCGGCTTCTTTTTCGTAGTCGAAAACCGCTTTCGTTGTTTCGATGGGATCGCCGCCTGAAAACACAACACCTGTGTGACCAGTCAGCAAATCGACGCTCACCTCGAGTCCGGACTTCTTCGATGCGAGTGAAAACATCTTTCGTGGCACCATTTCGATGTTTCCGCCCATAGATCGTATTTTTTTCCTAAACTCGTGGGATTCGTTTGCCGTGAGCCCGATATAGCTCATGAGGACATAAGAACCGTATTGATCAATCTGTTCCTCTAGCTCATTGAGGAATAGTTGTTTTTCTTTTCTCATAAACAGCTTACTCCTTATGCCGATTCTTGCTCGCGGACATCGATTAAGATGCCAGGACCCATAGTGGAGGATAGAACGACTGACTTCAAATAACGTCCTTTAGCCGCGGGGGGCTTAGCTCTATAGATCGCGTCAAGAAACGACTTAATGTTATCCTGCAACTGTTCCGACGTAAATGAGAGCTTTCCTACTCCGACGTGTATGCCAGCATGCTTATTGACTTTGAATTCAATCTTTCCTGCCTTTAGTTCTCTCACCGCTTTTGCGATATCAGTTGTGACGGTTCCCGCTTTTGGTGTCGGCATTAAACCGCGCGGCCCCAAAACCTTACCTAATTTACCGACATCTCGCATCATATCCGGTGTTGCGACCAAAGCATCAAAATCGGTCCAACCGGAAGTGATTTTTTCGATGAGTTCTGCATTCCCTGCGAAATCAGCTCCGGCATCCAAGGCTTCTTGAACCTTATCTCCGGATGTCAAAGCGACTATGACCATTTTTTTCCCGGTGCCATTCGGTAACGACACCGTTCCTCGGATGTGCTGGTCTGATTTTCGCGGGTCAACGCCAGTCATTAAAGAAATTTCCACAGTCTGATCAAACTTGACAGGTGGGCACTTCTTTAAAATATCGATAGCTTCGTCGATCTTATAAACCTTATTGGGTTCATAAAGATCTGCTATCTCCCGAAACCGTTTGCTAGTACGACCCATAATTAGTTAACTTCCTCTTCTAGATCGACGCCCATGGATCGTGCTGTTCCCAAGACAATCTTGACAGCAGCCTCTTCATCCATAGCGTTGAGGTCTTGCATTTTCTGCTGCGCTATTTTTTGCGCCTGACTTCTCTTAATTTTCCCAACCTTGTCCCGGTTAGGAACACCAGAACCTTTCTCAATTCCCAGCTCTTTCTTGATTAAGACCGGCATGGGAGGCTGCTTAGTGATAAAATCAAAAGATTTGTCCGGATAAACGTAAATTTCAACCGGAAGGATGTCGCCGCCCTTATCCTGCGTTGCTGCATTAAACGCTTTGCAGAATGCCATAATATTGACACCCGCAGCACCCAATGCTGGTCCGATCGGCGGGGCCGGATTAGCCTTGCCGGCAGGAATCTGCAGCTTAATTATTTTCTGAATCTTTTTTTTCTTAGCCATTTTGTATCGTCCCTAATCTTAGGTCTGTAAGTATAAGTATCTTATACTTTACTTAAAAGTGAAAAATCAAAATTTAACAAAAAATCAGCCAAAATCATCATCGACTTCTTCAACGTGGGCGAATTCGAGATCTTTCACACATGTATCGCGGCCGAAGATCGATACCATAACATTTAATCGCCCTTTATCATGAAAAAGCTCTGTTATCGTACCGATGAAGTTGACAAACGGCCCTTCCACAATTTTGACTGTATCGCCAACTTGAAACTGATGTTTCTGGGTTATAGTATCTTTCTTTTCGTGTAAATCACGGAGAATTTCTTCAACTTCGCGATCAGTCAACGAGGTTGGTGACGAGCCCCCAAGAAACGCAACGACGCCGTTCGTGCCTTTTACGTATTGAAGCGACTCATCGTTCAGATCCATTTTAATGAGCAGATAACCGGGCCATAGTTTTTTCTCTACGACACGCTGCTCACCATTTTTCACTTCTGAAACATTTTCTGTCGGAAGCAAAACCTCTTCGATAAAGCTGTCCATATTGTGGAGCTTAGCTTGTTCTTCGATGGCAAGCTTCGTTTTTTTTTCTTGCCCAGAAAGTACCTGGAGCACATACCAGTTTGTCACCATGTTTCGTCCTTCTAGCCTGCGATCCAATGAATCAAGACGCTGAGAGCATCCATTGTTGATCGGAGACAGACATCTACGATCCAAATACCCAAACCGAGAGCAAATGTCGCGCCCACCACAATTTTCGTGTAGCCGCGCAGCTCATCTTTTCCCGTCCAGGTGATCCGTTTGATTTCCTGTTTGACATCGCCAAAAAAAGTGAACATGCTTTTGAACGAACCTGTCGTTTCTTCTTTTGCTTTCTGTCGTTTTTTGGTCTCCATCAGATTCATACTTGCTCAGTTTTTCTGTTTTATTCGAGTGCGGAGGGACTCGAACCCCCGACCCGCGGCTTTGGAGACCGCTGCTCTACCAGCTGAGCTACACACCCTAAAAAAACCCGATCGTAACCGGGTTTTCATCTCTACTCAATGATTTCAGAAACAGTTCCTGCACCGATTGTTCGGCCACCCTCACGGATCGCGAACTTCTGTCCAACTTCAAGAGCAACTGGAGCAATAAGAGTTGCTGTGATCTCGACATTGTCTCCAGGCATCACCATTTCGGTTCCTTCCGGCAGTTCAACAACTCCTGTGACGTCTGTTGTCCTGATATAGAATTGTGGTCTATAACCGGAGAAGAATGGCTTGTGACGGCCTCCTTCCTCTTTTTTCAAGACATAAACAGGACCTTTAAACTTTACGTGAGGCGTGCATGTTCCTGGAGCAGCCAAAACCATTCCACGTTCCACATCGCCCTTTTCAATACCGCGAAGAAGAACGCCAACGTTTTCGCCGGGATGAACTTCATCAAGAATTTTGTTGAACATCTCAAGTCCGGTCGCAACAGTGTCGCGTGTGTTTTTGAGTCCAACAATTTGAATCTTATCGTTCATTTTGATGACACCGCGCTCAACTCTCCCTGTCACAACCGTACCGCGACCTGAAATAGAGAAGACGTCCTCGATCGGCATCAAGAAAGGCTTGTCGAAATCGCGCTGAGGCTCAGGAATCGTATCATCGACTGCGTTCATAAGTTCGTCGATCTTCTCGGCATAGGTCGCATCGCCTTCAAGAGCCTTCAGTGCTGATCCGCGGATAATCGGCGCATCTTTATACCCTTGCGCTTCAAGAATCTCGTGAAGCTCGAGCTCGACAAGGTCAAGGAGTTCTTGATCTTCAGCGCCAAGCATGTCGCACTTATTCAAGAACACCACGATTTGAGGGACTTGCATCTGACGCGCGAGCAAAATGTGCTCTTTTGTCTGAGGCATAGCACCATCAGTTGCGGCCACAACCAGAATCGCTCCGTCCATCTGAGCAGCACCTGTGATCATGTTCTTGACATAGTCGGCGTGCCCGGGACAGTCGACGTGGGCATAGTGGCGCTTTTCTGTTTCGTATTCGACGTGTGATGCATTGATCGTGATACCACGCGCTTTTTCTTCGGGAGCGCAGTCAATTTCGTCAAACTTTTTCGCTTTACCACCGCTTTTTTGACTCAAATGTGAGCTAATCGCAGCGGTCAATGTCGTTTTACCGTGGTCGACGTGACCAATGGTTCCAATGTTAACGTGTGGCTTGTCGCGCTTGAATGCTTCTTTAGCCATTGTTAGTTACCTCCGTAGACAACTACTTTTTCTTGTTTTTTTGTTCAAAGTTACTCTGTGAACTCTTTTATTTTACGAGAGGATTCCAGCGTTGGCGCCTGGACAATGAGAAAATGCGAATCCCTCTGATTCATTAAGAGTTCTTATTTTTTGTTTTTGCCCAGAAGAGGAATTGAACCTCCGACCGCTTGCTTACCATGCAAGTGCTCTACCTCTGAGCTATCTGGGCTTGTGCCAATCTGCAAGCGGGTTTGATCAGGAACGCTGACGACAACCGCAATTTAATGCACGTAATTCTAGTGACTTTTACAAATAAAATCAATAGGATCAGCGGTATTTCCTTCAAAATCTACTTTTGACGGTAGATAATCCTCCCTTTTGATAAATCGTATGGTGAAAGCTCGCAAGACACGGTATCGCCAACAAAAACTCGAATATTGCGCGTTTTCATTTTACCTGACAGGGTCGCGATAATGACCGTACCGGACTCAAGTTTCACACGAAATTGGGTGTTGGGTAATAATTCCTCCACCACACCATCCATTTTAATGGTATCTTCTTTAGGCATGGGCCAAATAATCCTTCAAAAAAATCAGAGTTAAAGGTGATTCTAGCACCGATCATGTGTTTGTGACAAACGTTTTTATGTGCTATAGTCAAAGTATGTTTGACGAAAATGTTTCAAAAATTAAAAAAGTTTTTGCGCCCCTTGCGTCCAAAGACCAGATTTACAAAACGATTATGACTTTGGGACGAGATAACTCCGGCGGCGCGGAAATTAAAACAGACGAAAATCTTGTTTCGGGATGTCAGAGCACTATGTATCTCAAAGCAGATGTCATTGATGGGCGCCTTTACTTTTCCGTTTGGTCGGATGCTTTGATTTCTTCAGGACTCGCTCAAATCTTAATCCGCGCCTACAATGGCACAGAGCCGGAAGTTGTTTTAAAGAATGAGCCCTCTTTTTTAAACGAGTTGGGAATACCGGGATCATTAACACCTGGACGAGCAAACGGACTCTACCAGATTCACCTTAAAATGAAGCAGATAGCTCTCCATTTTATGATGCAGCAACTGCCTTAGCGTTTGTGTCGTGCGACCTCGTGTCAAAATTCAGTTTCCATTTTCGGCCGTCGGTGGACTCACACCAGAGCTCTAAGACACCGAGTTCAGTGACACGGCTCTTCAATCGCACACAAATACCCCGCCCATCCTGATCGCTTCGATCGAGTTCTGTTTCAATCGGGGGGTGTTCTTGAAGCCGGTTCTGCTGTTCCTTTTCAACAGCTTGACCCACCTTGTAGATGTCGTGATGGCTCAAGAATCTGAACGAGACCGGTTCGCCAAGAATCAAGGAAAAGGGCTGATCGAGAGACGCCTCTGACCCTTCTTCCATACCACGGGGAGCTACACAAACAGCTTGCACGGGAACGGGAACGCCGGGGACCGCGGGAGCTGCAGCTTCGACCCCGATAAAATAACTTCGACTGATTCCCCCTTTTATCCGAATGCCTTTGCCTTCTCTCACAAGTCCGTAAAACGCGGCGCCGAGACTGACCGACAAGTCATAATCGACACATTCCATAATATTTGGGGAGGGCGCCCCCAGTTCGTCTGCCCAACCGGCGAGAATCTCAACGATTCTGCCCCGGATCCCCTCCGCCTTCAATGTGCCGCCATTAAAAAGCACTGCGCTTGGCAGAGCGAAGGTTTCGCCTTGCGAAAGGAAGGCAGCTAATTGACGCGACACACGTGGATCTTTAGCGTAAGGAAGGCCGGCTTGATAAAGGCCCGATCGTTTCTCGGTTTCAGAGACCTCTGTTGACTTAGAGAGTGGAAAAAATCCATCCAATATCAGCTTTGAAGCTTCTTCCTGAGTCAAAACTGTCTGTATCTGTCCCCCGATGAGCCGGCTCCCCCTCCCCTGAATAGAGATGGTGACCTCTTCAGGCGAATTCTTTGCAAAAAGCTGCTCTTTGGCGTCTCGGCATGCGTGGGCCAACTGTCCAAACTGCCAGTCGTCTAATTGCTGCCCTTCTTCTTCAAGTTTATGTTTGGCAAAGTAAGCTAAAGCAAGATCCAGATTATCTCCTCCCAATAAAAGATGAGACCCGACCGATATTCGATTTAACGCGAGATCGCCTTGAGACTCGTCAACCCGAACTAATGTGAAATCGGTCGTCCCGCCGCCAACATCGACAACCAAGACAAGATCGCCTACTTTGACTTCCTCTCGCCACTTTTCACCTTGCCTCTGAATCCAAGCGTAAAGAGCAGCCAGAGGCTCCTCCAAGAGAATGGGTTCCGGATATCCGGCAAGTTCTGCAGCTTCTAACACAAACTGCCGTGCACTAGGATCAAATGAAGCCGGCACTGTGATTAAGATGGTTTGCTTATCGAACGGCTTTTTTGGAAAGGTTTCATTCCAAACTGCTTTAAGGTGTTGAAGAAACGCGCTGCACGCCTCCATCGGGCTCATTTTTCCCTCCCCGACCGGCAAGACGGGTGAGCGGCGGTCGATCCCAGTGTGCGACAGCCACGATTTTGCAGATGAAATTAAACGCGAAGGAAGCTCAGCACCCCGAGTCTTTGCATACTGTCCGACAAAAAATGGCACCTCCGTTTCCTCTTCATCTAGTGGGAAATAAAGAAAAGACGGCAGAGACATCAAAGACTGCTTTTCTCCTGAGTTGACATACTGCGGTATGGCGAGCGTTTCAATCTCTTCGCTTCCTTCAAGGACATAAGACAAGGTGCAGTTTGTTGTGCCCAGATCAAGCCCGATAATTGTTTGTTTCATAGCCTTCAGTCCCGTTATTTGAGTTCAATTTCTGCTGGTGTCAATATTTCAAGCGATTCCTCTTCTGCGATTTTGGGCAGCGAATGTTTATGTGCTTTCCAGCCTCGATGAACAAGGGTCCCTTGATAAGGGGGCTCTCCTTTAACGTTGCCTACGAGTTTAAATTCTTTTGAGGAATAGCCTATTGGGACTGTGACAGAGGCGCCTTCTTTTTCATCCATCAGTGGCTTGACAGCGACAAGTTCATCTAAACTTTTACGGCAACCGGCGTGTATCTGCCGGACAGCCGCCCCCACTTGATTGTCGGTATATTGGCTGATATCTTCGCTTAAGAAATCGATCAAACGCCCTGCGTTTTGTAAATTGCGTAGAAGCTGCAGGTGGGCTTTATCTTTTTTTACTTTTTCTTCCTTTTCGGGCTCACTGAGAAGCGCTCCGGCCCGCTCGGGAACTTTGAAGGCTTTCACAAAACATTTAAATGCTAAAATCAATCGTTTCATATCGTCTAAAGTAGGTTAAGTTCACTAATATCGTAAATTGATGAAATCACGCCAAAATGGATCAGGATTTCAACGCCGAGAGAGACTAGGAAAAACAGGCTGATCAAAAGGAGCATCGGCCTGCTTCCAAGCCAACCCATCTTCTTAGGCAAATTCATATGATACCGCCCTACCCATACAATCATGACAGGGATAATACCGTTAAGCAAAGTATCGCCATAACCGCCGGAGGCATCCATCGCGACGAGAAAAGCGCGCTCAAAAAAGATGGCAAAAAACAGAGTGGGAAAAGCGATGATCGCACCAAGCTTTGCCTTGCCGAAACCGACCTTTTGTATGCCGAGGCCGTCCGACAAAAAATCGAATAAACCAAGGCTCATTCCGAGAAAAGAGGTCACGAGGGCGAAGAAGCCAAAAAACTCCGCGACGGTCGTCAGACAGGCGCTTCCTGAGGATTTGCAAATAAATTTTGTGGCGATCGCCCCTTCATTTAAGGCTTGAATCAGCCCATCCGGGCCCTCTGCAGGCACAATTCCCAACACAAGCCACTGCCACATCACATAGACAAAAAGTGTTATCGTGGTTCCGCCAATAATACTCCAACGCAGCTGCTTGGGATCGCTTTTCAAATAAGGCGTCATGCTCGGGACAATCGTCTGAAAAGAAAACGACGCCAAAATAAACGGAACCCCTATGGCGGCTGCCGACCAATTTGTGTACATTAAGTTTGACAGCTTCACTTCGGATGCGCCTGTCCCAATAAGGAGAAGGTAGGCGCCTAACATCCCGAAGACAAGTAGGGAGTTCACCCGGCCCACGACTTGCGCACCAAAATCAACGAGAGTGCCAAAAATAACAAAAAAGAGAATGCAGCTTGCGGTTCTTGAAAGCTCGATGCCAAGCCAAACAGAGACGGCCTCTGCAATTTGCATGCCCCCTCCCGCCGTATAGGCGACGATTGAGGCATAAGAGATGAACAGGTAAAGAATCCAGCTGGCAATTTTCCCCGGCGCCCCCAGCATTTTCCCGGAAATTGAGATCATATGCCCTCCTTCCGGTACCCAAAGGCTCCCCTCGGCAAGAAGAAGACCGGTTGCTGTCATTGCCATCCAGCAAACGATCATAACAACGAGCGAGGGAAGAAAGCCGCTTACCCCCGTAGACACGGGAAGGGCCAGCATGCCTCCGCCAATGCTCGTGCCGGCTATCAGAAGCATGGAGGCCAACAAATGGAAAGAGTGCTTTGCCGCGTTCAAATGTGACTCCCAATTAATAATGTTAAAGTTTAGAGTTTTTACGGTTTACCTTCAACCGGTAACTCGATTGGATTGAGGTCGACCCCAATGTGTAAACGGTCACGGGGTTGAAGATTGAAATTGAAATTTGACCTCAAGTTTTCTA
>CAZVSU010000030.1:0-27796 GCA_964629645.1 uncultured bacterium | reverse complement strand
GCGGGATAAAATGGCCAAGTCTTACTTGTCACTATTAAATTGACTAAGTACTAGCAACTGAGTTTTATAATCAGAAAGCCGGGGAGTGGGCTCAATCGATTGTATCGAATTTGATCGATAAAATTCCAAAGGATTCTCTTGAGATCGACCCGAACCAAAAAGGCTACGATGAAGATGAATCGAAAGTCAAGGAGCGAGAGGGAACCATAATGACGCTGACCAAGGATTTTGTCTCTGAGGTAGGAAAACAAATAGATAGTCTTGATCCGGACGTTAAGGACCTTATGGGCCTCATTGCGAGTGAAGGGGGCAATCGATTTGGGAGAGATGCCGCACAAAAGACTTTCGACTCACAATTGTTTCTTCGCTTTCTCAATCCGATGATCATAACTCCAGATCAAAAAAGGACTGCGGTTCTCGTTACAAAAATTGTCCAAAACCACGCCAATCAGATTAAAGAATCAAAAAAAGAGCCATTCTTAGAATTTTCCTTTCCTAAAAAGCCCGAAGACAATTTAGTCACTCAAATCACCTCTAGTTTGGTTGATGAGTTAAACATCCCTTCGAAAACGAAGAAAAAGGGATTGAGAAATATACTTCATCATATTGGCGGGCATAGGACGCCACAAAAACGAAGGGCACAGCGTTTCGATGAGGGGGGTGGGAACATCAGTCCGGAATTTACAGTCAGCGCTCCCACTCAATCTAGAGCAAGGCCGACAATAGGTCGCCAAAGGAGCGAATCCTTTACTGATAAGAAGACTGAGCGGCCCCTTGGAAAGAGGGTAAGAAATTTGACCAAACTTCCTAAAGTGATGTAAAAGACCCGTCAGGTGGAGCAGGAGTCGCCGATAAAAACCTTCACCGATACGGAATTGAAAAACATCAGTCAGGGTTTAGAGGACTCAATCAAAGATGCGAGCTATGTTGATACCAAATATTTAGAATCTTTGTATTTAGCTCAATTAGATGGAGCGAAGAAAGGAGCTCTCCTGTCGTTTCATATGAGGGAAAAGGGCAATGATGTGACGCCTGTGGAGTTTGTGGAGTTTTTTAACGGTTTATCTGAAGATCTTCCAGTCGAGATGATCAAAGGATTTGTACACACGTTAATGGTTGAAAAGTTGCCCAATGGTTTTCGACAGAAAGATCTTCTAATGGAAAATATGGACCTAGAGGAACTTGAAAAGGCTGCTAAGCAGTATCCGATGATACAAGACGTTATCACGTCATCTATCGAAGAGGTCAATCAATTGTTTGAAAGTCAAAAGCTGCAAGAGGGCCAAGACGAGGAGATTGAACAGTCATAGGCGCAACACGTGTTTTTGGGCCCTTTCGTCAAAGCCGCCTTTTAAATCGTTGTATTTAGGGGTTATCGCATTGCCATTCCTCATCGATTTCATATCCTAAAATGATGAGTGTCTCGCCAAAATGGGTTTTAAACTCGTCGCAGTGCCACTCGGTGAAATAGTCTTTCCACTGGCCGATGGTTCCTTTTCTGAAGTTCCACGAGCGGCCGAAAATATGATCGGAACAAAAATTGAGCTCTTTTTGAGTGAGGCTGATCCTCAATTGTTCAGCGATGAGAGACATCTCCTGCTGCTGTTTCTGCCGATCGCCCCCTCCTTTTTCTCCAATTAAATTTTCATACCGGACGAAATGAACATGTTCGGGCGCGCTCAAGAAAAGATGGGCGGTATCCCGAAAGGACCACATGAACCTTAGCGGCCAATTTTCTCGCCTTGGCCATTCTTCGCGAATGAATTTAAGCAGCAGATTTTGGACTTGGCTTCTGGTCAACGGAACATCGCAAGGGGGAAGGTCGAGTTCATCGATGATCGCATCGGGATAACGACCGATCTTATGATAAAAATGGGCGGCGGAGACCATCTGATCGCGGACATCGCGAATGGGGACGAAGACAACGGAATTGTTTGCTAAGGCTTTGTCAAGGAAGGGCTCATCGGGGAAATGGTGGGTGTGATGTCTGTCTCGGATGGATAAGAGAAGGTCCAGAAAAGTGATCAACAGGTTCACCCCTGTTTTAGGGGAACTGTAGATCATAAAAGGTCTTTTGTGGGACTTGGACAAGGTCTTTCTCTGCGGTTTAGCGCCCAGCTCGCAGCAGAAGAAAAGGGAGAGCAGCAAGAGGAGAACAATCACACGACGTTTTGAGCCAAGCATCATGGGGATTCAATCCTTTTGATTCCGTTTTTGTCGGCCACAACACGCACCTTTCGGAAATCGATTCTTGGAGAGCGGCTTCCTTTTTTGACCGTTGTTTTGATGATGATGTTCAAGTGATAGACCTTGGGCATTGACAGCACCTTGAGTTGATTGTTACTCGGGTCGAGGACGCGGTAAGGGGAGTAGGGGTTGCTGGCCTTATCGAGAAAATGACGGACGTTGAAGCGGAAGATGAGATTCAACATAAAGCGGCGCGACTCCATACCTTCGGGCTTTCGGTTGATACGGATCTTTTTCTGGTAATAAATGACGGTTTCGGGCCGTTTGAACGATTCCACAACTGTATGGAATTCTCTGTTGCGAATTTGTGTGATTTCATCGGGGACATGGCTTTGATCGACGAAAGAAAACGACTCTCTGATCACACCAAGGGTCTTCGTTTTATCGTAGGAGCGAATTTTCGTCGTGAAATCGGACATCCACCCGAGCGACTGATGGGCTGTGACTCCTTTTATTCCTTCTTTGATCCTATCTTTGAGAACATAAAGCAAGACTGTGAGGGCGATGAAAGGGGTCGAGTCGATCAAAATATACTGCCCTTTCCACATAAAGAGGAGGGAGAAAACCAGCATGGCGATCGCGGCAGCGAAGGCGCCCACAATATTTTGGTATTTTTTTTGCGGGGAAAAATGATCGATATTCAATCTGAGCGAGTCGAGAAAAAATTTGTCCAGAAGGCTTTTTGTATAGACAATTTTTTCGCTCTCTTCTTCTGATTGAGAGGGATCCAGAGAGATTTCGGACTGTGTTTTTTTAAGAAGGTTCGTCAGCCTTTCGTCGATGCTTTGGTACGCTTTTTCTTTTTGCGTTCGTATTTCATCTAAAAGTTGAATCAGGTACTGATCCATGCAGTGGTGCAAGAAGCGGGACAGGTAGTGAAAATGCTCGTCTATTGATGCGCTTTTCCACTCGCTCAAAGTTTGTGACTTCAGATGCTCATATTGGAAGAGAAAGTGATCCAGCTCTTCGAAAAAATGATCCGCCTCCGATAAAAAAAGATCGCGTTTTTTCGCAGTCAAAATGTGCAAAAGCTCCCGTCCTTTTTTTCTCAGTGCGCTTCGAAAGACATTGCCGAGAAGCTTGAGTTCATCTTCTAATTGGGACCTGTTTTTCTTGGTTTGTTTTGACTGCCTGAGCTTTTCAATTTTATTCATAGGGGAGGGAGCAAAATTGAGGTCGGCAAGTTCCTGCAGCGTCAGCACGGGCGTTTTCAGTCGAATGAGATTCGTGAGATCGCGGTAGAATTGTTTGGAGTTGTAGGTCGATGCGTTGACTTGCAGAGCGTCCGGAATGAAAAAATAAAACTCCTGTCTGTAGTCGCTCTGATCGGCAGTCGGATCGGGGAGGAAGTCATATTTCTGCTCGAACTGCCAACGATCCCGAAAATAGATCTCGTCTTTTTCCAGCTCATCAATATAGTCTGTCATTACTTCCCCGGTTCAAAATGAGGGCGCGGCTGACTCAAAACGTAGTCGCCGATATGAACCGCCTCTTCTTCAGTAAGAATCGAATTATTGAGCGGCATATTGAGCCAAATAAAAGGGGCGAAATTATTCAAATGGCTCATCCCCGCCCCATCGTTAAACGACCCCTCGCCCCAAAGAGGAGGGATCTCTTGCCCTTCCTCTCCGGGCTGTGCAGCCACTCCCTTGCCGTCTCTGCCGTGGCAGGCGGCGCAGTGCTGAAGGTACAGCTGCTCCCCTTTTTCTCGATCGGGCTTCAGAGTGGTTGTCATTTTCGGCAGCCCCAGCCAGGGGAATTCCTTGAATGTCTCCACAGGCTTGGAAATCCAAGAGAGAAAGGCGATCAAAGCGGTCATTTTTTCTCCTTTTAAGGGAAGCGGCCGACCGTTTAAGCTGCGCTGAAAACAGTTGTTGATTCTCTCGCCCAGACTGATGTAGCGGCCCGCTCGATCGGAGTAACGGGGATAGACGTGGCTCACGCCGACAAGTGAAATGGATCCGTTTCTTCCGCCGAGGGTATTGCCTCCCCTGAAATGGCAGCTCCGGCAGTCGAGGTTGTTGCCGACATAGGCAGGAGCATTTCGGCGCGTTTCCATAAACAGCCGATAGCCCTTCATTACCTGCGCTTTGATGTCTTCAGGTGCTTCTTCGGGGTCGACGAGGAGGGTCGAGGGGGGAGCCTTCACCGGCACGGAAAAGATCTTTGGCTCGTTCATGACGATCACCTCTTCGAAAAAGTCCTTTGGCTCATGATAAATAACGGTAAAAAGAGCTCCCAATGCGAAGACCAGGATCACAAGCATCGAATAGGGCCAAATCTGCTTGAGCATGGCGCGTCCTCCAAAATTTTAATCCTCTCTCTTTTTACGCTCTATCGGCGGCAGAATCAAGCTGATTGTTGGTCAGTTGGCATAGTATTTATTATTATTAGTTTTATTAAAAAGATAAAAAAAATGGGTGAGAAATCATATTATGAATATTAGACTTGACAATATTGGTCCTTCCAATCTTTTTAATTCTGTCAGTAAAAAAACCGGAAAATTTAAAAGCACGCTCGTTAATCTCTACGAACGCGCCAAAGAGTCGCGTGCAGCGTCTCAAGGATCTCCCGTCATTAAAGGGGAAAAAAATCCCAAGATGCCCGGCTTGAAAAAAGTAACGCAATGCTTTCAGCACCTTTTCAAAACAAAGAAGCCCTCTGATAAAGGTGTCCAAGAGGTCGAAAAAACCCCCTTTAAGAGAGCAAAAGAGGTCCTCAATTTCCTTGATGAGAATCGTGCGACTCCCTTTGAGAAGGAGTTTGATGGCCTTAGGATCAAACGCCAAGTCGAAGAACAGCTTGTCGCGGTATTTGCAAGGCAACCGCAGTGAACTCATAGCTAAGGCAAAAAAACAGGATAGACCGATCTACATCCGTTCCGGAACTACCGTTGAGTACGGAGAAAAGACTGAAGGTACAAAAGACCGAGACGCACGCTATGCAGGCTCTCACCTGCAGGTCAATCCCGATGGCAGAATCTACGTGATCCCAAAAAATCCGGCGCTCTGGCTCGGAGGGGGAACCTATAAAAAAGTGCGAACCGCTATCGAGTTGGACGAAAGCGGGCAGCCCGTCAGGCTTGGCGCTTTTGCCAGTCTGCCGGTCAAAGAGGGAAAAAGGCGCGGCGAAACCATTGAAGCGACGATGAAAGAAGTGGACTTGATCAAAAAGATGCTCGGGTTCGAAGGAGAAGAGACCGAAATGGTGAGCATGACGGCCTTCGATCCGGGAGAGGTATCGGAAACAAAAGGAAAGAAGACGAAGCTTTTTCTCCCTTACGCAAATTTGGGGGATTTAAAAGGCATGAAGTTCAAACCTGAACAAACTCCTGCAGTGGTGAAGGGGTGCTCAAGTTGGATGAAAATGATGCACGAGAACGGGTATGTCAACCGGGACATCAAGCCCGCTAACTTTCTGGCTTTTCAAGACGGTGAGTCTTTGTCGGTGAAATGTATGGACTTGGGGCTCGCGGCTGAGAGCGGCACCGCCGACGAAAAGTACCTCTACATCGGTTCGCCCGGGTACATGGCGCCCGAAATTTTTGCTAATTTATCGAAGCAAATCCCATACGATTCTAAGGCTGCAGACATTTTTGCTCTCGGCAATACGTTCTATTCAATAGAGTCTCGTACAGATGTTCGCCCCTTTGTCTGGAAGGCGATGGACAATGATGGGAAGCCCCCAATGATGGATCTGAAGGCATTTCGGAAGGGGTGGAACGCATTTGAGCCCGGGACGAAGCTGCAGCTGCTTGCAAAAGCCATGATGAACCCCGATCCAAAAAAGCGGCCCGATATCGATCGAGTTGATCAGATTCTTGAGCGGGTTTATGATCAAAAAACTTCCTTTGAGGCGCTTGAATCCGAATTGACAGAGTCTCTTAAAGACGCGTTTCCGCTCGAGTTGCCTCCTGCTCCGCCCGCTCCCGAAGAGTGACGCGCTGCTGCTTTCAAGAGGCGTTCTGAGATGGTCAGCAAGTGCCCTTCTTTTGGAAAATCAAAATCGATATGAGCCTCTTCGATGCCCTCTTCGTCAAGGGCGCGAAGCGTCCGATAAAGGTTTTGCGAGAGCGCGGCGGGGTCGCTGAGCGGGCCTAAAGGAATGACGCGGGCAGCTTTGGGGTAGAGGCGATCTGAAAAGCCGACGACAACGCCGCTTATCTCTAGCGCACATTCGGCGATTTGGAGTTTGGCTTTCGGGCTGTAGTGGCGGAAGTGCTGCCCAGGGCACAAAGGGCGCTCTGCCGACGCGCTTTTGACAGGATACCCTAAAACGGCTTCGATTTCATCGATGGAAAGGGCTCCCAGCCTTCCGATCTGCCATTCATTGTCTTTGTTGATGAGAATCGTCGATTCGATGCCTTTTTGACACGGGCCTCCGTCAAGGACAGGAAACTCCAGGCCGAAATCATCCTCAACGTGGCGCGGCCTTGTGCTTGAAGGGCGTCCCGATAAATTAGCGGACGGAGCGACGAGGGGGCCGGTTTCTCTGAGGAGCGCTCTTGCGAGGGGGTGGCCCGGGATGCGGAGGGCGACAGTGGGCAGCCCGGCGCGCACCATTTCAGGAACGTGTGGAGAGGCAGGGGCAACGAGAGTGACAGGTCCCGGCCAGAAGGCTTCGGCAAGTGCCTCAAAATGGGGCGGAATTTGATCGATAAGCGCTTCTGCTTGCGATCTGCCGGCAATGTGGACAATGAGGGGGTTGCTGGGGGGGCGTTTTTTGAGGGAAAAGATTTTTTTGACGCTGCTTTCAAAAAACAGGGGCGCCGCCAGCCCGTAGACCGTCTCCGTCGGGATGGCGACCACCTCCCCCATTTTTAGCAGCGTGACTGCTTTTCTTAAGTCAATGTGCATGAGGGAATTATACCCTGCACATCAATTTTTAACAAACCACTGTTTTCGACTCAATAGAGCGCTTAAACGTTTTGCCGAGGTAAACGGCGGTCACAAACCATAGAACAATTAAAGGGAAGCCGATCGCCCCGCTCAATACGAGGTAGTAGCTTCTTCCCATGGCAGCGCCGAACTGGCTTTGCAAGGGCCTAAGGAGAGTGTTAAAAATGGAACCGGCATTTTTGGATGCGCGCGATCCGAAAGTTTCGATCCAGGCTTGCGCCTTAAACCTCACGTCCGGCGTGGTGGGAATATAAAGCTGTTTCAATGCGGGGCCGTTGAGGGCGTAATTGATCGCTTTTGAGCCGACCATCAGGGCAAAGAGAAAGTTGAGTGTGTCAATCGAGAGAAATCCGATCAAGGCTCCTCCCACGATCACGGGCATCAGCGCAAGAGCCGTTCCGACTCCGAGGTAGCGGGTGACGTTGCTGATTCCGAGCAGAAGGCAAAGAAGCGAGACGATATTAACGCTCGAGCCGTAAAGGCTGAGATAGTTGCTGAGGGCGACGTCCTGGTAGACATCGGCTGCCGACAGTTTAAAGTTAAAGTCGAAGATGGTCACGATGATCTCGTAGATAAAGTTGGCGGCAAAGATGCCGATTAAGTAGCGGTGGGACAAGAGGAGCTTAAGTCCTTCTAAAAATCCGGGCTCTTGCTTGTCTTCGATCTCGTCTTCGTTTTTACCGTGGTAGGACTGAAGAAGGTGGCTCGGGGTGACTTTAAGAAAGCGGTTGACCATATAGATAATCAGGAGCGTGAGCCCTCCTAAAATCGCCATGGAGAGGCTGTCTGTTTGCAGTCCGATCCTATAGGGGAGTCCGCCGACAAAGTAGGGAAACACAATGCCCCCCATTTGACCGATCGCCACAACAAGAGGGAACCCTCGTCTGGCGGACGTCGGCTCTGTGGTGTCAGCGGAAAAGGCCCAAAAGAGCGCCACAATCAGGGAGCCGAAACTTTCCACAAAGACGTACCAGACATAGGCCAATATTTTTGATCCCCAAAGAAACAGATCCGTTTGGCCGGCCATTTCCGCAACCGGTTTTTGGACAAAGAGCATCACAGCGGCGAAGACGAAAATCAAAATGCCGTAGAAAGCCGGCAGAATATTGAGCATTTTTTCTCGGGAGGTCTTTTCTAAAAGTTTGGTGTAAAACATCACAAGCGGAAGGAGAGAGATCACCGACACCATTTTCGCGAAGGGGAGCTCAAGCTTATCGGCGAGGCGGATAAAAATCGAATCCTTTAAAGGCCGCAGCGTCCAGTAAACGCCGATGATGAGGGCAAAAATGAGACCCAATCGCAAAAATTTTTTGAATTCCTCTTTTTCGAATGTCCCGAAGTTGAAGCGGCAAATTGATTGAAAAAATGACAAAATGGCATTGGACATGAATCACTCCTTTTTTTCACCAATTTAGCACGTTGATTTAAATCTGTCATGTCGATATATTCGATTATAATTATCGAAAATTCAGGTATTATGAGTGCATTAGGGCAGCTGAGACTTTCTGATTTAGAGCTTTTGATTTCTGCGGCAGCATTGGGCAATCTCAGCCTAGCCGCCAAGCGGCACTGCTTGAGTCAAAGCGCCGCCAGCGCCGCTGTTCAGAGGGTGGAGCGCGCTTTTGGCGTGGATTTATGTCTGCATGAAAAAAGGCAGTTTCGTTTGACGAGGCAAGGGGCGGTGATCCTTGAGAAGGCAGAGCGTTGGGTCTGGCAGTTAAGACATGAAATCGCCTCTGTCAAGCCGGGTCCCATCCGCATGGCCACCACTCATGCGGTTGCCAAAGTCGTCATGCCCGAAATCATCGCTTGCGAAGCGGTCGAGCTTTATATTTGCCGCCCCGATAAAGCTTACGAGGCTGTGTTTCGCCGCGATGCCGACCTTGCTTTTGTTCCTGATAATCAGGCGTGGAAAGGAGTTGAGAGCACTGAGATCGGTTCAGGCCTTTTTCAGTTATACTCAAAAAAAAAGCTCTCTTGTCCCACTCCTGTTTTGTTGCCTGAAGAGCAATGTGAAAGCTTGTTGCTGCAGGAAAGGTGGGAAAAGCAGTCCGGGACACCGCTTGAGATCAAAGCTCGTCTCCCTAGCTGGTCGCTCATTGCCGATATCTGCGCCTCGGGCCGTGAAGTGGGGCTTTTGCCCGATTTTCTCGCGAAAAGAGCCGGCCTCACCCCCGTTTCTTGGCAGCCCCGGCCGAGCCCTTACCGCATTCTTGCTTTGACGCGGCAGACAAGCAAAGAGATGAAAAGGCGCCTCCAAAATATTTTTCAAAAAGCGCGCTTGGCTCTCAATTGTCGTGATTGACAGAATCTGCTATAGTGATCCCTTTGATAATAGGCAGTAGGCAGATTCATGACGAAAAAGAAAACGATTCTTATTTTTTTAGGGGCGCCGGGATCGGGAAAAGGGACGCAAGCGTCTCGCCTAGCCGATCTGCTGGGGACTCCCCATATATCTACGGGGGATCTTTTCCGTGACAACATAAAAAATGAAACAGAGCTCGGCGCCAAAGCCAAGGCCTTTATGGATGAAGGCAAGCTTGTGCCGGACGACCTTGTCCTCGATATGCTGTTTGATCGTGTTGCAAAATCTGATTGCAAGGAAGGGTATATACTCGACGGCTTTCCAAGGCGGCTGACGCAGGCCAATGCTTTTCAAGACCGTCTCACACCTGAAGAGCGGATCATCGCAGTCAATTTAAAGGTTTCAAACGAAGAGCTTGTGCGCCGGCTGACAGGGCGCCTCACATGCCGCTCATGCGGCAAAGTGTTCCATAAAGAAAACACGCCTCCTCAAATAGAAGGGTCTTGCGATGCGTGCGGGGGCGAGCTGTACCAAAGACCCGATGATTCGACAGAAGTGGTGAAAGAGCGTTTAGACGTTTATCTCGACGAGACAGAGCCTGTGGTGAATTACTATTGTCGGCAGGGCGTCTTGTCGACTGTCGATGGATCTTTGCCGGCCGACGAGGTCACTCAAGAGGTGGTGTCGCTTGTGAAAGAAGCGGAGCGGCTTTCAATGTAGTCATGCAGCAGCTTGGCAGTGCCGATGTAGGCTCGTTTGAAGTCCCGCACAGAGCTTAGGCCAAGAGCGTCCAGATTCTCTTTGACCTCATCCATGAGGTTTTCGCGGTAATTTTGGCATTCTTTATCGGAATGGCTGTCGGGATTGAGTTTTAAGTCGCTTTCGTTTGCGATCGAGGGAAGAAGGCCCATCTCCCAGTAGTCTTTCAGAGTCCAAAGATCCATCGCAGCGAGCGCTTCGACATTCGGCTCCTCGTCTTTTAACTGTTCGGCTTCTTTTTCTCCGCGAAAAGCGCAGCAGACACGCTCCTCCAATATTCGATAAAGGCCGGTTGGTTCTGTTTCTTTGCCGCGCGGAGTGCCGAGAGTCATCTCTAGTGTCCGTCTGCATGTGTCTTGAATTTTATTGAGCTGGTCAATGAGATCGGGGCGATTGGTGTTCCAGGCGATCCCGAGGGCTCTTGCTATTTTAGTGAGAAAGGTGTCGATCCGCTCGTGGTAGGATTCGATTTGCCGAAGCTGAGCATGGAGCTCGGATCGGGTAAGGGTTGCGAGGTCGTAAGCGGCGATTTCTTTTTCGATTTGGAGGAGCTCGTCGATGATTTGATTGAGCTCTTGCCCGGCCTCATGCGCATAAACGGTGAGGTGGTGTTGGAGGGGCTCTTTCATCGCCTCGTGCTGCAGAACTTCCAGTTGATCGTCGGAGGCGTTGGTGAGCACCTTTTTAAAAACCCTCTGTGTTAAACCGATCAGAAGCGAAGAGATTTTCCAAAGGTGCCTTTGATCGCGCTGGATGAGCTCCTGGATAAGGAGCATGGTAAACTTCGTGTTCATAACGCGGCCGACTGCGACCACTTGCTCTTTTGAGGAGAGTCCTAAAAAGAGCGCGCAGATGCGCTGAGATGTCGCGTCGCAAGACGCCGCTTCAGCTTCAAGGGCTGCGACAACATGTGCGGCTCGTTCGGGCGACAGGGTCTCTGCCACTTGAGCGACCATGTGCAGATCCATTTTTAAAAATAGGGCGACCAATTCGTTGTTGGTCAGTTTTTCATCATCGAGGCTCATCACTTTTAATTTTACCCGAACCGACAGCTTCTTGACAATCGTTGCGTCAATTTATTTTTTCTTGATTTAATTATTTAAAAGTATTACATTGTAATAACGATTATTTAATTAGGATGTTTAATATGAATTCTAATCACACTTATACAAAACGTTTTGAAGAGAATCATACTTATCTTTTTGAAGATATTGCGCCGCACCAGCCCGCTGAAAGTGTCGACTTCGGTTTCGAGGCGCTCTCTTCGAGTCTCTATGCAGCGGTGACAGGTGAAGACGTTGTGTCTATGCCCAATGTGAGGGCCTCTGTTTTGCCTCAAAGAGAGGCGCTTTCCTCTCAGAGCCCGCTTCTTGACCGCCTGGCCGCCGCGAATCCGCACTCCCTTTATGCGACCATCGAATCCGAGCTTCTTAAAAATGCCTCTGACCCTGTTGACTTTACCGATACTGCGATGAGGATCACGCCGTTTCTTGTGGAGCATGGCACTCCTGAGGTCAACCAAGCCTTCTGCCGTTTTTTGCGCCGCCAGAATCTTAAAGGGCCTCTTGGCGCCCTTATTGAAAGCTGTCTTGCAGAGCTTGCCGTCAAAAACGTTTTGAAAAGGTCAAGAGACGAGCGGCTTGATTTGGAAAAAAGCGAAGGCTTTAAAAAATGCAAACAGCGTCTGTCTTTAGAGTCAACCTCTCCAAATGAGCGGCTTCGCCGGGACTGTCCGAATTTAGGCGCCATCCCTTCCTTCGAGACTTTGAATGCTCTCGTCAACGGCTGGCTAAAGAGTCTTGGCAAATATGACTGCTC
Organism: uncultured bacterium; assembly: GCA_964629645.1. GTDB lineage: Bacteria > Chlamydiota > Chlamydiia > Chlamydiales > SLFE01 > JAAKFL01. The sequence continues at coordinate 15,769 of CAZVSU010000030.1, read as the reverse complement.
CGAGTTTCACGAGCGCAAGAGTTTGATTGAAGTGATGATCCGGTTTGAAGCGGAGCTGCTTGTCTTTGCAAAAAATCAGAGCAGCGATGAGATCAGTCAGTTTGTCGATGAGCTGACAGCCCGCATTCATGAGATCGTCGATTGTCTCGACAGACACTACGAGCCGGCAGGGGCGCTGCCTTTAAGCGCGATTATGTCCGGTCAAGTTGAAGAAGGGGAGGAGTTGTCTCTTCACGAGATGATTCTGCGCGCAGAGCTGCAAGACGCCGCAGCGGCCGCCGCTTCTTCCTCTCTTGCTCAAGAGGAACCTCCGGCGCCGGTATCGGCCGATGCAAAAGAGCCTTCATCACAAATTTTTCGCGACCTTGACAAGGGCCATGTCAACTTAGATCCTCTCAAGGCGATGACATGTCAAGAGATCATCGAGTCTCTTCCCCTGTTGTTTTCGGGGCTTAAAAATAGCGCCTCTCTGATTGAGGCGTTTCAATACATCAGCTTGCATCTGCAGGAGCGAGACGCTCTTGGTCTCGATACCTTCAGCGAAGGAGACAAAGAGGGGAGTCTGACTGAAAAACTCACAGTGTTTGCCAATACCCTTGGCCTTGCTACAGAACAAGAGAGGGCGCTTTTCGCACAATTTTTGTCCCCTTTTGGAATTTTGTACGGCAATGCCGCTCAAAAGGCGCCCGTTACAAACGAAGCGGAGCTCCGTGTCATCTCCGAAAAGATCATTGCGACAGTGGGGTGTTGGAAATCAGAGATGGCGCCGTTTCATCTTAGGCAGATGTCCAAGGAAAGCGGAGAGGCTTTTCTTTTAAAAATTGCCCAAGAACTCAACCCCAACTTGGAGGTTGTGCTCGACTTTGTTCCTAAAATGTCGGGCTTTGACCGGTTACGGCTCACCATGGTTGTTGAAAGTTTGTTGGAAGTTTTCGAGGGATATGAGGTTGAGTCTAAAAAGGGTCGCTATTCAACTGAATCGCAAACTGCGTTCCAAGGCATGATGGTCAAGTTTGCCGCATTGCTCAGGGAAACCCGATCGGACGCACGTGTAGAGCCTGCGTCTCCGATGCCGCCTGAAAGGGTCTATTATGGATCGTTCATCGAAGATGTCTTGATGGCAGCCAAAAGCGCTATCCTCCCCTTCGCTAGCGCGCCGTTTACTCCGGAAGTTTTAGACACGATTGAAGCGCACGTCGGCACCGCCATTGCATGCAGCAGCGGGGGCTCTTTTGAGCTCGATCGCAACCAAAAGAGCGTTGTGGCGGCCCACTTTGAAGACATTTTCACGTCCATCAACTTGATCCAAACTAAAGCGATTGTTCAAGGAATTTCCGATGAGATCAACGAGCGGTTTCTCGATCTGGCCGATAGTGTGAAGGCGATCTCCATCTCTTATGAGCTCTGACGGGCGATCGCAAAGTGAACTTTTTTTAATGAAACCGCGTTGAATGTCGCGGATAAAATAAATAAACTTAAGGAAAAAATATGGAATCAAGATCTATTGAAGCTCGTTCAGGCGACGAATCCCGCTCCTATCGTCTCGAAACGTCACCAAAAAATGAGAGCCCTGCGTGCGCGCACGAGGCCTTAGAGCAGCTAGCCTCCGCCTCAGCTGCTGTTTTGCAAGGAGACAGAAAAGCGGCTCTTTTATCGGGAAGCCAAACCCCTTCATCCCAAGATCCAATTCTGGAGCGCTTAACGGGGGCGGATCCGAAATCCCTCATTGACACCATTCAAGAGATACTCATCGAAAGAGGGTCCGATTCTACGGAATACACCTTAGCCGTCACAAGGCTCACATTATACTTGCGTCAGCTGGGCCGGCCGGATTTGAATGCCGCTTTTTGCGAGTGTGTCCGCGGCCATGGTTTTCAAGACCCTTTTATTCAAACACTCATCGAAAGCCATCTGGTCGAGCTGGCGTCTTGCGGACCGTTGAAAAGGAAACGAAAGGAACAGGCAGAGGATGTTAGCAAAGAGAGCGGAAAAAAGTTAAAAGAAGGACTTGATGCAAGCTCAAATTTAAGCAACGAAGCTCTTCGTCAAAAAAGTCCCGGCTTATTCGAGATTGCGGCAAGCGAAGATTTAGACGACTTGATGACCGGCTGGCTGGCAGAAATCGGCATGTATGACTGCCGTTCGAATGCCGAGCGTCAAAAGTTGATTGCGACGTTAACGCGCTCTATCGAGCGGCTCGTCACACATGCGAGGCAACAAGGTAAAGAAGAGGTCGATCAAATCATAGATCGCCTGATCGATCGGATTCATGAGATCATCGACGAGCTCGACAAATATTACGATCCTGTTGATGAGCTCCGCCTCCACAACATTTTGGAGGGTCGAGTCAAATCGGGGGGCGAGCTGTCTCTCAATGAGATGATCGCACGTGCCGATGAAGAAGAGGGTGCGCTTCAAAAACTGCCTTCGAATGATCAACAAGAGCCGGCCGGCCTTGCACATCCGCTAAGGCTTATTTTCAGCGAAATCGAAAGCGGCCGCGTCGACTTGAGCCCTTTAAGCAAAATGACATGCTCTGAAGTGATAAAAGGTCTTCCGATCATGTTCGCAGGTCTTAAAAGCGAGGCGCATGTTCTTCCGGCCCTGCGCACTATCTGCTTCCACCTTCTCAGCCGCGAAGAGCTTGGCTTAGATACCTTTGGTGAAGGAAATAGAGACGACATTTTATCGAAGCAACTGGGTCAGTCGGTTGAAACACTGCCTCTCCGATCTGTTGAAGAGAGAGCGGTTGTTTCAGAGCTGCTCGCTCCCTTCGGCGTTGCGTTCGTCTGTTTGGAAAAGACCACCGTACCGCTAGTCACGGTCACGTCCATAGACATCGCAAACACTTTTTATCAATGGAGCCTCTCCATGCATGGGGTGAGCTACAGCGACATGTGTTCAGTCTTGCAATTGGCCAGTTGGACTGTGAAGGAGAAAACAGAAACAGGGCTTCTCTTGATGAGGCTTTTTTTGGGCGATGTGTTGCAGAAAATTGTGGATCCAGTTGATGCGAGAACCGCTATAAAGGACCTTTCGCCTTTTCAGTTTGCCGATGTTTTAAGCAAGGTTAAAGCGCTGCTCGGTGATATCGCCTCGGAAGAGAAGATAAAAGTAGAGCTTCGAGCGCCTGTTGAAACAGTCTATTTTGGGACCCCGCTCGAAGACCAATTAATCGAGGCCAAGAAGATAGCTTCATCTCTTAAGTCGGCTCCTGTCAGGCCGGAAACTGTAGAGACGCTCGCATCTCTTCAGGCTCGCTGCGCGGCTTGTGTTTACGAGTCCTTCAGTCATTTGACGAGGGATCAAAAAATTGTGGTCAAAGAGCATATGGATCAAATAGCACTTGCTTTCAATGGGATTCATTTCAAGAGTATTCACGAGGAGGCTCCCGAAGAGCTCAAGGGGCGTCTTAAAAGCCTTCATGAGACTATCATGGGCGATATCGCAAAGATGCTTGAAGATAATGATCTCCGTTTTGAGAAGGCGAATAAGGTGAATAAACACAAGCCCATCGTGCCCTACTTTGGCTCGCCTTTGGAGGATGAATTGATCGAGGCTCAGATGATCGTTTCGTCTCTTAAGTCGAAGCCTGTCACGAAAGAAACTCTCAACACGCTCTCATCTCTTCTAACCCGCTGCTTGAAGAGCGCTAGCAGGTCTTTTCCCAATTTGACGAAACACCTAAGACATATCGTCAAAATCCGTATGAGTCGCATAGTGGACGACATCGATAGAATTCAAACTAATGCTTGTCTGGAAAATGCTCATCAGGCGGTCTCCGACCGTCTCGAAAGGTTTGCCAGGACTTTTGAAAAAGGCGCCAGGAAAATATATGGCGGCAACGGGTAAGTCTCGGGCGGCAGCGAGAGCCGGCAAAGATCACCTTTACAAGAGCTGATCCAGCACTTCAATGAAATGATGCGCTCTTTTTGACGTGCCGTGGCTGATTTGCGATCGACAGGAAAAACCGTTAGCGACGATGGGGCTCTGAGCCTTTTCCACCTCGGGAAAGAGCGTCAGGGCTCCCATTTTCATCGAAAGGTCGTAGTGTTCTGTCTCGTAGCCGAAAGAGCCTGCTGCGCCGCAGCAGCCCGACGGGATTTCGCGGCATTTTGTAAAGAGCTGTTTGATTTCGCTTGTTCCCCAAAGAGACTTTTGGTGGCAGTGGCCGTGCAGTGTGATTTCAGGGAGCTCTTTCAGCGGAAGCCGCTCCCGGTTTTGCGTGATGAATGTCTCAAGACTCATGCAGAAAGGGGATAAGGCATTATCGGCAATCAATCCGTGGATATCATCGATCAAAACAGAAAGGCAGCTTGGCTCCAGAAAGAGAACGGGCTTGCCCGGCTTGATTTTTTTGAGAAGCGCCTCTAACTGTTTTTTTGCCTCGGGTAAAAATCCCTTTGAAATCAGGGGTCTTCCGCAGCATGTCCATTTTGGGACGGAGACGGTGTATCCCATGGCGTTTAGGACCTGCACAGCGCTGATGCCGATTTCAGGTTCGTAAAATTCGCAGTAAGTGTCATTGAAAAGGGTCACCTCGTCGGGGTACTGAGGCTGCTGATGGGCGGAAAACCACTTTGAAAAGCGCCTCTTAGCGGGCTCGGGAAGGGGGCGCTTGTCTGTTATGCCGAGCTTCCCGGCCAACCATGTTGAGACGCCCGTTTGGCTAAGTTTTGGGAAAACCGAGCTCAACCGGCTCACGGTCGCAATATGGGCAAAGAGAGTGTCCCTTAACGTCGCTCCTTTTTGCTGCCTGACCTGGTGGAGCACTTCGTGTTTCATTTTCGACATGTCGACTTGGGAGGGGCATTCCTTTTGGCACCCTTTGCACGAGAGGCAAAGATCGAGAATGTCGACTAAATCGGGATGGGTCAAGCTGGCGGCTTTGAGCTGGCCATTGATCAGCGAGCGAAGGGCATTGGCCCGCGCCCTTGTGGAGTCGTACTCATTGCCGGTCGCTTGAAACGAGGGGCACATCACCCCTTCTCTTTTTCTGCAGAGTCCGTTGCCGTTACAGAGATCGACAGCGAGCTCGAAGCCCCCCTCTTTTGAAAAGTCTTGAAAGGTTTCGATGGTTTGCTTCGGCGGCCTGCGGAGGTTGTTAAGAAGCGGCGGACCCTTGACGACATTTCCCGGATTCAAAATCCCGTCCGGATCGAAGTGGGCCTTGATCTCTTCCATCGCGCGGATGAGCGGCTTGGAAAATATCTTTTCGTTCAGCCATGTCCGGACACGCCCGTCTCCATGCTCGCCGCTCATGACCCCTTCGTGCTCCTGCACCATCCGGGAGACCTCTTCTGCCATCGTCTGCATCAAGGCTTGATCGGCCGGCTCGTAGATATTGATGAAAGGGCGGATGTGGAGGCATCCCTCGCCGGCGTGTCCGTAAATGCCTGCCGTGCGATTTTTTTCCTTCAGAGTGCGGGTGAAGACGTCGATAAAACGGGGCAAATTTTTGGGCGGGATGGTGATATCTTCGATGAACGCTGTGGCGCGGGTATAAGAACGCCTGGACAAGAGGAGCTCAAGGCCCGCTTTGCGCACCGCCCAGATGTCGGCTTGCTCAGCTTCATCGAGGGACTTGACTCCAAGTTCGGAGGCCGCGTGGAGCTCTTTTTGCGGTGGCGGAGAGGCAAATTCGACGGCGAGCACAGCGGCGGGATCGCCACCCAGCCAACCCATTCGAGAGCGCATTGTGGGGGAGCGTTTGCCGGCATCCAGAATTTCTTTATCGATCAATTCAAGTGCGATCGGCTTTAACTCAAGTAAGGGGAGAATGGCTCGAAAGCAGGCGCTTAGCGATGAAAAGGGAAGCACATAAAAGGAGGTGTCGGTCAGCGCCTTGACGATGCGAAAGGTGATCTTGGTCGCGATGCCGAGGGTTCCTTCCGATCCCGCCAGAAAGCGGCACATATTCCCTTCCAAAAGGGCCGGAAGAAAATAGCCCGAAGCCATCCGCCTGATAGGGGGAAAGCGCGTTTCGATTTCATCGCGAGTGCGGTCGGCGATCGCTTTAAGAGCGTTGGGGACCTCGGTCGAGTAGGTGTTGATCGTTCCGTCGGCTTCTGCAAGGTCGACCGATAGGGTGTGGTCGCCCGTCGAGCCGTAAAGAAGAGAGTGAGCGCCGGCTGCGTTGTTGGCCAGCATGCCGCCGACAGTGGCGCGGTTTCCCGTCGACGTGCTGGGCCCTATGCGGTATCCTTTTTCGGCGAGCTTTTGATTGACAACGTCGTAGACAGCGCCCGGCTCGCAAGTGACGGTTTCATTCTCGATGTCAATCTCAAGGAGGCGATTCAAAAAGCGGGAGGTGTCTAAGATAAGCCCTTCCCCCAAACAGCCGCCGTTGACACCTGTCGCCGCTCCTCTTGCTGTGACCGGTATCTTGTGCTCTCTTGCGATCTTCAACGTCCGGGCGACATCCTGAGCTGTCTTTGGAAAGACAACGCCTAACGGTTTCACCTCGTAAATGGAGGTGTCGGTGCTGTAGACGGCGCGGATGATCGCGTCAAAACGGACGGGGCCTTCGATGTGTTGCTCAAGGGCCTTTTTGAAACTCATAAAACGAGCCTAAATTGAGGATTTGTGTCAGCTCATCAAGGGCGGCGCGCCCCTCCTCCAAGAGCTTGGGGTCGGCAAGGTCTTGAGGCGTCAGACGGTCGCGATAGTGGCGCTGAGTCCACTGTTCTAATGTGTCGATCAAGGTCTCGTCAAGAAGGACTTTGGGTTTGATCGAGCCAATCTGCTTTTCGGTCAGTAAAAACCGGCATCTCAGGCAGGCGGGGCCCCCGCCATTTTTCATGCTCTCTCTTAGGTCGACAAACTCGATTGTGTCAAAACAGTCGAGCGCCTGCAGATAGCCAAAGACTTTGGCATCCTCTTGACATTCGATGGGGGCTAAAAGGAGCCGCTCGCCGCTGGGCAGCGTCGCAATTTGCGAGTTGAACAGGTAGGTGCGGACCGCATCTTCAAGAGAGATCTCTTCGTCTAAAACTTCGATGCGCTCAATCTGATGCTGCTTGAACGCCTCTAAAAGCCGGGCCGAATCACTGTAGGCCAGCTCGTGCATCAGGTAAAGGGTGTCATGACCCGTTGCGATCACATCGTTGTGAAACACGCCCCGCTCAATGGCGGCTCGGTTTTGCTCGAGAAAAAGGGTGTTTTTGGGATCGAGGCCGTGCCGCCTCGCCACCGCCTGAGAGGCCGCTAACGTTTGTCTGACGGGAAATGTTCCGCCCTCTTTTCCATAGACAAAAAGATGCAGGGAGCCGAGGCGGGTGTGATTGGCAGCGCCTTCGTCGCCGAAAAGGGGATGGGCAGGGAGAGGATCGTGATGCTGAAAAAAAGCGCTGTCTGAAAATAGGGTTTTTAACATGTGGGACGTGTCAGAAGATTCAATCGAGCGGTGAAAATGGGTGACGAGGTTGGCGGGGGTGATCTGCGCTTTGCCGCTTTCGCTATCGGTCGAGGGGGTGACTGTCGCTGCGTTGGCGGCCCACATGAAAGACGAGGAGCTGCAAAGGGTTAGAAAGAAGGGGGCCTTCTTTGCTGCGCTTTTTAAAATGTCGGCATCGGAGCCGGAAAAGCCAAGCTGCCTAAGCGTCGGGATGTGGGGCCTTTCATGCGGAGGGAAGATCCCTTGCGGGAGGCCGAGGGTGTGAAGCCTTCGCATCTTACCGAGACCTTGCAGCGCCGCTTTTTTCGGAGATGAAGGCTGCCCGGCGTGGGTCGTCGACGCGATGTTGCCCCTTGCAAGCCCCGAAAAATTGTGCGTGGGGCCGACCAGACTGTCAAAGTTCACTTCAACCATCGCTTTCAAGCCCCGGAAAAAGGGTGTCGGGCATGGTCAGAGCGCTCGATTCCATTGACGCGACAGGGTAGGAGGCGTAATCGGCCGCGTAAAACGCGCTGGGGCGGTGGTTGCCGCTTCGTCCGATACCGCCGAAGGGGGCGGCGCTGCTCGCGCCTGTCGTCGGGCGGTTCCAGTTGACGATGCCCGCTTTGATTTCCCGGTAAAAGCGCTCGTATTTTTTGGGGTTGTCGCTCAAAAGGGCTGCCGACAATCCAAAATTCGTGTTGTTCGCCTCAATCAGCGCCTCCTGGAAGTCGTTCACACGGATCACTTGCAAAAGGGGGGCAAAGGTCTCTTCGTCGGGGCGATTTTTGACGTCTGTCACATCGATCAACCCCGGGGTGATCTGTCCCGTCCCTTCTTTGAGGTGTTGCAGTTCGACGAGAGGCTTGCCCCCGTTCAATTCTAAGGACGCCTGTTTCATAACACCTTTCACGGCAGCGGACTGCGAGATCACGGGGCCCATAAAGGGTTCGGGGGTATCTGCATAGTGGCCCACACGAATCTTTTCGGTCATGTCGATGAGCGTCTCAATGAAGTCGTCTGCCTGGTGGGCGATGAGCCGCCTGGCACATGTGCACCTTTGACCGCTCGTCAAAAAAGCCGACTGGATCGCGCAGTAGGCTGCTGCTTTGAGGTCGGACACTTCCGAAACGATAAGCGGGTTGTTGCCCCCCATTTCAAGGGCTAAAATTTTCTCCGGAGTTTTGGCGAACTGCTCGAGAAGCTTTTGCCCGACCGCGTATGAGCCTGTGAATAAAAGGCCGTTAATCTCTTGATGGGTCGCAAGGGTCTTGCCGACGAGGGCATCGCCGGGAATAAGATTGAGCACGCCGGTCGGCAGATCCGCCTCAATGAAGCACTGCGTCATCAGCTCGGCGACCCTCGGCGTTTGCTCGCTCGGTTTGAAAACAACGGTGTTCCCCGCGAGAAGGGCGGGCACTATGTGGCCGTTCGGGAGGTGCCCGGGAAAGTTAAACGGACCGATCACCGCTAAAACGCCGTGGGGCCTGTGCCGCGTTGCGGCGACAAAACCGCTCTGCTCTGTCTCGGTGGCGGGTGTCCTTATTTCGTAAGACTGAATCGATAGGTCGATTTTACCTTTCATCGCGGCCACTTCGGTTTTTGATTCCCAAAGAGGCTTCCCCGTCTCTTGTGCGATGGCCAAGGCGAGCGTCTCCGACCGCTTGTCGAGCTGCTTTTTGTAGCTTAAAAGAAACTCCGCTCTTTTTTCAAATGGGAGTGACGACCAAGTGCGCAGGGCCATCTTCGCCGATTTGACAGCTCTTGAGACATCAGAGGCGGAAGCGCCGGGCGCCGTCCATAAGACATCGCCGTTGTACGGATCGATTGAGGAGAACTCTTTTCCGTAGCCTGAGATCCACTCTCCATGGACATAAAGGGCTTTCTGTTTTGTCATTGCTTCAAGCTCTCGGGTGTGTTTTGTCGTAAACGTCTTTTTTCAATTTTGTCGAGACTTTTGTGTATATTGTCGTTGTCGCAAGGGAGCTGTGGCCGAGGAGCACTTGAATGGTCTTTAAATCCATGCCGTTTTCCAGCCAATGCGTGGCAATCGTATGCCTGATCGTATGAGGGGTGGCTTTTCCTGCCAGACCGCTCATCGCCATATATTTGTCGAATTTTCTGTCGACAGAGCGGGGCGAAAGCCGCGTCCCTTCCCGATTCAAAAAGATCGCCTCATGATCATGTTGCGCTCTATGGCCATTGATTTCAACAGACCGCTCGGGATGTGCGAGGTAGCGCTGGATCCAGTCGCAGGCGTTTTTTGTGATCGGGACGATCCTTTCTTTTTTCCCTTTCCCCCTCACGAGCAGGAGGAGTCCATCGGGATCGAAGTCGCCTCGATTCAAGCCGACCAGCTCGCTGACGCGGAGCCCCGAGCTGTAGAAAAGCTCTAAAATCACGCGATCGCGAAAGCCGAGCAGCGTGGTTTCGTCGGGCTGCTGAAAAAGGGCCACCACCTGATCATAAGAAAGAGGCGTGGGTATTTTTTTATCGAGTTTGGGATTTTCAATGTCTTCAGCAGGGTTTTGATTAACACGCCCCGATCCGCAAGCGAATTTAAAAAAGCTGCGCAAAGTGGCAAGCCGCCTGACGATGGTGCGGCGGTTCACACCTTGTTCGGTCATATGAAAAAGGTAGCGCCGTAAGGTTCTTGTGTCGAGCGACTCTAAGGGGATAAGAGCGTCCCAGTCAGGCAAAGGGGCAAAAGGAGACCGATACGGGATTTTTCCGGGTTTATTTTCTTCTGCGAGGCTCGGATGCCTCTCTTGCATGACAAAAGAGGTAAAATGATTCAGATCAATGGTGTAGTTGCGTAAAGTATGCTCTGATCCGTTTTTGACAGTTCTTAAGTGAATTAAAAACTTTGCAACGACTGAAAAAAACACATCTTTTCCTTTGTCTGACTCTTATCTTAATAAAAAATTAATAGTTGTCAATTAGGATGTTAGAAAGAAAAAAGGTAACTTATGATTGACTCCCTATCAAAATCAACAGGTGCGCCCTCTCGCTCAGAAGAAGGGTCGTCTTCCACCCAGGAGACCCCATCGTTGATTCCACTTTTATGGGAAAAGGTGAAAGAGTCCTTCTTAGGGCCTGTCTCCTATCGCGCTTATGAATGGAGGCGAAACAATCCCGGCGCCTCTCTTTCCGAGACCTTAGTTGATGACATTAAAGTGGGTTTGCCCAATGTCGGCAACACCTGCTGGCTCAACGCCTCGCTTAAATTCATGGCCGCCACAGATTTTTTCGATTCTATGCTTGAGCCCCGGCAGGCAAGGCCCCTTTGGCAGCGGATCTATCGCTATGTGCGGTCTTTTTTTTGGAACGATCGCGAGGATCTGAGGGAGTTTCTTCGGGATCTCTTTATTGTTCTCCGCACCGAGCCGAATGGGTCTGTTCCCCACTCAGAAATGGCAAGGCTTCAGTCTCTTGTCACTTTGGTGCCCGGCTTTGAAGAGTCTTATGGCCGCCAGCAAGATGCCGAAGAATTTATCCGAAATCTGACCGACTACCTGGAATTCACGCCTAAAGATGATCAGTTGCCAAAATTTGACGCTGACTTTAGCGACGGGACTCAAATCAAAGACATTGCTGAGACCCGCCATTTCTTTATCCCGGTGGAGAAAAGAGAGGGGGATTTAGAGTTCGATTTGCAAAGAGACATCGTCAGTACCTCGACACTCGAAAGCGGGATCACAAAAACGTGCCGCCCAAATTTTTTGCCCGATGAGCTTTTCCTTGTGATCGGACGCTTTATGTCCCAACAAGAGTTAAGAGAGAAGCCCGCCCCCAAACTAAAAGAAAACGAAAAAGGAAAAGAGAAAATAGAGATGGAGACAAGAACACGCCTTGTCAAAATCTCTGACGAAATTGCTCTTAACAACCTGAAAGTAAATTTGGGAGACTCAATCTACCGGATAGTGGGAAGTGTGATTCATAAAGGGAGTACGATAAGCGGCGGCCACTATACCGCAACAATCGGAGACCGCCTCCATAACGACTCAAGGATAACTGAAATAAAGAGTGGCACCTATCCAGAAAAAGAGGCTTATTTGCTCAGGCTGATCAAAGAAGAGGAGTAAAGGAGAGGGTTTTATGAAAAGTTGGGTGGGGGCGTTGTCATGTCTGATCGCAGGGGTCCTTGCGGGCACTTTTTGGATGGCTGATTTGACTCGCCCGGAAACAAAGCAGCTGACAGCTGCCATTGGCCAGCCTTTTGTCGATGCGATCGGCTCGGCTAAGACAATGACAGTTGTGAGGCTCACCCCGGAAGGAAAGAGAGCAGAAGAGATGAATCTTGCCGCTGTCAAAGCGGTGCAGGGATGCCTTCTCAATGATGAGCATTACATCTTCGATCGAACCAAACAGTGCCGTTTTGTTTCCGAGATTGATATCTCAGTCGGCAGCGACAACGCGCTCCGCGTCGCAGTGAGTCTTTCGTCAAAGCAAATCAAATTTATCGAGGGAAAAAAGACAACGATCCTCGACTGCGATCCGATGGCCGACTCACTAAAGGCCCTCTTTGACAAGGCGGTGCGGTGATGCGCCCTTTTATTTTTTTGATTCTTTTGTGCCAGGTTCTATCCGCGGGCGATTTTCACGCAATCATAGTGGGAGACACCGAAACCAATATTGGCGATCAAGTGTTTTTGGATATCTGCAAATGGAAGCGAACGGTGAAACACATCGCGGCGCATCTCGGCAGGCCGCTGAAAATGCATGTCTTTGCAGAGGAGGGGCTCTTTGAAGGAGAGATCTTTCCCAAAGTCGAGTCACTATCATTTCACGAAGACGATGTCGTGTTCTTCTATTACTCCGGACACGGCCAGCAGTCGAGCGACGAGTGGCCGCTGATGACCGTGACGTCAAGCGGGGAGGCGAAACAGCTGTCGCGTGTGGCCGAGGAGTTAATCGCGACCGGCCCCAAGCTTGTCATTGCGATCGCAGACTGCTGCAACCAATGGCTCCCCGATCTGCCCGATGGTCCCTTGATTGCCGTGGCGAAGGGGGCTCCGGGAGAGAGGCAACATCATGAGTTTCAGAGCCTAAAGGCATTATTTGAACAGCAACAGGGTCTTGTTTTGGCTACGAGCGCCTCTCCCGGCGAGCCCTCATGGACAGAGGTGATCGGCGCTAAGTTCACAAATCTTTTGCTCTGGAACCTGAGGCAGGAACTTCGGCAGCTCGACACGTCTTGGGCCCTTATTTTTGAAAAAACAAGCGCCGCTTTGCAAGGGGTGCAGCACCCGCAGTATAGGATCTTTGATTCCGTTGGCGAGGCTGCAGATTACTTGCGGGGTCTCAGGGCAAAAGGGATTGTGGAGTAATTAAAAAGCATCTATTGGTGGAGGATGGAGTGAGAGTGGAAATTTTGACGTGGGCGTTACTCGCTTTCGGAACATGTGCCCTTGTCCCTTGCTGCCTCCATAAAAAAATAGAGGTGGCAGAAGGGCATAAAGTCAAACAGCGGCTGGGAGAGCGCGTTGCGGCTGTCATCGAAAGGGCAAAAAGAGTCGATGTCTTTAAAGCTGAGCCCGATTGGACAGCGGGAGAGCCGTGTGTGAAGGCAACCGAAGAAAAGCCTCTTCCCGATGAACTGATTTGGCTGCTGCAAAAGCTTATCCTCACTGACCACTCTTATTTATTTAACAAAACAAAGATGTGTCTTTTTATTCCCGAGCTTGGCTTTCGCCTTCAAGGAGAAAGCGAAGTGTTAGTTCTCTTAAGCTTTTCATGCCGGCAGATCAAAGTTGTCTCGCCGGATCAAGTCGCAGTATTAGATATCGACCCCAACACTCAAGTTTTTGACTCAAATTTCCGGGAGCTGTTGACACGTTTCTAACAGGAGGTTAGAGATGCGTACTCTCCGCACTTGGCTTTTCGCTGCAGTGCTCTGTCCCTTTTTTTCTCTTCACGCCGCAACGTTTCATGCTGTCCTTCTCGTCGATACAGAGGCTGAACATATTGAAACCGCAATGGAAAATAATTTAAGCCGCCTGCAAAAAGAATTTAAAAAAATTGCGCTCTTCACGGGGCTTAACATTCAAGAGCATATCTTCAAGGCGCGCGAGCTCAATACGGGCAATATCTTTCCTTTTTTGCAGTCCCTTACCGTTGGCGGCGACGATGTTGTCTTCTTTTATTTTTGCGGCCACGGCTATCGCACGTCTGAAAAAGAGAGCCCTTGGCCTTACCTCTGTTTCTCGTGCGAACATGTCGCCGTTGACTTTTCAATCATTGCAGAATGTCTGAAAAACAAAGCGCCTCGTTTCATGATTGCATTTGGTGAATGTTGCAATCACTTCATCGACCGCCCGGACCAAGGTCCCGTCCGGCAAAGCTGGGCCGGAAATAACCAGACATTGAAACGCAACTACCAAACGCTTTTTTTGCAAAGCCGGGGAATGATCACGCTAAGCAGCTCCACACCCGGGGAATATTCCTGGGCGTGGGTGGGGCGGGGCAGCTGCTTCACCCTCGCTTTTCTCGAGTCACTGGGAAAAGAGGTGCGATCAAAAAAGAAAGCGGAGTGGGCTGCCGTCTTTCAAAAGGCGGCTTTAAAAGTCGCCGACCTGCAGACGCCCCAAATCTTTTACGAGCTCGACTGACCGTTAGGGCGCAAAGGAAAGGGGAACGTTTTTAAGTCCTCAGCGGCAAAAGAATGGGGGAAAATGGCCCTGGCTTCTTCTTCGAAGGCAGAAGAGTCGGGGTAGCGGGCGGAAAAATGGGTCAAAACGAGCTGTTCGGCTCTTGCTTTCTCGGCGATCTCTGCCGCCTGTTTCGCAGTAAGATGGTTGTGGTTTTGAGCGAGATCCCGCTCTGTTTCGAGATAGGTGCTCTCGCAAAGAAGCAGCCTTGCCTCCCGCGCAAGCTTAAGGGCCGCCTCGCAAGGCAATGTGTCGATGACGACCGCGACGCTGTCCCCTTTTCTGATCCAGCTCACGTCCGGCAGCGCCACCGTTTTGCCGTCGATGGTGAGGGTCCCTTTCTCCTGAAGCTCTTTGACCATGGGGCCGGCGATGTGTGCGTTTTTCAGTTTTTCTGCATCGAATTTGAGGGTGTCGGGCTCTGTGATGCGCCATCCTAAATTATCGACGCCGTGGTCCAGAAACTCGGCTTCAATGCGGAAGTTGCCGTCGGTGTAGACAACGCCAGCGCGGTCCACGGGGTGTTCGACGACGTTGATCGTTTCGTGGTAAATGGTGCCGTATCGTAAGCGGTCGAAGTATTTTTTTCCGCTGGCCGGATAGAAAACGTGGATAGGGCGGGTCACTTTGTCTAAGTTAAGGCGCATAAGAAACGATCCAAGCCCAAGACAATGGTCGCCGTGGAAATGGGAGACAAAGATATAACTGACGACAGTCGGGGCAATATTGGCGAAAATGAATTGCCTTTGGGTCCCTTCACCCGGATCAAAAAGAAGCCCTTGGCCATTCCAGCGGAATAGGTAGGCGCCGTGGTTGCGGCTGCGGGTCGGCTGCTGGCTGGAACAGCCCAAAATGGTCAGGTCTCTTACGCTCATGATGACCGCTTTCGCCAGGAAAAAAAGTTGAGCTGCCCGAGTATCATCCCCGAGGCCGCTCCGGTCAGGTGGGCCGTATTGGCGATATTCGGGGTGAAGGTGGTCTTAAAAAATGCGCTTGAGAAGAAGGCGATCACTTGAATGCCGAAGAGGGCGAGAACAAACACGCTCAAAAGGAGCAAAGTCCCCGGCTGCAGGACATAGCCTTCCCAAGGCGCTTTTTTTTGCCTCACCCAGATAAAGCCCAGCATGCCCGTCAGAATCCCCGAGAAGCCGAGGAAATTGGGTCCGCTCATCAGATACTGCAGCGTGTTGCTGACCACTCCCACGATCACCATAAACAAAATAAAGCGAAGCGGGCTCATCCTCTCTTCAATCTGCTGGCCGAGGACGTAGAGCCAGAGCATATTGAACAAGATGTGAAAAATGTCGGCGTGGAGGAGGACCGGGGTGATCAAACGCCACACCTCGCCGGCTCGGATCTTTTCGAAAAGGGGAGCTTTGATGGCGAAGGGGTTGTCGTCACCCGAGACAAAGGCGAGTAATTTGTCGTAAAAGCCTTGCCAATAAGGGGTGTTTTGAAACTCGCGGATCAAATAGCGCTGTTCCGCAGGCATAGAATCAGGGGTCTCGAAGCTGCTGACGCCGTAGAGGTCGACGATTTTCGCGGCGATCGAATAGGCTTTGGGCCAATCGTAGAGGAGCGCTTTGTTGACAGGAGAGGAGATCAAAGCGATGCCGGGCAGCAGCGTCGGAAAGCGGGTGAGTCTTGGCGCTGTCAGCGCGCTGAAAATAAAGAGGAAGACGCAAAGGATAATGATGTTTTTTGTGATGCGTCCAAGGGGTTTTTGCCCGGGAAGAGGGGGCGG
>CAZVSU010000029.1:0-27935 GCA_964629645.1 uncultured bacterium | reverse complement strand
AAATTTAACTATTTACTTGCTGTGAGTGAAATATGAGACGTTGTGACCCGTTCGCGAGGTGATTCTTACTTGAGGGCAGGTGTCAGGGCATTTATGTTGATGGTCTCTTCGGCAAATACGGGAATAATTAATGATTTTCACATAATTGACCGCATAATATGAAGAATTAGGGGACATCCTCAAGTGCCCTATTGCGAATATTTTTCAGAAGGAGTATGATCTTTTAACTTAAGATCTTAAAATTTGAGGCAAAAATGGCCGATTTAACCCGCGATACCGTCAAAAAAATCTCGGAACTCTGCCGAATTGGCTGTACCGAGGAAGAAATCACGGCTCTTCTCCACGATTTGAAAGACATTTTAGGGTATGTCGAGCAGCTCGGAGAGGTGGACACTGCGAACGTCCCTCCCTGCAACCATGTGTTGAAAGAGATGCAGAATGTGATGCGGGAGGATGCGGTCAAGGAGACCCTTCCCCGAGAGACCTTTCTCGCGAACGCTCCCGAACAAATCAGTGGATTGATCAAAGTGCCCACAGTGATCAAAAAGAAGGACTCGCCATGATGCATACCCTCACAGCGCGCGCGCTCCACCGTCAATTCATTGAAGGAGAACTCAGCGCAAAAGACATCACCGAACACTTTTTGAAAAGAATTGAGACGCTGAATCCTGAAATTGGCGCATTCCTAGAGGTCCTGACAGAAAGATCGTTGGAGAAGGCGGCTAAGCTCGATCAAAAAAGAAGCACAGGCAAGCCGCTCGGCAAATTGGCGGGTCTTCCGATCGCCTTAAAAGACAACATCCATTTGAAAGGGGTCAAAACAACCTGCGGGTCGCAGTTCCTGACCAATTTTGTCGCCCCGTTTGACGCCACTGTCACTCAATTAATCGAAAGCGAAGATGGCATCATCATCGGGAAAACCAATCTCGACGAGTTTGCCATGGGGTCGTCAACAGAAAATTCCAGCTTTTTTCCGACACGCAATCCTTGGAATTTATCGTGCGCACCGGGAGGCTCGTCCGGCGGATCGGCAGCGGCTGTCGCGGCAAGACTCGTGCCTCTTGCCCTCGGCTCCGATACAGGCGGCTCAATCCGCCAGCCCGCCGCCTTATGCGGCATCACGGGGTTCAAACCGACTTACGGCAGAGTGTCGAGGTATGGTCTTGTCGCTTTCGGTTCATCGCTTGATCAAATCGGTCCCCTGGCCGCAAATGCGGGCGACGCCGCCCTATTGATGGAAGTTCTCGGACGTCACTGCGAACGCGATTCGACAAGCATTCCGGAAGGACCCGAGCCGCTTGTTGACCGGCTCGACGGAGCTGTCGATTTCAAGGGGATGAAGATCGGCATCCCCCACTCTTTCCTCGAGAAATTGACAGGGCCGCCACGCGACCTGTTTGAGCAGGCAGTGAAGACAATGAAGTCGCTTGGGGCCGAGATTGTCGATGTCGACTTAAGCCTTCTCAACTACGCGATTGCCATCTACTACATACTGGCCACAGCCGAAGCGTCGACCAACTTGGCCCGTTTTGACGGAATCCGCTACGGCGTAAGGTCCAAAAATGCCGAGACGCTGGACCAAATCTACGACCTTTCAAAAGACGAAGGATTCGGGCCCGAGGTCAAAAGGCGCATCATGCTGGGGACTTACGTCTTGTCTGCCGGCTACCAAGACGCCTACTACAAAAAAGCGCAGTCAGTCCGCACTCTCATGATCGAGCAATTCGAAAAGGCATTTCAAGCGTGCGACCTCATCACTTTGCCATCCTCTCCTAACGGACACTTTGAGCTAGGATCAATCAAGGATCCCCTGCAGATGTACCTCGAGGATATCTACACCGTCGGCAGCAACCTCGCCGGGGTTCCTTCCATAAGTCTGCCGTGCGGGTTTTTGGAGGCCGACAAGCCCTTCGGCCTTCAATTCATAGGGCCTCAAAAAGGGGATGCGCTTGTTTTTGACGCTGCTGCCGCTTTTGAGAAAACGGCAGACCTACACAACACACTTCCGGAGATCGCGAAATGACCAAGCAAGAGTGGGATGTTGTCATAGGACTCGAAATCCATTCGGAACTCAACACAAAATCGAAACTATTCAGCTCTGCCCCCAATCGATTTGGCGATGAGCCGAACACAAACATCACGGAAGTGTGCACAGGAATGCCGGGAGCCCTGCCGGTCCTCAATAAAGAAGCCGTCAAAAAGGCCGTGCAGTTCGGCTGCGCGATCAACGGAGAGGTGGCCCGCTTTTCAAAATTCGACCGCAAGTCATATTTTTATCCCGACAGCCCCCGCAATTTTCAGATCACCCAATTTGACGAACCCATCATCTGGGGCGGAGAGGTCATCGCCGAAGTCGAAGGGGAAGAAATGGTTTTTGCCGTCAACCGCGTCCACCTCGAAGACGACGCCGGTAAACTCACCCATTTTGGTTCATTCGCAGGGGTCGACTACAATCGAGCCGGCGTCCCTTTGATTGAAATTGTTTCCGAACCTTGCATCCACAGCGCTGACCAAGCCGTCGCGTATGCGATGGCAATCAAAGCGATCTTGCAGTACCTCGACGCCTCCGACTGCAACATGCAGGAGGGGTCGCTCCGCTTTGATGTCAATATTTCGGTCAGGCTCCGAGGAGAAAAGGAACTGCGCAATAAAGTTGAAATCAAAAACATGAACTCCTTTTCCTTTATGCACTTAGCGATCCAGTCGGAAGTGAAGCGGCAAATTGCCGCCTACGAATCGGCGCCAGGCAAAAGCCCCGGCGACGTCATCAAACAAGAGACCTATCGGTGGGATCCAGATCTCAAGCAGACCGTTTTGATGCGCCGCAAGGAGTATTCCGAAGATTACCGCTACTTTCCCGAACCCGATCTTGTCCCCATCGTCTTGACAGACGCGTACATCGAAAAAATTCGTTCTGAGCTTCCCGAACTTCCCCTTCAAAGAGAGCGCCGCTACGTCAAAGAGCTCGGCCTTGCGCCGGAAAGCGCCTTTATTTTGACGAGCGACAAGCCCCTTGCCGACTATTTCGAAACCGCCCTTGAAACCTGCTCGAACGGACGAAGCCTCTGCAACTGGCTGATCGTTGAGTTTGCAGGCCGTTTTAAAGAGTCGGGAAAAAGCATTCTTGACTCGGGCATCCCGGCAAAAGATGTGGCCGCATTGGTCAATTTTATCGATGACGGCACCATCACGGGACGCATGGCGAAACAAATTGCTGATGAGATGGTGGCCCATCCCGAAAAAGGACCCGAGGCAATCATTAAGGAAAATCCCGATTACCAGCCCTTAAGCGATACAGGAGAACTGGAAGGGATGATCGACAAAATTCTCGGCGAAAATCCCGATTCGGTTCAAGACTACCTCAACGGCAAGCAAAAAGCGCTCGCCTTCCTGATCGGACAGGTCATGAAAATGACACGGGGTAAAGCAAACCCCAAAGTGGTCAACGAGCTGCTCAATAAAAAAATTCAGCAATAATCGCCTCTTAATGCCAAAAGAAAGCGATCCTTCCGATTGCTGATCGCCGCACTCATAGGAAATATTGGACAGTAATCACAACATCTCGGTAAGGTAATCCTTTCTTTAAGGAGGTTTATATGGACGCTTTGAAAGGTGGCTACAGCTATTTTTTTCCTCAACCTAAACCGAAGACAAAAGGACAGCTGTTTCTCGAAGGCTCAGAGAGAAAACTGATAGAGGCAAAAAATACCATTGCCGATCACAAACTGAATGAGCTGATGATACAACATATCGATAAAGTGTCCGGCTCTTTATACGCAGGATTTCAACTTTGGACTGCGCCATGGACGACAGCTCTTGGCCTTATCAGCGGGAGTGCCGGCGGTTTTGCTGTGAGGCAAATGAACGACCAAATTCCCGAAGAGCTCAGACGCATTATACAGGTCATAGAAGAAATTTGGCGCTTAAGAGGTGTACCGACAGCCTGCGTCTTCTTTTTTTTCGTCTGCCTTTTTCATATGCCGATTTTTACGGCCTTTTGCGTCTCAGTCCTGACTGGTAATATTGGAACGCTGATCGCGACCTCATATGCCGATGAGCTTTCTGAAAATAAACGAAAAAAATTGAATTGATACCTTATTATTGTTGTTTCTGTTATCATTGTCCCTTGCTTAAGTAATTGATAATAATATCATTGGAGACGTTATGACTGAAACACGACCCAGCGCCCGCCCCCACCCGTTCGCTGACTTTTTAGCATTCAGATTTTCCCCGAAGTTTGATCATAGCCAGGAATCATGGCGCAAAGTAGCCGCCGTCGCCGGGAATGCGTTCATTCTTCTTGCCGGTGTCGGTTCTTTTCTTTTGAGACCGCAATATACGTTTGTCGCCTTCTTAATCGGAGTGACACTTTCGGAATCGGTCCGCTATACCATACACGAAAGAATCAGAATGTATTGGAATGTCCATTTCATTGCCAAAATCGCCTTTGGCATCTTGGCGTTTGCGTCATGGCCGTGGATCTATCTCGAGCTGCCCATTTTTATCGGTAGTTATGTCGCTTTCCATGCCACGCGAAACTCCGACGGGACCAAACATTACTTCTCGACTCCAATCGACCCAACGCTGGTGCCGTGGTTTTTGCGTGTCGAAGGATACGTGACTACGTTCTTTCCCCGGAGCGGGGATGAAACTGGTGAAATGACGTCTGAAGATGTTTCCGACTAACATGGGTGTAGCGGTCTGTGCTGCTGATCGCGCCGTGGCCGAGAAGCTCTTGGATCACCCTTAGGTCTGCTCCATTATCGAGAAGATGTGTGGCGAATGAATGGCGCAGAGTGTGAGGCGAAATATTTTTCTTGATACCCGCTTGTTTAGCATAGCGCTTCACCATACTCCACACGGCAACGCGGTGGACCGGCTTTCCCTTTAAACCTGCAAAGAGCGGCTGTCCAGAATCTTCTCCCATATCGGGGCGGCATCTTGTCAGATAGCGATCGACCGCCTCCAACGCTTTAGTGCCGATCGGCACTGTCCGTTCTTTGCCCCCCTTTCCCCGGACCCTGACAAAATCGTCATCGACATCGTATAATTTCAATCCGCAAAGCTCCGACACTCTCAATCCGCACGCATATAATATTTCTAAAATGGCATGATCCCGAATCCCCTCCTCTGTATCCTGATCGGGCTGAGAGAGAAGACGCTCCACCTCGTTTGCGCTCAAGACGGCGGGGAGCACTTGCCAAAGACGCGGGCTTTCAAGATAGAGGGCCACATTTTTTTCGATGACCTTTTCTTTTTTTAAATAGCGGAACAAAACCTTGACGGCAATCAGTGCGCGCGTGATGGAGGTCTCGGCATAATTTTGCGTTTTGAGGAAGGAAAGAAAGCTTATGATTGTCTCCTCGGTCACGTCTGTCAATTGGGAAACCCCTTCGGATTTGATGTGCGCGACGAAACGATTGAGGTCATTTTCGTAAGCTTTGATCGTGTTGAGAGACAGCCCCCTTTCGGCGGTCAAATAGAGAAAAAAATCTTTAAGAACCTCAAAAGGCATCGGGATCGTAGGGGTTGAGTTGTTCGCCCCGAATTCTGAACCACTCGCCGAGTTCATCTTCATTGAGATCGCGAGAGATTGAGTAATCCTCGGAAAGCCAGTGGTAGAGGTCGCTATTCTGGCAAATTTCAGAGCAAAAGGGCCAATGTTTGGAATCCCCTTTCACGTCTGTTTGGCATCTAGGACAAAAGGCCGATTTCACGACTGAGCTCATCTTGAATCTCTTCTATCTGCTGCTGGGAGGGCTTAATGACATCGACGCAAAGAGCCTCTTCAGTTTCTGCGACCTCGTAGACGTAGGCGACTCTTTCGCCGTCGACAAGCTCCTGCCTAAAAAGAAGCGCTTTTTTCCGCGCGAGGAAAAGAGCCAACACAAAGGCCCTTAGGGCATCGGCTTTGTCCAGAGCTTCATAAAACAGCTCAAAAGCGCGGTCGATCAGCTCTTCCGGCTCTTTAACTGTTTCGGTCCCGGCGGGAATTTTGGCTTTCCAGCTGCTGCACGCCTGCTCGAGGAGCTCGGGCTCTTGATTGGCATTCCAGTGAGCCAAGAGTATGTCGTCCCGCGTGTACGTTCCATCCCCATCTCCTTCCAAAATCAAGGAAATGTAGTCGTCGCCGGCATCAAACTTTTTTTTGGTGCGACAGCATGAACGGCTTCTTCTTGGGATCACCGGTTTGTGCAATGGGTTTCCTGCCATGCTTCAAAGCATAGCAGGAAAACACATTATTTTCTAGAAATCGAGGTGGCGAATAAAGGCGTCGCCAAGAGGGAAGTCCCCTTCGACTTTTCCACTGTCTCGAAGGGTTTTGAAACTGCCGATGACCTTATTCGCAAGCTTCTTCCCGAGCTGCACCCCCTCTTGGTCAAAGGAGTTAACATCCCAAATAAATCCTTCAAAGGCCACTCTATTTTCGTAAAGAGAATAGAGAGCTCCAAGCGCGAAGGGGGTCAGTTTTTCGCCTAAAATAATTCTGGAGGGACGGTTTCCCTCAAATTGCTTATTGGGGTTGTCGTCTTGTTTTCCTGTGGCGAGCGCAATGGATTGTGCGAACATATTGCCCAGCAATTTTTCTTGGTTCGTTGTGCCGTTGATCACGCTGTCGTCACCAAATTGGGGCTCGCGGAATCCAATAAAGTCGAGGGGTATGATGGGCGTTCCCTGATGGATCAATTGATAAAAAGAGTGCTGGGCATTGGTTCCCGGCTCTCCCCAAACAATCATGCCGGTGTCGAAGTCGACCCTGGTGCCGTGGCGGTCGATATGCTTTCCGTTCGATTCCATCTCAACTTGCTGAATGTGGGCGGGAAAACGGGCAAGGGCGCTGCAATAGGAAATAATCGCAAGCGTTTGATACCCGAGAAAATTGTGATTCCAAATGCCAAGAAGGGCCAGCATCAAGGGCAAATTTTGCTGAGGATCCGATTCAAGCGCCACTTTATCCATGGCACTCGCCCCCTTCAAGAACTCCCAAAACGTATCGAACCCAAGGGTGAACGACATGACGACAGCACCGTAAATAGCAGAGGTGCAGTATCGTCCCCCGATAAAGTCCCAACTGTAGAAGCACTCGAGAAACTGGCTTTTGTCATCGAGCGGACTCCCCTTTCCCGTGATCGCGACAAAGTGGTCTTTAGGATTTAAGCCGGCATTCTTAAATCGCTCGGCAACAAACTGATAGTTCGTCGCTGTTTCTAAGGTTGATCCCGACTTTGAAACGACGAGAACAAGGGTTTTGCTCAAATCGAGATCTTTTAAAGCGCGGATGCTTTCATCGGGATCGACGTTGGCGATAAAATGGGCCTGCCTTCCGGGCTTTTCAAGATATTTGAGCGCTCGGGTGGCCGCTTCCGGACCTAGGTTAGACCCGCCAATGCCGATCATCACCATATCGGTAAAACGGTTGTCTCGATCAATTGTTTTGAGAAAATCTTTCAGCTTGTCGAGCTCAACTTTTTCGGCTTCGGTCGCCTCCTTAGCCACTCTTGATGTGTGGGGAGACTCGAAAAAATCACGCATCGCCGTATGCAAAACCGAACGCTCCTCACTGGGATAGCCTTCAATCTTGTTGAGCACTGATCCCGACTGCATCGCCTTCATTTTCTCGACAGCTTCTGCTTCTTTTGCCAGGCGGCAAAGCTCACCGATCACTTCGTCCGTGACCCTATCTGTGGCATACATCAATTTGTACCCACAGGCGGTTTGTCTGTATTGATCGATTCTTTCGGGAGATAAGTTCCCGGGTTTTGTCAAATCGAATGGGTTTTGAGCAAGAGTGCGAAGTCTTTCTGTCGCTTTGAAGTTCGTGAATGCCAGCCGGCTTTTCGCTGACGTTGATGTGGTGGTCATACGGCCCCCTTTCTCCTTGTTGGTTCCCATAACCGGAATGATGCCCGGAGCCCTAAGAAAAGACAAGAAAAAGCTTATCCCATTCAACTGGAATTGTTTTTGAAATTTCTGCTCCGTTGACACGATTTAACAAAACGCTTACATTGAGTGCTTTTCATAAACGGACGCCGGAGGCGGATATGGATCCATTATTAAGCATCTCAGATCATCAGCCCGTTCTTGGACGCGAAGAGGTCAATCGCCAGGCACAAGAGCTTGTGAACAAAAGAGAATGCCTCTGTCAAAATACGATGACCTCGAGGACGTGTTCGCTCCATGGTTTTCAAACCTCTAAGCCCAAAACGCTCCAAAAGATTGGAGATCAGGTGACAGAACTCGAGTTTCATCTGAATCCTAAGACAAAAAGCGATCCCCTAAAGTCTTACAGCCTTCACAAAGATCTTCTCAACTACTACCGTCTTTTTCCAAACCTGGTTTCATTTTCTTTAACGCTGCCCAAAGGTTGCAGCGCAGAATTGAATACTCTGATCACGTTTCAATACCTTAAGACTTTGACTGTCTCTTGCAAAGACATCAGAGAAGAGTGGGTTAAAAAAGAAGGGTTTGGTGTCTTAAGCCATCAAATCATTGATCTCACTGTGACCAATCTTTCGAAAGTGAACTCAAAAGGACTGTCTCTTCTCAGCGACTTTCGCCGTTTAGCGCGTTTAAAACTCCACACAAGAAAAAAGGTTCATCTGCCCGCAATCGTGTTTCCCGGAAGTCTTGAGAGCCTCATTTTAGAAGGAGCCTTTAATCTTTCGGATGGGGCTTTTTCAAATTTGGTCGATCTGAAGACAGCGAAACTGGAATCTGTCACGGGTCTTACGGATTTCGCTTTAAAGTCGATTGCCAGTAACGAGAACTTAAGACGGCTTGAAACAAGCGGCGCCGGCAACCTCTTTACCGATCTCGGTTTTATCGCATTAAGCACTCTTAAACTTAAGCACCTAAAGCTCTCTTCTGTTCAATGTGTCAATCAAGATATTTTGACCCATTTTTTCAAAAACCAAGAGCTGAAAACACTATCCCTTTTTCACGTGGGAGACTCTGGAGGAGCGCAATCGCTTTTCTGGTACCAGTCGACACTCAAATCTTTAGAAATCGGGAGAAACGAATCTGAAAGAGAACCAAAAGTGTTGATCAATGCGCTCACCACATGTGTCAAT
The DNA here is from genome assembly GCA_964629645.1 of uncultured bacterium. GTDB lineage: Bacteria > Chlamydiota > Chlamydiia > Chlamydiales > SLFE01 > JAAKFL01. The sequence continues at coordinate 18,864 of CAZVSU010000029.1, read as the reverse complement.
TTAAAATCTCTTACGATCGTGAATTCCACAACCGTTTTTCACGACCTGATCAAGCATTTATCTCGAGTCAAACGCGATGAGTATTTACCCCAATTAGACACTCTATTATTGAAGTCGCAGCCTAAAGGCCCACAGATCGAGAGTTTGTCGGGTGTAAAAAAATGGCGGAACCGAACGATCAAAGCAAGGCATGCTGCCCTTACGTCTCAAGAAAAGAGTGTGCGTTTTGAATGAAATCGTCGAAAGTGACGAGCTCGGGGACATCGAGATCTGAAGAATTTAAAGTCACAATGGTTCCCCCCGCAGCAGAAAAGCCCATAATTTTTCTCTTGCCAAAAGGGCTGACAGAACCGGGGTCGACTAAAAGGACATCGAGGCCGTCCCAGTCTCTAATCAGATGGTCTTCAGCGATGATTCGGTAAGAGAGTTGCATTTGCTCAAGACCGATCAATGCGTGACGAAAGGCCTCCTGAGAGCACTCCTCATACGTTTCTGAATGGGGAAGATAAACGCCGACTGAAGCGGCAGGAGGCTCTGAAAGAGCGTCATCCCAAATCAGATCGCGCGTTTGCACCGCGCTATTTTTCACTGCGCGGTGGAATCGCTCGGTTCTTTCAGGATCGAGAAGACACATCGCATGAAACGGATCGGGGGTGTCACTGGCATCAAAAAGCAAAAAAGCCGGAATGTCATCGGGAAGAGACCCGACGAGCAGGTTGAGATAGTCGGCCGCGAGATCGCGGGCGTATATTTTCCTCATGAAAGGGTCTTCCGATCGGCAGTGAACCTCACGGCACCAACGGAGAAAGCCTTGCTCGTGATCGTCATTCCACATCTGCCCTGAAACGTCTAAAGAACCTCTGTAAAGGCACACTCCCCTGCTGCTTTGGCAAACAGAAGGCCAAACAGTGTCAGCAAAATGAGTAAGCGATAGCATGAGCGATTTAAGTTGGGACTCATGAGAAAGAGGGAATGGAAGACGGTCAAAAAGACCAAGATCAAGAGCCCACATCACCTGATCGTCGGGAGAAAGCTCAGGTACTGTCCAATTGAGATCACTTTTGACTGTCCCGTCAAGATAAACTGTTTTCATATCCTTTCCTTCCTGAACTGATGAAAGCGGATTGTCTTTCCCTTCTTTCTCCAAAGTTCGTCAAAAAAAGAGGGTCCATATTCCTCCCAATCGGTGCGAAAGTAGGGTTCCGGATAGATCGATGTAAAACCGGGGTGGGCGTTGAAAGCTTCGATCATTTCTATGGAATAACTTTCATCGTCGGTCACTAACGTCACGGTTCCCCCTTTTTTGAGAATTCGCTCCAGATGATCGACAAAGGAGGGTTGTATCAAGCGATACTTGGCATGTCGTTTTTTGGGCCAGGGGTCGGGAAAATTAATGTACACTTCGGAAACTGTTTCGTCGGCGAAGTAGCGCTTGGTCACATTCAGAGCTTCGCCGCAGACACAAAACAGATTGTTGAGATCGAAATTTTTCAGCTTCGACCAAATTCTTTTCACCCTGTCGAATTGTTTTTCCACAGCGACCCAGTTACTCTCGGGGTCATTTTTAGCTTGATGGGAGATCCACTGCCCGGTCCCGCTGCAGTATTCAATTTTGACCGGCCTATCATTTCCAAAAAGAGACGGATCGCTCCACTCGGGAAAGCGAAACGTCGGCTCAACGCCAAATCGTTCGAAGGCAAATAAAACGCGGTCGGAGATCGTGGTGAATTCTTCGCCCCACGAAAATGGGGCTTTCAAGTCTTTGGGCTTCATATTGTTGCACGATTTTAATTGGAGTGATGATACCAAATAAAACGGTAAAATGCAAGGTTACAGGCCGGCATCGATGAAGCTGTCGAGATCTTTTTTCATTTTCGCAAGCGAGGGGCGATGGATATACATCATGTGTCCCGCATCGTAGTACTTCATGGTGATGTTCCCACGGAGTATCGGATCGATCGGGAGATGATTGAACGTATAATCTGCTGCACTGAATGGAGTGGCCAGGTCAAAAAAACCGCTCCCCACATAAACCCGAAAATGGGGATTTTGCGTCATCAGTTCAAGCAGATCCTCGTTCATATTCAAAAATTGATTTTTCGCCCGGCACCACTCCCAAGGCCACACTTCCGAGAGGATCTCATATTCCTGTTCAACCTTCCAGTTGAGGTTGTCGTAAAGGTACTGGTTCATCATCGCGGTAAATGCCGGCATCAGGGCAGAAATCATGGGATCGTAGGCGTAACGCGAGCTCGTGGGATCTTGATCAATCCCCGTGATGCGCCCGTCGAATCGGCTCACAATACGGTCTTCGTCATTCAGCAGCTCCTTCATGAATTGAAAGGGCTTGATTCTGAGATTGGACTGCAAAATTAAGTCGATGTCAAGGCCGGTGAACCGCGCAAGCCTTTCCGCCACCGCTTTTTTTTCACCCTCAGAAATGCTGCTCCCTTTCAAAAGAGCGAGGGCATAGTCATTGCTGGCAAATGTTTCGACTTCTTTTATGAGGGCAAAAAAGTCTGATGGTAGACTTTTATCCAATTTTTTGTGGTACCAAGCCGTCGCGCTATAAGTGGGGAGAAACGTAATGAAGGGAAGGTCGTTCCCTGCAGACGTTAGGTAAGCTTGAAAATCAAGAACGGAGGAAATCAGCATGATTCCATTGAGTTCCATCCGATTTTTTTCGAAGAGGTAGTTAGACAGTCCTGTCGCTCGAATCGTTCCATAGCTTTCACCCGCGACAAACTTCGGCGATGCCCAGCGGTTGTTTGTGGTGGTGTAGAGACGGATAAATTCTGCGACGGACCTGATGTCATCGTCGACATTGTGAAACTTTTTCTCATCAACACCATCGGCGACTTTGCTGTATCCGGTCGAAACAGGGTCGATAAAAATCAAATCGGTTTTGTCGAGGAGGGAATATTCGTTATCCACAAGGCGATAGGGCCTTTCCGGTATCCCATTCATGCTCATCGCCACTCTTTTCGGACCGAGCAGGCCAAGATGGAGCCAAACAGAAGAGGAACCGGGTCCGCCGTTAAAGCAGAAAGTGAGAGGACGCTTGCCGAGGTCTTGAACGCCATCTTTAGTGTAGGCGATATAGAAAATGCTTGCTTCGGGCTTCCCTTTGTCGTCTTTGAGGATCATCGTTCCGGCTGTCGCTTTGTATTTGACCGGTTTTCCTTGAATCGTAATTTGATGTTCGGTGACGACAGTTTTTGCCTCAAGTTTCGGGGGCTGTTCCTTCGTTTCTTCGGCAGAAGAAAGGAGGAGGGGCTGAAGCCCGGCAAAACTAATGACAAGCAGGCGGATAAGGTGTCTCATAAGTGTCCTTTACGTATTGGATGCGAATCCATTGTAACGCATTTTCTCGACATCGTCAATTGAGAGGATGGTCGCCCCGGCCTCTGCCATTTCTTCCAACGCCTTTTCGCTGTCATGGTCGCCGAGGTTCACTCCACGGACCCCTTCTTTGACGACAGCGCAGCGGAAACCCAAGGCCAAACCGTCCAAAACGGTCGCGCGGACGCAGTAGTCGGTTGCAAGCCCCGCAAAAAAGATCTCTTCCACCTTTTTTTGTGCGAGACATTCTTTTAAACCGCTCGAAGTGTCGCCGAGGTCATCGAAAAAAGCGCTGTAGCTGTCGGAGTCGACGCGGGTCCCTTTGTAAACTATTTTTTCGATCCTATCCGTTTCAAACCCGGGTTTGAACTCCGCCCCTTTTGTTCCCTGGACGCAGTGGACGGGCCAGAGGATTTGGGGCTCTCCTTGAACGAGAGCAGTGTCGCCCACTTCTTTTTCGTGAACGGCGGCAAAACTTTTGTGTTCGGGAGGGTGCCAATCTTTCGAGGCCACAACGACATCCCAATTCAAATGCAAAAGTCGATTGACGATCGGAAGAATGCGATCCCCTTGAGGAACGGGCAGGGCGCCTCCCGGAAAAAAATCGTTTTGCAAATCGACGAGGCAAAGCGCTTTCAAACGGCCACCTTTTTTCGAATTTTTTTGATCAGTTCAACCTTGCGCCCATAGAGCTTTTGCTCCATCCCCACGACATATTGGTGGGGATTCAAAAACCGTTTGACTCCCGAGTGAAAACTCGCCAGCTCCGAAAATGTTTTCTGCCGGATCTGTTCAATAGGCGGGGCGGCATAGACACTTGATCCATTTCTAAAGATGGGGACTAACAAGTCTTTTCCCTCAAGGTAAGGAGGGATGCTTTTTTCTCGCGTGGCATCCAGGGGATCGACAAGGACCCAATCCTTTGGCTCAGGTTCTAATTCATTAAAAATCACATCGGCAACCGCTTTATCTTCTGCGTAAAAGCGGCGCACTTGCAGCATACCGGGATTGGTGATTTTGATCATTTGTTCGGACAGCTTTAACCGGTACTTCCAATCCTGCCCTTCATGTTTGATCGCAGAAAGCTTGTAAACCCCATCGAGGGCGGGCTGGTCGTGAGCCGTCGCCAGCTTTGTCCCGACGCCCCAACTGGCGATTTTTGCCCCCTGTTTTTTTAGGTCGCCGATCACATTTTCATCTAAGCTATTGCTCGCAACAATCGTTGTCTCGGGAAAACCGGCCGCATCAAGCATTTGTCTGGCTTCAATACTGAGATAGGCTAAATCACCTGAATCCAGACGAATTCCCATAAAAGGCCTTCCCATCTCTTTGAGCTCTTTCCCCACCTCGATCGCATGGCGCACCCCGTCGAGAGTGTCGTAGGTATCCACAAGAAATATCGTATTGCCCGGCATGGCCGCGGCGAAGGCGCGAAACGACTCTCTTTCATCATCAAATGCCGTGATCCAGCTGTGAGCATGGGTTCCCATGACCGGAATACCGAAAAATTTTCCCGCCAAAACATTCGATGTGCCGTCGCACCCGCCGACATAAGCGGCGCGCGAGGCTGTGATACCACCATCAATTCCTTGGGCGCGCCTCATCCCAAACTCCAAGACAGAATCGTTTCCGGCCGCCATTTTCACCCGCGCCGCTTTTGTTGCAATGAGAGTGGGAAAGTTCATAATATTAAGGAGAGGGCTTTCCAAAAGTTGACACTGCAAAAGAGGTCCTTTCACTCGAACGAGCGGTTCTTGAGGGAAGACGACAGTCCCTTCCGGAACAGCGTCGATGTCGAAAGAAAAAACCAAGTCCGACAGATAGGTCAAAAACTTGTCGCAAAAATAACGGTCTCCTTGCGCATCTTTGAGTGTTGCCAGATAGTCCAAATCGGAAGTTTCGAAATGAAAAGAATCCAAAAAGCTGATGGCAGATTCCAGCCCTGCAGCGATGGTGAAGCCCCCTTGAAAGGGATTTTTTCTGAAATGGAGGTGATAGACCGCTTCGCTTTTGTCAATCCCCTGCTTCCAATACCCGCAGGCCATCGTCAGCTGATAAAAATCAGTCAACAGTGATAAAGAGTCATTATAAATACGGTGAAGCTGCATAGCCTAAAATAATATACCTGCCATCCATTTTTGGCGAAAGCTTACGCATCCGTTTAAGGCGAGGCGCTTGATCCATTCTCCAGAAGGCGCACCTTCTCTTGTTGAAGCTTGATGATCTGTTCGCGGAGCTGGTTGGCCTTATCTTGGAAGCGCTCCCCTTGTTTCACCGATTCGCTAAATTTTTCCCATTTGTCAAAGACCTCTTCTTCCGCAAGAGATTCCTGATTTTGGAACTTCCGCATGTTCTCTTCCATTTCTTTTTGCAGATCCTTGATTTCAGAATCGAGCGCCATCACCTGCTCTCTCACATTTTTAGGGAGATTGGGATAGGCCTTTTCCTGTTTGTCATCTTTTCTTTCTCCGCAAGAAATCGTCAACAAGGACCCCAAAAGAAGACTCACTAAAAACTTCATGACTTTCATACTCACCTCATTTTAAAACGTTATCTCTTACTTGTATCTCAATTGCGGCTTGAAAACAATCATTGAATAAAATAACATAAATAATTCACTCGCAAGGAGTTTTATGATCCGCTCACTACTGATTGCAGTTATCTTAACCCCAGTGCTTTGCTTTTCGAGCCCTCTTTTCCTACGTCAGAATTTGGAACACGCACAAAAAGGGGACTACCTCGTAGCCGTCCGAAACAAAAATTATACCATGATCCTCATTGAAGAAAAGCTGGGGTCATCGCTTGTGATTCAAGAAATTACAATTCCTGAGCCGCTCTTTCCAAGGCAATGCCCGACATGGCGCTGCTGGCTCGAGGCAGGCGCTCCGGGACATACAGCGTGGGTCGCCTATACCGTTCAATTGAATACCGGGCGTCTTGACAACTACTACTCCTACTCACACCAAAGCTGGATGAAGCTCTCCGAAAACGACAATCTATTTTCCAAACTGATCAACCTTCCCTTCCAACCCTTACCTGCTCACAAAAGACGCTTGGTAGGAACTTCGGGCGGCCGCGAGCGGCCGTGGCAGCCCCGCATGATTGTCGAAGGGGCGCAAATGCCCGGCATTCTTTTTGATGCGTGGGAGGGGCGTTGGCCTCGGGACCAAACCGAACTCTCCGGAAAAAAAATCATCGTCTACGTCCCGCAACCTGGCGAGCAGTACCCCGATTATTTTCCTTATTGGATGCAAGTGAAGGGAGCAGTGGGGAAAACTCAGCTTCGCGTCGTCGACTCCGGACGAAGGCTCCACTCCCCGCGCCAGTACCCTCTAAAGCGCGTATCGGAATCGTAGCCCCCTTTTTAGTGAGTGTCACTTTCTTTGAGCAGCGCGCATGCGTTTGAACCGTTGCATGCAATCGTCTAAGCCCCTCGCAATCATCGTTGCTTCCTTCACGATCAGCAAGTTATCAACACTCTTTTTTTAACGTTATCGACAAGGGCGCCTCTCAAGGATGAAATCTTTAAACACCTGGCAGTCAATGATTAAAATATTTTTACGCGAGACTTCTTTCTTTGTCGGTTCCGAGTTGTCGACTGATATCAACAGTTTATCAACCGGATTTCCACATAAAAACAGGCTAATTCACAACGATTTACTCTTTATATACGAACATTTACCGAACATTGACTGTTGATAAACACCGAGTCCCTTGTCAATTAGTCTTCAATAACATAAAATTGGCTTTTTATTTTGAAGGCAAGTCTATGTGGAACAGAAAATACTCCCTGAACAAAAGCCGCGGCATTTTAAAATCGTGCTACAACTGGTATCGCAACAACTGGAAAACCCTTCCCAAGCAGGACCTTGATCCATTTGAAACAAAGATGGAGCTTTTGGACGCCGCTCTTTTGAGACAGGACAAAAAAGGGGCGAGCGAAAAAGCAAAAGAACTCGAATCTTTTAGCAGCCGTTTTGTAAAGACTTCTTTCCTTCATTATTTCAAAGAAATCGTGGTCGCCCTCGGGGTGGCCCTCCTGCTAGCCGTTGTCGTCCGGATGACCTGGTTTGAGCTCTACGTCATCCCCACAGGCTCTATGCGTCCGACCTACAAGGAACAAGACCATCTGATTGTGTCGAAAACAACACACGGCATCAACATTCCATTTTTGACCGATCACTTCATATTTGATCCGGATCTCGTCGTCCGCGGAAACCCCGTGATTTGGTCGGGCGACAACATCGACATTCCCAATAACGACACGACCTATTTTTGGCTCTTTCCCTATAAAAAACGGTACATCAAAAGACTGATGGGTAAACCGGGAGACACCGTTTATTTCTACGGCGGTCAGGTCTACGTGATCGACAACAAAGGGGAACCTGTCGACGAACTGCGCACCCACCCCAAAATGGACAAGCTGGAATATATTCCTTTTACCTCATTTGAAGGACAAGGGATCAATGTCAAGCCGGACAGCTCGGCCATGTCGGGAAAAATCGCTTTTCTCCATTTTAACCAGCCTGTGGGATCGGTTTCTTTTGATTGGCTAGGGAATGCAAAAGGAGAGACCGCCCGATTTGATCGTTATTCTGACGCCTACGGCATCCACAATTTTGCCATGACCCGCCTCTTGACTCAATCCCAAGCAAACGAGCACTATAGCGGCCGTTTGAAAGAGCTTCCCAAAACTGACTACTATCTGGAGTTGAAGCACCACCCTCAACTTAAAGGGAAGCCGATTGCGCTGTTTGGACCGAAAACCGCTCTCCTTCCGACCGAAGTGTCGCTCATTCCCCTTGATCAAAAGCATCAACAGCGCTTGATGGAGACGCTCTACACGGCGCGATTTGAAGTAGAAAACGGGAGAGCGAAACTCTATTCGGATCCCGCCAGACCCTTCAACGCGTATAACCCGCCTCTTGTTGATGTTCCCGATGGACGGTATGAATTCTACGAAGGCAAAGCCTATAGTATCGGGTTTAAGGGGCTCTCAACCGAGCTGCCGAAAGACCATCCCGTTTCTCGGCTCAACAACCTTCAAACCCTCTATAATCTCGGCACAAACTTTGCGACGGTCTATTCTCCAAACCAAGCGGAGACGCCCTATTCCCCGGCTCGTTTTGCCTACTATCGGAGTGGAGATCTCTACGTGATGGGGTCAAAGCTGTTCGATAAGGAGGAACCCGCCTTGAAGCAGTTTGTCGAAACTGAAAAAACGAAAGAAGTCGGTTTCGTCGACGCGGGTCCCCCATCGAAAGAAGAGATACTGAAAAACGGGCTGAGAGTTCCCGATAATCATTATCTTGTCCTTGGCGACAACCATGCCATGAGCGCCGACAGCCGTTTTTTTGGGTTCGTACCCGAAGACAACCTCCAGGGAACGCCCACCTTTATCTTTTGGCCGATTGGCTCGCGCTGGGGCCTACCGACGCAAACGCCTCATCCCTACTTCTCACTCCCGAATGTTATTGTTCTCAGCGTATTTGGCACAATCGCGCTGATATGGTGGGTGTTCCATAAACGAAAAATTCAAAAGCCTTTATATAAAAAGCTTTCTTCTTAATAACGAATATGTTGGGTTAAAAAATTAATTTACCCTACAATCCCCTATAAAAGGGGATAGCATGCTTGGACGCCTCAATAGTTTCACAGACGGGTACAGCTCTCTACACAGCAGTGAAGACGAGTATGAAGACTTCATCGTCGATGAATTTGATCGGGAAACTGAATCTACTGAACAAGACAGTACGATCACCACCATTGCTAGTTACGCGTGGGCCCCATTTTCCTATACGGTCGTTCCCTTGACAAATTACGTCTGGAGCTGTTTGAGCGATTTCTTAATTGATGGGGACCACCCTTGCAAGCAGGCCAAATATGTCTGTGTTTTAGAGCAAATCTTAGAGCAGCTCGACCCTTCCCTTCTTGAGCTTGCAGAACAAGACCCAGAAAGCCTGACACCTCTTGAGAAGCGTCTGGCGGATATCGCAGCTCATCTTCTGAAGGACTCGAGTGAATTCTACGACAGATCGCGAACGCAGCATCGGCAATTCATTGAAAAGCTGCGCGAAGCATTGAGCTCGGAGCTTTACCAGCAGATCTACCACGAAGAGGGGCCCGAAGTGCAAAGCCTCCACCAAATCGCTGCGTCTGTTTACAACGTTCCCCTTCATTCTTTTATTGCGAGCGTCATATGTGGTGTCATCGAAAAAGGCTACGGTTCCGACAAAGTTGACGATATCATGGCGTTGAGTTTGCCCGAACAAAGGCAGGCCATCATCAATCTTCCCCAGGCTGACAAAGCTCCCCTTTTCAACTTGTGGGTCAATAAACTCAAAGGGCACACGGGATGTTATTTCGATCCCCATACAATGGGCAACATTCCCCACATCCTTTTCGACCTGATTTTTAAAGATCGCTCGATTCGCTTTGTCCGTACAGGCACCCCGACAATTGATGAATGGAACACGAGAATTGCCCCGGAGTTTCTCGCTTTCTTGAGGCACTGTGTGTCGACAGACAAAAAACTGATGTACTTCAATCTTCAGGCCGCAGCGGGTGGAGCAGAGAGCTCCCGCTGTAAGCTGCTCAAGAAAGTGTTTGAAGACGAGGAGATGGAAAACTCCCTTTTTATGCTCAACCACGACACCGAATTTTATCTCCAGTCAGGGGTTTGGGAGGAAGAAGAAGACGCTGAGCGCTTCAAAAAGTCGCTGATTCACCAGCTTTGCACCGACCCTAGTTTTTGGATTCCTGTCGACTATCAAAATGACAAAAAGTTTCTCAAACTCACCCGCCAAGTTTTTGACGACCTCCATCAAGATGTTTTCCATGGAAAGAAAAAAATGAGCCGCGAGGAAAGACAGGATTTTCTCGATATCGCGTATTCCCTCTTTATTTTCACCTGCGCTTGCTACGAACAACCTGAAACGATCATGGTGTGCTGTAAAGATGCCCTCGATAGAGCGGGACTTCGCATTTATATTTTGCTCTACTTGGTGATGATCTTCAAGAATCAGCTGGACGAAGATGCGATGAAAAATCTTATGGTCACCGCAATGGGCCCACCCTTTCTTATGAAAAAACAAGAGATCATTGAAGAGCGCTTCGAGCGGCTGAACCGATGCCGCATCCGCCTATCCGATGAAGCTGTGATCCACAATTTACAACAGAGAGCCAAAGATCGGGGCTATGCCGATTCCATTGGTTACAAAATGCATCCTGTAGAAAAACAGGTTTTCCATATGTCAGCAGGGGATTTCGAGTATAAGCTCGACACCCCCTCGCAAGACTCTTTGTTTTCACTGTGATACTCTTACAGCTGGCACTTTACGATCGAGATTGTGGCCGGCTGTCCATTCAAGTCCCATTGCTGCCCTTCGCAATCGGCAAAGTTGACCTCCACTGCCAGGACTTCATTTTGGATATAGCTCCCATGCTGCTCAAAACTCGCTTTCACTTTTTCCGTTGTTGCAAGTGTCAGCTTTATCCGATCGGAGACATCGAGCCCTTGTTCCCGGCGCATTGTGTTCACCTTGTTGACGACTTCCCGCGCCAGCCCTTCGATTTCGAGCTCTTCTGTAATTGCGGTGTCAAGAGCCACTGTGATAATCCCCGAGTTTGCGGCGATTAATCCCTCTTGCACATCGCGCTGCACCGAGACTTCTTCGGGCCCCAGTTCAAGTGTCATATCGTCAAGATCAAGCGTCACTTTTTCGCCAGACAGGATCTTTTCCAAGGTCTCTTGAGGGAAACCCTCGACCGCTTTTTGGACCTCGGGCATACGCCTGCCCACCTGCTTTCCGAGACGCCGGAAATTGGGCTTCCCTGATAGAGACACAAGCTCTTTCTCTTTAGTGGTCAGCTCGAGCCTTTTGACATTGAGTTCATCAAGGATCAGCTCTTTCTGTTCGTCGAGAAAACCCAAAATCTCTTCGCTCGGAGACGCGACATACACTTTTGGTAGAGGGAGGCGCACTTTCAGTTTATTCTCTTTTCTTAAGCCGTGGCCAAGGCTCACCACCGTTTGCACCGCTTCCATAGCGTCTTCGAGATGGCGATCCCGCAACGTCTCATTGTAGAGAGGGAAGTCGGTTAAATGAACGGACTGGGGCATGTTCTCCCCTTTTAAATTCGCGTAGATCTCATCGCTGATGAAAGGAACGAAGGGCGCTGCGATTTTAGACAGCTGCAACAAAACGGTGTAGAGCGTATGGAACGCCTGGTCCCGATCCTCTGTTGCCTCCTCGGCCCAAAAACGGCGCCGGCTTCGACGAATGTACCAGTTTGTGAGTTGGTCGATAAAGCCGACAAAAGGTTTCACCGCCATTGCCAAATCGTAATGATCCAACCCCTCTTCCACGTCATGAATAAGCTGATGCAAACGGGAGAGAATCCATCGATCGAGCGTTTGTTTTGGCTGAAAGGTTTCCTGAGATGGCGTCCATTCGTAAATGCGGGCATAGGTCACAAAAAAACTGTAGGCATTCCAGAGAGGAATCAACACTTGTCTGAGCTCAAGCTCGACCCCCCTTTCAGAAAAGCAAAGGTCGGCGGCCTTCGCCGCGGGGCTGTCCAACATATAAAGTCGAATGGCGTCGGCGCCATACTTTGTGATCACCGCCTGCGGCTCCGGGTAGTTTTTGAGCCTCTTTGACATTTTTGCGCCGTCTTCTGCGAGTAAAATACCGTTGACAATCACGTTCTTAAAGGCGCTTTTGTCAAAGAGAGCCACGGCGAGGACCGTCAGCGTATAAAACCAGCCTCGGGTCTGATCCAATCCTTCCGCGATAAAGTCGGCCGGAAATTTCTGCTCAAACGTCTCTTTGTTTTCAAACGGGTAATGAGGCTGGGCGTAAGGCATGGAGCCCGACTCAAACCAACAGTCGAAAACTTCCGGGATCCGCCTGTAGACTTTATTGTCTTTCACAAACGTGAGGTGGTCGATTTTATGCCGATGCAGATCATCAATTTTTTCACCTGTCAAAGTTTCCAGCTCTTCAACGCTTCCGACGACATGCAGATCTCCGTCGTCAGAGCGCCAGATGGGAATGGGCGTTCCCCAGTAACGATTGCGGCTGACAGCCCAATCGCGCGCCCCCTCCAGCCACTTCCCAAACCGCCCCGCTTTCACGAAATCGGGCGTCCAGTGGATCTCTTTGTTCACTTCGACCAGGCGGTCTTTTATTTTTTCAACGGCGACAAACCATGTCGTGACAGCTTTGTAGATGAGTGGTGTATCGGAACGCCAGCAAAAAGGGTAGCGGTGGTGGCAGGTTTCCTGGCGAAAGATGCGGGACTGTTCTTTCAGCCTTTTGATGATGGCCTTGTCGGCATCTTTGACGAATAAGCCGACATGTTCTGGAATTTCGGCGGTGAATTTGCCGTTATTATCGACAGGACACACAGGATCGATGTGATTCCGCTTGCACGCATAAAAATCGAGCTCTCCAAAAGCCGGAGCTGAATGGACAACACCCGTCCCCTCGTCGGTTGACACTTCGGGATCTAAAATGACCCTGAAAGCATCTTGGTCGGAAAAATAATTGAAAAGAGGATGGTAGCGCGTGCCTTCCATTTCGATCCCCTTAAACTCCTCGAGAACGCGGATGCTTTCCCCATCGGGAAACATGGCCTCGAGCCGCTGTTTTGCAAGAATGTAGTTGTGATCGGTGACTTGGTCATAGATTTTGACATAGTCGACATTCGGTCCCATCATGAGAGCGAGATTGGAGATCAGTGTCCAGGGAGTTGTCGTCCAAGCGAGAAAAGATGTGTGCGCATCGCTTGCCAAAGTGAATTTAACGAAGAGAGAAGGATCGTCGACCTCTTTATAGTTTTCTCCCGCTTCAAAGTTGGAAAGGGGCGTTCCCAGTTTGGCCGAAAACGGCATGACTTTGTGGCCTTCATAGACAAGCCCCTTGTCGAAGAGCTGTTTGAAGACCCACCAAACCGACTCCATGTATGAGGGATCCATTGTCGTATAAGGGCGGTCGAAATCGATCCATCTCCCCATCCTCGCGACTGTTCCTTTCCACTCCTCAGTATAGCGCAAGACAATGGAGCGGCACTCTTCGTTGAAATTGGCAATTCCAAACTCTTCAATCGATTTTGCCCCCGACAAGTCGAATGACTTTTCAATTTCCTGCTCAACCGGAAGTCCATGGCAGTCCCAGCCGAAGCGGCGCGGGACATAGTACCCTTTCATGGTTTTGTATCTCGGGATCACATCCTTGATCGTTCCCGCTAAAAGATGGCCGTAGTGCGGCAGACCTGTCGCAAAAGGAGGTCCATCGTAAAAAGTAAAGGGGGGGTGTCCTTTCCTCTGCTCGATCGACTTTTCAAAGATTTGCTCCGACTTCCAAAACTCGAGAACCTCTTTTTCTCTTTCGTCAAAATTTTTTTGATTGACCTCTTGAAACATGCCACCTCGTCTATGGTTAATGCCGATCATTTTACCGTGAGATCACATAAAAATCCAATCGCCTCCGGTGCCGCTTGAAAAAAATCACAAAGAGTATTATGAACTTTGGAAATATCAGAGATATGCCATGGCCGACTTCACCCCGATTTCAGGATTTTTAGGCGGATGCTTGATCGGCCTTGCCGCAATTTTGTATCTGATATGGAACCATCGGATCTGCGGCATTAGCGGTATTTTCCAAGGCCTGCTCCCGCCGAACACCTCGAAAGTTTCCGAAAACGGGTGGTTCATTTTAGGATTGTTGACCGCCGGTTTTATTCTACGCCTTCTATTCCCGGTGGCCTTTGACTACACCATACCTCAGCCTCTCCCCGTCGTTTTGCTGGGAGGTTTTTGTGTCGGTTTCGGATCCAGCTTGGGCAATGGATGCACGAGCGGCCACGGCGTCTGCGGCATCGGAAGACTCTCCACCCGATCTATTGTCGCCACAGCGCTTTTCTTCGCTGCAGGGGTCATCACAGCGTCGATCATAGGATGGTTCTTATGAAATCAACGACGACAGCACTTTGGTGCGGCCTTTTATTTGGCCTTGGTCTCGGCATCTCGCAAATGACCAGACCCCCAAAAATCTTGGGATTCCTCAATATTTTTGGAGATTGGGACCCGACCCTTATCGTTGTCTTCGCAGCTGCGACCGGGGTCTATTTAACCGCCTACCATTTTTTGATCGGCACCTCCCTAAAAGCCAAACTGCCAACAAAAACAACGATTGATAAACGGTTGATTTTTGGCTCTCTCATCTTCGGTATTGGCTGGGGGCTTATCGGCCTTTGCCCTGGGCCCGCTTTAACCAATATCATGTCGTTTAAACCTGATATCTTCTTCTTTATTATCGCTATGATTTTAGGCATGTACACAAAACGCCTCTTTTAGGGGACGTCCCCTAATCAATTTTATAATGTCTTAATAAATTTAAATTATAATTTGATTAAAGTTTAATCATTTATAAAAAGGAGACATCAATGATTCAAACGATTCATCAAACCAACACGATCCATATCGAACCATTAAATCAAGAAAATGAGAGTTTTCATGATGATTTAAAGCAAATTTTTGACATAAACACCCAAGTGGGCTGGGGATTCTTTAATTCCCGTTCAATGAAAAAGCGAGCCTTCACTGAGCCGTGCCCCTACCTCGTCGCTAAAATAAACGGGGCTGTCGCGGGCTACATCATTTCAGAAAAAGAAGAAAATGAGGCCTATATCCCCTATATCGCCACGTCTCCAGACTTCCAAGGGCAAGGAGTCGGAAAGCAGCTGCTTCTTTCCGCGATCGAGAAGGCAAGAGAAGAAGGGCTGACCGGGATGCATTTTGACTATCGAGGGTCCAAAGAGCACCTGAAGAAATTTTATGAGACCACCATTCCTTCAGCGGCGGGATGTACGGTCACAGCTAAAGATGTCGGAACATACAGAGACGGCGACCCGAAAATCCACGTGAATTACGAGCTCTAAAAACAAAAATTTGTTAGTCTAGCGTCATGAAGGCACTCCTCTTCCTCATGACGCTTTTGCTTGTCGGCTGTGACCGGGAAAAACGAACCCCAGTGACCAGCCTCGCAGTCCCCTCTCCTTCGGTCCAAACTGACGCCTTTATCATTCAAGATCAAGCTGCCTTGAAGGAAATTGAAGCGCAATTCGGTCTTTCCCCCGATACAGTCGCGGCCAAGCTCGCCGAACTGCAAAAGCCTTTGGAAAAATTTGACCTCGCGTTCCCCGAAAACGGCTACAATGTGATTTCTTTGCCCGAAACGCCCTCGTATCGCATCATCAAGAGGACCTATCTTGGACTGACCCCCCTCGGCTCCCCTTTTTTTTTGGAAGTGCGCGCTTATCCCGGCGCCCGGCTCGACGAGGTCAGGGACTGGTACATGAAGCTTCTCACGAGTCGATCAGATTTTCTGAAAATCGCGCAAAAAAAATACCCGACTTACCTCGGACGCGGCGATCGCAACAGAAGCCAGTATGACCCCTCTCACGGCTTTTCCGTCGAAGATCGCGGCATTTTCGTCTCATTCATCGAAGATGACAACGTCCTATACGTCCTCTACGCCGACGCCCCATACGAAACCTTTAAGAAGCACAAAGAAGCACTCGTCGACGTGATTCCTTAAAAATCCCCGAATATGTTATTATAGTGGTAGTAATCAACCATTTGGGGGTGTACTGGTTTCGACTTGGAAATAAAGTATTGATCGCATGCGGAGGACGTCGGTTGGCCTCCTAAAAAAACCGGCAAAAACATAAATGCTGAAAAAACAGTATCTGGTAACGTCGTTGTCGACGCTGCCGACGCCTTCAAAGTTAACACTTTGGAAGCAGTTGCTGCTTAATTCTTAACTGAGTAAGTAGCCCGATAACCTAAGGCTGGACCAAGGGTCTTAGACTTATCGTCATTTAACTTGGTGTGAGCATAAGCCGGCTGGTGTCTTAGGCTTTTGTTCGAGACATTAAGAGACCGTTCGGGCCATTGTGGTGTGCTCTCCTCAAGCCCGTCCTCATCCAAGAGCACTAAGCATGTAGTGGTTAGTATGGAGTTTGCTAAGGACGAGAGTTCGATTCTCTCCACCTCCAACTGTTTGGACAACCTTCGTAGTCCATCATCATATTAAAAGGTTCAGCGACTTGTACTGAGAGACTTAGGTCTTTCAGTTGCAAGTTCTGAAATACGAAATTCAATAGTTGCCGTTTTTCATCCACTTCAGAACTCTCGAAGAGTTCCCTAGCACGGGAAGCTAACTTGAGAACCAGGTTAGCTGTGACGTGGAAGTTTTCATCCGCCACTTCGTGACGCTTCATCTCTTCAAGGATTTCTGCTTGCCTTGTTTTGAACTCCTTGAGTTTTTCAAGATATAGCTTCTCATCTATCAACCCATCCAGCTTGTCATCGTAGATTTGGCTGATTCTCCGTTGGATTTTGTCCTGTTCCCTTCTTAAAGTCCCCAAGCTCTCATGGCGAAACTGGGACTCGGATTGATAAATCTCTTTCAAATAGGTAGTTACTGTTTCAATTTGCTCTTCACTCAGGGAAATATGGTCGAAATATTCCATTAGTGGTTTAAGCAACTTTTCTTCCCTTACATAAACTCGCTTACATCCGCCTTTTCCATTCGTGCAGCTATAGTAGACGTAGCGCTTTTTCTTGATTTCAGGAGTCACCACACAGCCGCAGCTTTCACAGGTAATCATTCCTTTCAAGATAAAGGGTTTTGTCAGCTCTTTCTTTGGCTTGGACTGGTAGCCATTAATGATGTCCTGAACGCGATTGAACGTCTCAACCGAAATAAGCCTTTCATACTTGTGGTCGACTACACCATACTTCGTCTCCATGCGGCCGCAGTAGAAGGGCTTTTTCAAAATCTTATTGAGTTGGGATACCGCAAAAGGCTTACCCTTTTTTGTTCGCACTCCCATCTCAGTCAGCTCATCCCGAAGTTTGCCAAGTGAGTAACCACCTGTTGCATATAGCTCGAACATCTTTGTGATAAAAGGGGCGAGGTCAGGGTCTGGTATAGTCGTTTTATCGCCCTTCTCATCAACGGAGTGGATGTACCCAGTGGGTGCCAATCCCATCCAAACTCCATTTCTCGCCGACTGCTCCTTAGAGCGTTTGATATTATCGCTCAACTGAAGGACGTATGAACGCGCGAACATCACTCCCATATCCCAACGAAGAATATCAGCGCTATTGGACTTCAGGTTTAAAATAAGCCCTTCTCTGATGAAGTGAATCTCAACTTTACCTTCTTTTAGCAAATCCTCTAATACGACCGATTCCTTAAAGCTTCTCTGCACTCTATCGATGGTGTCAGCAACTAGAGCGATGGGCTCTTTTGATTTCTTGATAATGTCTAAAATCTTTTTGAAATTCTTTTCGAGTATCCTTAGTCGAAGATTCTGTGATTGCAAAGACCTCGCTTACAACCAAATTCTTTCTTTCTGCGTACTCCCTTAAGCGCCTCTCTTGGGCTGGAATACTCATTCCCTCTTGCTGCTCTCTAGACGATACACGAGCCAGTAGAATTGCCTTCATTACGATACTCCTCTTTCGAAGAGGGGTCTTTGCCCCTCCCATCATTCATTAACTTTTTGCTTTTTGAAGGTTCTCACCGAGCTTAAGTACATATAACCTGTCAAATAGAGCGTCAAACTCTCTCCGCAACGCATCGGCGTTACTTGATTGCTTACTCGAGTCGCCGCTACCGCCTTTCTGACCCTTTTTTTTCTCTACATTAATTGCATCCATAACTTACTCCTTTGTTGAAGTTTCAATGCTTTTTAATAACTTTTCCAAATCGGACTTCTTATACAGTCGATACATGTTATTCGGATTCCGATGCGCCTTGAGCTTTCCCAGTTTTTCCCAGTTTCTCAATGTGCTAGCGGACACTCCAAGTAGTTCAGCTGCATCTTTAATTTTTAAATAGTCATCAATCTTTTGCATTGAATTCAAACTCCTCTGTGTGAGGGTTATAACAATAGCAAAGATTACAAAACCTTACAACGCCATTCTTTTCTTTACGAAACAAACCCATTTCATTATCCCCTAAATGAAGCCGCTAGAATTTCGACCTCCTCTTGCCCCCGAAACTCTTTCAACTCTCGAATCGCACGGTAGAAAGAACACTCCAAGGAACGCTCATAACGCGACAAGGTGGCCATACTTGTAGAAGAACTGCCGACAAAAGCTTCACAATAAGAATCGTTATAAAGAAAATCTTTGGCTTTCTGAAAAAGTAACGCCTCAATATGTACGACCCGCCGAAGACGCCAAGCGGTCGAAATAATCCTATCCACAAGAAAGTTTTCAAAGCTCCCGCAAGGATTCAAATTTTCAAAAAGTCTTTCGCAAAAATCCTCGTAAATTTCCTGCTCCTCATCTTCAACAAAGGCGCGGGTCGATAAAATCCCGTGCTTCGTGGCGTTGCGGGCGACCACCGCTTTGCCATCTATTGAGATTGGCCCAGTGGACCTTCGTAAGCGTCAATTAAGCCCATCTTTTTTCTGATTTTTCTTCGGGTTATTATTTCC
>CAZVSU010000028.1:0-28806 GCA_964629645.1 uncultured bacterium | reverse complement strand
CGTCTTCAAATTAAGTTGATTCCAAATTTGAAGACGTCCCCTAAGACGCTTATTTTTCTTCGTCGTCTAAGATCTCAACTTCAGCCTCTTCAATAGTGTCATCGTTTTGCCGTGACGCTTGGGCATCGCCCGCTTGCGTATGGGGCTGAGAGTTGGGCGCCGGTCCGGCCGCAGCACCGGCAGCTTGAGACATGGCCTCGCCAATTTTTTGCATGTGCTTTTCAAGAGCCTCTTTGGCTTTTTTGATCTCCTCAATACTGCCCCCCTCGAGCGCCTTTTTTGTCGCGTCGATATGGGCTTGGACGTCGTCGACAACATCTTTCGGAAGCTTCTCTTTGTGCTCGTCGAGCGCTTTTTGCGCTTGGAAGGCCAAAGTGTCGGCCTCGTTTTTGGTCATCACCTCTTGTTGCCGCTTCTTATCTTCGTCCTTGTGCATTTCAGCGTCCTTGATGATTTTCTCAATTTCGCCCTCATCGAGTCCTGATTTGGCTTGAATGCGAATCGACTGTTCCTTGCCGGAGCTTTTGTCTTTAGCTGTGACGTGTAATATGCCGTCGGCATCGATATCGAAAGCCACTTCGATTTGTGGCATTCCCCTTGGCGCGGGAGGAATTTCTGTGAGGTCAAAACGGCCGATCTCTTTACAGTCTGATGCCATTTTGCGCTCGCCCTGAAGGACGACGATGGTCACTGCGGTCTGGTTGTCCCCGGCTGTGGAGAAGACCTGCTTTTTCTGTGCGGGAATTGTTGTGTTGCGTTCAATCAGAGGCGTCATGACTCCGCCTAGTGTTTCGATGCCGAGTGTCAGCGGCGTTACATCGAGGAGAAGAACGTCTTTGACGTCTCCGGTCAAGACGCCCCCTTGAATGGCCGCTCCGATGGCGACGACCTCGTCGGGATTCACCCCTTTGTGCCCTTCTTTGCCAAAGATTGCGGCCACTTTTTTCTGCACAGCGGGCATGCGGCTCATGCCCCCTACCAAGATGACTTCGCCGATATCATCTTTTGAAACGCCGGCATCTTTCATAGCATTTAAGCAAGGCTCTACTGTTCTTTCGATCAGATCGTGGGTGAGCTGTTCGAGCTTGCTTCGCGTCAAGTTGATGGTCAAGTGCTTAGGCCCTGAAGCATCCATTGTGATGAAGGGGAGGTTAATTTCGGTGCTATCGGTACCGGAAAGTTCAATTTTCGCTTTTTCTGCAGCATCGCGAAGGCGTTGCAGCGCCATCTTGTCGCCGCTGATGTCAATGCCTTGATCTTTTTTGAACTCCTCTAAAAGCCACTTGAGAACGGCGTTATCGAAGTCGTCTCCGCCGAGGTGGGTGTCGCCGTTTGTCGCGAGCACTTCAAAGACGCCGTCGCCGATCTCTAAAACGGAGATGTCGAAGGTACCGCCCCCTAAGTCGAAGACGGCGATTTTTTTATCGGTATGCTCTTTGTCGAGGCCGTAAGCCAAAGCGGCTGCCGTCGGCTCAGGGATGATTCTTTTGACGTCGAGGCCGGCGATTTTTCCCGCATCTTTTGTCGACTGCCTTTGCGAATCGTTGAAATAGGCGGGCACAGTGATCACGGCTTGCGTCACCTCTTCGCCCAAATAGGCCTCGGCAGTTTCTTTCATTTTCATGAGGACGTGAGCGCTCGCCTCTTCAGGGGTGATCATTTTTCCGTCGAGCACCTCGAAAACGGCGTCGCCATTGGAATTTCCCACAACTTTGTAGGGGACTGTTTTGACCTCGGATTCCACTTCATCTCTTTTTCGCCCGATGAATCGTTTTGGAGAAGTGATGGTATTTTCCGGATTGGCAATCGCTTGACGCTTAGCCGGAACACCGATCAATCGTTCGTTTCCTTTCAAGGCGAAGACAGATGGAGTGGTTCTTGTTCCCTCGGAACTTGCGATCACAACAGGCTGCCCGCCTTCCATGACGGCGACGCAGGAGTTCGTTGTCCCGAGGTCGATTCCGATCACTTTATTTGATTTTTTCTTTGTTTCACTCATGGTTTGTCTCCTTGCTCTCTTCTTCGTCCGTTTCGGGACGAGATTTTTCTAATTTCTTTTCCTTTGCAATGATCACATTGGCCGGTCTGATGACCTGATCTCCGCAAAGATACCCTTTTTGTGTTTGCCGGATGATTGTGCCCGGCGGGTGCTCGTCTGTTTCGACAGTTTCCGAAACGTGATGCAAGTGGGGGTCGTAGAGTTTCCCTTCAGCTTCCATCGGGTGGACGCCGTGATGGCTGAGCACCTCTTTAAAATGGTTTAAGATCATGTCAAAGCCGACGGCCCAATGTTTCACTTCTTCAGACATGCCGGAGGCAAAGCCGAGGGCGTTTTCCATTTGATCGATCGGCCCTAAAAATTCGGCGATGACGTGGCGAGAGGCATGTTTGATCATATCGTCGCGCTCTTTCATGAGCCGCTTTCGAGTATTTTCGAGTTCGGCAAGCTGTCTGACGTACTTTTCTTTATATTCGTCGACTTCACGTCTTAGAGATTCCAGTTCAACATCTGTGATCGTCACCGTAACAGGATCCCGCTCTTCTTCTTGAATCTCGTCTTCGATTTCGTTTTCATCGGCTTTTGTCATGCGTTATTCCGCTCCTTTCGCTTCGACTGTTTTATCCTCTAATAGTTGGGCTTGCGTTTGCTCCAAAAGAAGCCTCTCCTTTTTGGGTAGCTCCAACGGAGCATCGTAAGGCTCTCTGTAACTCAGTTGATACTTGTAAATATTTCTCGTGATCACTTCGCTCACAATTTTCGAATAGTGCTTCATCGTTCCAAAAAGCTCCCGGTAGGGGATGCGTGTCGGGCCAATAATGCCAACAGCTCCGACCGGTTTTTGATTGATGTAGTAGGGGATGGTGACCACAGCGCACTCCGGCGATCCGCTAGCGAAGGGTTTCAAGTCCTCATCGATCCAAACCTTTAGCGCATCGACTTTAAAACTCTCTTTCAAGATCACATTCATCCCTTGCCGATTCTCAAAAAGAGACAGCGCTTTTGCGAGGGCTTCAGGGTGATCGAATTCCGGATAAAGCAAAAGCTTCGAAAAGCCTGTTCGATACATATCTCTTTCGACAAAGTGAGCGTAGCTGACAATAAACCGAACGATCGTTTCGTTGTACCAGCGGTGGGCCAGCCCTTTCTCTTCGTCGTTTAAGTCGGTCGGTTCGTCAAGCTGCGTCAGCCGCCAGTGAAAGTAGGATTCGATTCTTTTTGCGCTGAAAGAGGTCACTTTGTTTTCGGAGTGGAGAACGTCAGTACGGATGGCGCCGAAGTTTGTCATCACCACGCAGAGGCATCGGTGATGATCAAGGGGAAGAAGTTTGACATCTAAAATAAAGTCGTTGTCAAATCTCGGTGCGGAGATAAAAACTGCGCAGCCGCTCGCGTCGCTGAGCAGTTCAGCGCTTTTTTGTAAAAAAGTGGTCACTTCCGGATTGTCGATTTTTCGCAGCTCTTCGAATTTTTCTGAAAGAGAAGGTTTAAGGAGCGGCGCCTCGAGAGCCTCGGCAGCATAGAGCCGGTAGCCTTTAGATGTCGGAATTCTGCCTCCTGAGGTGTGCAGCTGGGAAAGATAGCCCTCCTCTTCCAAATGGGCAAAATAATTGCGGATTGTCGCAGAGCTAAGATCTTGAAAATCGGCCTCTCGCAATGTTTCCGATCCGACAGGCTCTCCCGTTGTCAGGTAGTAGTCGATCAATCCGAGAAGAACGCGCCTTTCCCGCTCTTGTTTAGCTGAACGTCTGATGGTTACAGGTTTTTTCATAATGACCCATGCCCTCCACTTCTTACATCTTCATTATAAGATGGATAAAATTAGCGGTCAAGAGAATTTAGCACTCTAGTGCGTCAACTGCAAAATTTACAGTGTTGGATGATTTTTCCCAAGAAAGAATGAAAAAGAGGCTATTTTCTTAGAAATGGGAGGACATCGACAACAGTTGGCGACCAGTTAAGGCCTCGTTCATAGACCAGCTCAGCGGACAGCGTACAGCTGATAATGGCTTTTTTATGAGATTCGGGCAATGTGTTCATAAGCGCATCGAAGAACCGGTTTTTGAGCGTCGGCGGGCAATAACTCAAAAAGGTTTGGATCAAGGGGTGTTCGGGATCGTCGGGAAGTGCGCGTGTCCCAAGGGCTTTAAGGATTTCATACTTATAGAGGTTCATGCGATTTGAAATCTCTTCGGAAATCTCTGTTAGGGGCTGACCTGTCTCGCTGTGTGTTTTTAGCAATAACTGTGCTTCTTTGAATGCAAGCGTCTCAACGCGATGCAAAATCTCTGCAACCAGATCTTTTTGATAGTCCCTAAAGTCTTCGGCCGTGATCACAAGGCCCGAGAGCACTTCGTAAGAGGAGCAGATCACGCCGGCTTTGTTGGCGGAACTATCGCGCACAATCAACACGCCGCGCGCTTCAAGGGCTTCTCTGGCCTCTTGGGTCAGATAGAGGTTAGCCCCCTCAATGATCGCTTTTGACGTCGGTTTTCCATTTTCGTCGAGATAATCGGTAAAGTTGTCCTGGTGGAGGGTCCTGGGGCGTCCTCCGGCAGGGATAAAAATATCGGCTGTCACCTTGTGAACATTCTGCCTGAGGAGATGATTCATCTCGTTGCTCGGCAGCCAGTCCTCAATGACAGTGCCTCCTTGCTTTCTCCAGCAGAGCGTTTGCTGTGTCACTGAAGACGATTTTCGATTCGTGAACTTATCCACCAAAAAACCCGATTCATGCAGTAAAGATGGGGGGTAGTGGCGTATTCCGTCGTTCGCATCAAACATTTGGACAAGTGTTTTTAAGTCGAGTCCTTTTGGGTCGAAAATCGTCCCGGTTCCGTCTGTCAAAGCGATCAGGAGAGCGGTATCCGGGAAGTCGCGATAGAGATTCAAGATTTGGTTGCCTGCGACATCTCCGTCCGGGCCGCCGGAAATTTTAATCGTGAAAGGCTCTTTTTGGGGGTTAATACCCAGATACTTCAGCATTTCCACCATGTAGACATTTACACCTTTTGAGGTGACGCCGAATTCTTTGTGGTTGATGCCGGCCTCAGGCTTGCTTGTGATGAAGCTGCTCCCAGGCAAATACCCTTTTTCTTCTGAATAATGGGCAATCCATTCTAACATGCAGCCGTGCATATTTTCGTCGGGGCCTAGGTAGATGTTTTCCGGTTTCATATAATAGTCGACGATGTGGCTGGCAAAGAGGCGAAAGGTGTGGTCGTAGTGTATCAAGGTCATCAAATTCATAATAAAGGCGCGCTGCGCCTGGTACATGAATTCCGTTTTTTGTTCTTCTTGAAACGCTTTCAGTTTCAACTCAAGTTCTTGCTGATTCAGTTTGCACTCTCTCAATTCTTTGTTAAAAATAACCAGTTCTCGCGCAATCTGTTCATGAGGCTCTAAGAAAAGGATTCCCTTTGAGCCTCCCTCGGGGATCTCTTTGTTTTTTTTATGCTGAGTGTAGGCGAGGTTGTAGCATTCGGAAAAGACATGGTCGCATTCGTACTGCATCTTTTCTGTATATTCGGGAAATACGGTGCGCAGCCCTCCTCTTGCAAGATCTTTAAATCGGATGTGAAAACCGAAGAAATTCATCCCCTTGATGTAAAAAATGGCAAAGGGAAGCAAAGGAAAATGACGCTTTCGATCAAAAGGGATCTCGTCCAGGTAAGCAGGGTCGAGTCGAAAGCTGAGTGCGCTGTAGTTGTACCGAAAGAAGTTGGTCTTCAAAGTAAAGTGGATGAAATGGATCGCTTGCCTCAAAACATTTTTTCGCCGAATGTCGTTTTCCTCGTGACCGGTGTCGAGCTTATCGATATCAATAAGGATTTGGTTTCTAATTTTGAGGTACTCTTCGACGCTGTAGCAGTTGGGATGAAATTTTTTTTCGAAAGCGCCGCAGATATTTTTGGTGAGCTCGGGGAGTCGGCAAAGGTCCCACTCCACATGGTCAATTGTGTAGACATGCGGGTCAATATTCACGAGAGCTTGGTGAATAAAATTGACCATGGCGCGGACAAGGTTACCCTGATTTCCCGAGATCACACCGGGTTTGATCAGCTTCTCTTCGACAAGATCGAATCGTGCAAAATATTTAATGGTAATCAATTCACGAATGAAGTCGGGAATGTCTGCCGTTTCCCAGGCCTGCTGCCCTTGGCTTCCGTGTAGGCCGATGGACATCACCAAGACATTCCCGGCCTCTCCATGGGGGCGAATGTAGGCTGCGCTCACTCCTTTCATAACGAGATGGTGTCGGTGCACAGTCCGCGCCAGGTGATAGAGAAAGTGATGTTTGGGAGTATTTTTCCATGCGAAAACTATGTGCATCGATGCGTTGTTTGCAAGCTCGGGATTGTCGTGATAGAGGACTTCATATTGACAGTGGTCTCTGGCTCTGGAGCGAAAGAGTAAATCGAAAGCCAAAATAAGCCGCTCTTCGGGCAAGCTCCTGAGAAAGCGGTGGCCTAAGGATGAGGCGATATGACAGAAGTCTTCCTCTGATAATTGCGGGTTTCGGCGTAAAACAAGCGGTTTGACCTGTTCAATTTTTTCCCTTGGAAAGGGGCCTTGGTCGTCGTCCATCGAATCGGTAAAATGGATCACCGCCACCCGAAGATTGGCGCAAGAATTTGTTAGAGGCGGGGGGCGGTCCGAAACGTAGGTCCGATATTGCTGAATTCCGTAGAGGGCGTAATTTTTTAAAATTCGGAGGTCGGCATCGGCACTGTCGAGACAAAGAACGATCGCAGCATTTTTCAAATTGATCATGCTGAAATAGTCTTGGTTATGGAACCCCATGAGGCTGTGGGTAATCAGCATCATAGTGTCCATGCCGATCTCTTCGACAAAAGTCGGTGCCATCGTCTCTTTGAGCCAGAGATAGCATTTTCGGAAATGATCGCTTTCCCTTTCAACAAGAGTGTCTAATGTTTGGTCTGAGACTTTTTGCATTGCGTTACTCTGTTTTAATCATGAATGCCTGTGGCCCTTGAAGCCTTTAGTTGAAAAGAGGCTCAACCGCAATATGGCAAAGTCTTTCTAAAATTTCAATTTCGTCAAATCGCGGTCAGTCGATAAGATGCGTTTTGGCACACTTGATGATCGGAGCTTATATCGTGAACGAATATCCCACCTTTCTTTCGACAAAAAAAATTTGGGACAAAGGGCACCACTCTGCGTTTACCGATCTGATCGTTTACCGCTCCTCTTTTTATTGCGTCTTTCGCGAAGGGGGGCGTCATCAAGGAGACGAAGGAGCGATCAGACTGCTGACAAGTCATGACGGCGATGTTTGGGAAACAGCCTCATTAATGAAGTGCGAAGGGGCAGACCTTCGCGATCCCAAACTGTCGATCACCCCGGAAGGGAAGCTCATGCTGCTTATCGGAGCTGTTGTCGAGGAAGGGAGCACAATCAAACGGATGTCTCAAGTCAGCTTTTCAGACGATGGAAAAACGTGGACCTCACTGCAAACAGTACTCGATAAAAATGAATGGCTGTGGCGAGTGACTTGGCATGAGGGAAAAGCGTACGGCGTTTCCTATCGCGTGGAAAAAGAGCGGTGGCCCGTCACTTTGTTTGTCAGTCAAGACGGGGTTCAGTACGAAAAGATTAAAGAGCTGGATATTGAGGGATGTCCGAGTGAAACCACGTTGCGATTCAGAGACGACGGCGAGATGATTGCCCTTGTCAGACGGGGACGTTATCCATTTGGGTCCAGTCTGATAGGACGCAGCAAGCGTCCCTATCAACAGTGGCGGTATGTCAATACGAAAACAAGTTTTGGGGGGCCGAACTTTTTGATCTTACCGACCGGTGAGATGTGGGCGGCAGGCCGTATTGATCAATTCGATAAAAAAGACAAACTGGTTGAAAGGACTGCTCTTATGAAAATGACCCTTTTGTCATTGACCCCTGTTTTAGATCTTCCAAGTGGTGGAGAGGACACCGGCTATCCGGGGATGGTTTTTCGTCACAGCTGTTTATGGATGAGTTACTACTCGTCCCACGAGGACTGCAAAGCCGCCATTTATTTCTCCAAGATAAAATTTTAACTCTTGTCTTGCAGCATGCGTACCGGATGTTTCGGATCTCGCCGATATTTTGTTCAGCAAAGAAGGTCGCTCCTTGCGCTCTTTTCCTGGGCGTCTAAATGGGGGTGATCCTAAACTCATCATCGGCATGGCGATAGAGGTTGACCGTGACAAACTCACGGGTGCCGCCAGTCAAGTCGAGAACAAATTGCTGCGATGAGTGGTCGAGGCCACTCTTTTTGGGCAACGCTTGGTGTCGATTCTTGAATTTTTAAAATGCGCAGATTCAAACCCTGATCCTCTTTGTCGATGTTGAAGAGAGGTATTCTCACAATTTCATTTTCTGAGGTGTTGAGTCTTACGCCGACAGTAAAAAAAAGTTGAACGAGGGGGGTCCGGATTGATCGTGCTGGCTGTTTGGTTCACACACTCCGGCTTTTCATGAAAAAGAATAATCATATAAATTCGCTCCCCAAAAACCGCCACCAAAGCAGCAATTCCCGCTAAAATTTTAAATGGTTGGTGATAAAAATTTTACTGTTCAGGTCTTTTCGTAAACTTTAACTAGGATTTTACAAAATGGTCGTATGCCAAAGAAAAGAAAACGCGGAGAAAAGGAGACACGGAGGTGCGGGGTTAATGGATAAAAGTATGATCAAAAATCAGCTTACATCTTCCATCATAGATGCCGCTATTGAAGTTCACCGAGTTCTGGGTGGTCCCGGCCTTTTAGAAAGCATCTATGAAGAGTAAGCGTCAATTAAGCCCATCTTTTTTCGACAGATGCCCCTTCCACTTCTAAAAGAGAGTGGCCACATCCCTCACATGCTGCCGGACTGTGCGTTACAATGTGATCAGGCTTGTCGACTTGCTCAAGCGTTCTCCCTTAATGGCCATTTTGACCATCCGGCTTTCTCCCTGACTTGCCTCGTTGGCTCGTGGTCTTAGGCGGCTTCTTGAAACCATCGCTTGTGGGCGGTTTACCACTATTTGAACTGTTTTTGGCAAGCTGGGCTTCTAGTACAGCTTATAAAAAGTTTTTCTACAAATTCGAATTCTAAGCCGCCGGGATGATCCGATCTTAATCAGCTCAATATTAACAATATAGAGCAGATTGAGATCGGCTTATCGCGGCGCTTATAATACCGAATTTGATCAAAAACTTTTTATAAGGTGTACTAGAGAAATTAGAATCAAAAAAATCACGTTTATGGAGAAAAATAAGAGGTTTTTTTGAGTTTCACATTATTATCTCCTGGGAGGCTTTTTATAGGGCGATAATCGGGGGTGCCGGATCTTACGCGACTGTAATAGACACTTCATAACACTTTAGTTCAAACGTGGTAGCCTTAACCTCCTGAAGCTCAAGTTTACAAGATAACATAAGTGGATTATATTTCCATGCGATCCCTTGTGTCTTCAAAAATTGAGGGGTGGAAAATAGAGGGAGATTTGAATTAAATCATTATTTCACGGGAATTGCTGCCACCAAAGGGCTGCGATCTTTTTTTTAATCGACTATTTCAGTAATCGGAGGGCGTTAAGTCCAACGAGAAGAGTGCCCCCTTCGTGTAGAACGACGGCCAGCCAAAGGGGGACAAGCCCCAAAAGCGCAGGGGTCGTTGCGAGAAGAATCACACCTGCTGCCAGTGCGAGATTTTGACGGACAATTTTTCGTGTGTCGGCTGCTTTTTGCATGAGCCAGCTCAATTTCTCTAAATTATCGTGAAGAAGAACCACATCGGCCGCTTCGATGGCAGTCGTGCTGCCGGCCTTTCCCATGGAGATGCCGACAGTCGCTCTTGCAAGTGCAGGCGCATCGTTCACCCCGTCGCCGACCATGATGAGCCCTTCTTTTTGAGACAGTTCACTCACGTAGCGGAGCTTGTCTTCGGGCTTTAGATCCGAATAGACCTCGTCCATCCCAAGCTCACCCGCAATTTTTTGGGCGCTCTCAGGATGATCTCCTGTCAACATAAGCAATCGGGTTGATCCTGCTTTTCTTAGCCCTGCTATCGTGTCTTTCATCTCGGGCCTCAGCTTATCTTCAAACTGAAAAAGCGTCCCCTCGCCATCGACAGCGAGGAGCGCGATGACCCTCCCTTTCCGCTTTGCCTCTTCGGCAAGCCGTATCGCTTTTGCGGCTTGATCCGCCGAAAGTTTTGGGAGGACGTAATCGCTGTTGCCGATCAAAGCATGGACGGAGCGCCCGTCGATTTCGATCACCCCTTCAAGACCATATCCGGGAACGGATTTGAACTCTTTTAATGGAAGGGCGGGCAGCGCATGCATGTCGGCTTCTTTTGCGAGGGCGTGTGCGATGGGATGGACAGCGTGGCGTTCCAGTGTGAAAGCAGCTTGGAGGGCTTTTGAGGTTTCCGCGCCCTCTTTTAATGGTGCCGCTCCCGCGCATTCGAGGACTCCGTTTGTGAGCGTCCCTGTTTTGTCAAAGGCAATGATGGAGCACCTTTTCAAAGCATCGAGCGTGATGCCCCCTTTCATGAGGATGCCGTTTCTCGCGCAGGTGCTGATGGCGCTTAAGTAGGCAATAGGAGTTGCTATAATCAAGGCGCAAGGCGAGGCTGCTATGAGAAAGGCAACCGAGCGATAGATGGATCCATCTTCACCGAGAAAGGGGAGGCCGAACAGGAGAGGAAGGGCAAAGATAAATCCGAAGGTGAGAAGAATGACGGCCAGCGCATAGGTGTCGCTCACTTTGTCGAACCAGCGTTGGATTTTTGGTTTGGCTTCTTGAGCGTCTGTGACCAGTTTGATGATTCTGGCGACGGTCGATTCTGATGCGGGGCGGGATACCTGAAGCGTCAGCGTTCCTTCGAGGTTCTGGGCGCCGGCGGGGACGAGATCGCCGATTTTTTTCGCGACAGGAGTATTTTCACCCGTTAAATGAACCAAATTCACCGACGAACGTCCTTCCAAAACATGTCCATCAAGAGGGACAACCTCGCCCGCTTTGATTAAAATTTTTTGGCCGACAAGAACATCTTTGATCGAAAGATTTTTGACACGCCCCTCCTCATCGACTACGGCGGCTGTCGTGGGTGAAACCTTGTATAAGGAGCTGATGGCCCCTTTTGCTTTTTCAGAGACAGCATCTTCCATCGATCCGGAAAGAGCAAATAGAACGAGCAGCATCCCTCCTTCGGCAGGACTTCCGATCAATATCGAAGCAAAAGCGGCGAGCGTCATCAGAATATCGATGTTGATTTCAAGGCGCATCGCATCTTCAATTGTCTCTATGAGTGCAGGGACGCCCGCTAAAAAGTAGACGCCGATCAGGCAGAAATTAGCGAGCGGCTCGGCTTTGGGAACAAAACGGAGAGCATAAGCCAACGCCAGAAGAGCGGCTGCCATAAGGGACGCTCTCAACGTCGTATTGACCCCCCATTTTCGAGATTGGGGAGTGAGAAAGGGGCTCAAATGATCTTCGAGTCCCATCTCAAAAAAATCGTCGAAGACGACCGCATTGTGTTTTGAGGCTGCTGTCATAAGTTTTCGTTAAACTGTTTAAAAAACTCCCAGAGACAGTAGGTGCTGCCTGCAGCTAAGATCGTAAGGGCGAGATTCCACACTATGGCATTGATTTTTCTGTTTTTTTCGTATTGAGCCGAAGTGGCGGCTGCTGCTCCCACAACGATAAACGTCCCTAAAATCATACCAAAATTTGGCATTAAAATGGAGAGGGGGATCATAGCGATTGCGGCAGTGAGCGCTCCAACAGCGGCTCCGAGCCCCTGCTTAAGCGGATGTTCTTGAGCTTCGAGTGATAAACCAAGTTCTTCTTCAAGCATAACGCGAAGGAGGCGGTCATCATCGGCCATGAGGACATCCATAACGTCACCTAGCAGCTCTCCTTTAAAGCCCTTCGCCTCGTAAAGAGCGGCCAGCTCTTCCCGCTCTTGGTCGCGGTGATGGTCGATTTCCCATTTTTCTTCGGCAACGAGACGGTGGAGGCGTTCAAGACGCGACCAGCCCAGCCATGTGCTTCGCCCCGTCTTCCAAACCGCCCATCCCGAGGCGAATAAAGAGAGAATTAAAGAGCGTTGATCAAAGGGAAGAGCTGAGAAGGTCAGGATCCAAAATAGGAAGAGGACCACGGCCGTTTCTCTTGCGGTATCGGCAAATGCAGAGATATGGCCGGGCATTTCTTCCCCATGAACTTCTGCTTTGGCGATCATTCCTTTTGCCTGAGCTTCGATGACGTGCTCAACTGCTTCTTTACCTTCAAAATGGAGTGGTTTTGGTGTTTCTGTTTTCATGCGCTCTTCAGCCTCCAAAAAGAATCGATCCCGCTTTATTTCATCTGACACGACCAAGTTCAGCTCAAGATGATCGACAAATCGCCTTAAATAGGCGAAAAGAATTCGCAGAGTCTCATCAAGGGAAAATAGTTCACGCTTATAAAATAACCGAAATTGGGGGATTTAGGGAAGAATAAAGGTCGAAAATGCACTCTTTTGGTCGTATTTAAACAAAATATTATATGAATTAATAATTAAAATTTGTTATAATTATATTAAGGGTATAATACCTTTTATTAAATTGAAACTAACGATATCCATTAGAGGTAAATTTATGACAGGCGGAATAGACGATATTGGAGACATTCTTGACCGGCTTCGAGCCGTAGCCCCCGCTGAGGCGTCGCAACCGACCGATCAGATTCAGCAGAAAGAAACCCCAATTACTCAAGCGGACTCAATTGGGGAGGCGAGTCAAGACACTGAAAAAGGGCCTAAATTTTCGGAAATGCCCGGCGTTGTCAATCTAGAAAATCAAGTCAGCCGGAGTGACGTTGAAGCATTCTTATTTATGATTAATGAAGTCGAAGTGGGGATCGTCAACACGATCTTACAGGTGTGGTCGAAAGGAATCGAAGAAAACAAGCGGCTCGACAAAGAACAGCGGGAGCTCGCCATAAGGCAAGGACTCAATCAGATAGGAAAATTTTTGAGCGGCATCAGCGATTCTTACGTCGATGAAACGCAAAGAACGGAAATGTCAACGGCCAACATGACAGCCTTTACCATGATGGCAGCTTTGACACTTGGACAAGTCAGTGCGATTCCCGATCCGACAATGGCGACGGCAATCCATAATCTCAACCCGGCAGTTTTTAATGTGGTTCCGGTAGAAATGCAAGGTGCTTTGGCGATGACGGGGGCATTGATAGCGAGTGCGCTGACGACTCCCATCCTTCTCAACTTAACCGGAATGGCTCAATCGACAGAAGGGAAACTTCCGGAAAATGCTCTTGCAACACAGCTCGCTTATGTCACGTCGCAATTCGTCAATAGCGGCCTGGCCCGCCAGCTCATCAACAACGATTCGCGGTTCAACAGCTTAGGAGCCGAACAAAAAAGCGAACTGGTCGCGAAAATGAATCTGACCTACATGCTGGGAGCGCTCACTCTGTTTTATGAAAAAGAAACAGGCTGGATTACAGAAGAAGAAATTGTCGATATGTTGAATCAGGGAGCGCTCTATCAAAAAATTAAAGGGGAAAATCCAAGCGATCCCAGGCTTTCGCTGATCGCCATGATCCGCCAGGAACTTGGCAGCATGTCACAAGCGGAGCGGAAAGAGTTTCTGCGGGAGGCATTGAAGCATTTTAGTGACAATCCCGCTTACGAATCGTCTCAAGAGCTTTACGGCCTTTTGAGCAAAATGTGGGCGAACATGGACTACGAACAGATGAGTGAAAGTGCAGCTTAAGCTGGATCAAACCAAACCTGCAGACTCAAAGGCGGACTCAGGGGTTGAAGGGCTTTTCTGCCCGTTTAAAAAAGCGTCCGTTAATGAGTGGGGGCGATCACCTCGATGCCCCCCATTTTTTCCTGGAGCACTTTAGGGACGTTTACAGAGCCATCTTCATTTTGATTGTTTTCGAGTAGTGAGACCAAAAGTCGAGACGTGGCGAGTCCAGAGCCGTTTAGGGTATGGAGATACTCAGGCTTTTCACCCTTTCTTCTGAAGCGGGCCATAGAGCGGCGCGCTTGGTAGTCGGTGCAATTTGACACCGAAGAAACCTCGTAATAACGGTTTTGTCCCGGTAGCCAAACCTCAATGTCGACGGTATAGGCAGAGGCAAAGGACATATCGCCGGTAACCAGAAGGGCGTTGCGGTAGTGCAGCCCGAGGCCTTCTAGTATCTCTTCCGCGCAGGCGCACATCTCTGCGTGAAGCTCCCTACTTTTTTCAGGTAGCGAAAAGCCAAACATTTCCACTTTATGGAACTGGTGGACGCGAATCAGCCCTCTTTCTTTTTCTCCGGCAGCCCCCGCTTCACGCCGGAAACAAGGGGTGAAGGCGCAATATTTGAGAGGGAGATCGGATTCGTCGAGGATTTCGTCCATGTGAAGCCCGTTCAAGGGCACTTCTGCTGTCGGTATAAGAAAGAAATCGTAATCTTTGTCTGTGATCTTGAACTGCTGATCTTCGAATTTCGGAAGTTGTCCCGATCCAAAAATAGTGTCTCTTTTCACAGCAAGAGGAACCATGAACATTTCAAAGCCGCGCTTTTGGTTCACCTCAAGCATGTAATTGATCAGAGCCCACTCCAACTTGGCTCCCATCCCGCGGTAAACAGGCCAGCCCGAACCTGTTATTTTTGCTCCTCGCTTGAAATCAAAAAGCTTCAGCGATTCGCCAAGCTCGAGATGGTTTTTCGGCTCAAAGTCAAATGCCCTTTTATGGCCCCATTCCTTTAGAATGACGTTGTCTTCGACATTTTGAGACACTGTCACCTCTTCCATCGGGAGATTCGGCAAACTGGCGAGTTCTTCTGTGAGCTTCTCTTCAAGATCGCTGATTTTGTGATCGTTGAACTTAATTTCATCGCCCAAACCGGACACTTGCGCCATCATTTCGCTTGTGTCGTGCCCGGCCCTTTTGAGCTCTCCGATTTTTTTGGACGCCTCATTTCTTTCGGCTTTAAGCTGCTCGGTGCGTGTCTTAAGCTCTCGGATTTCATCGTCCATTTGGCAAATCGAAGTGAGGTCGATGTCCGGTTCTTTGGTGCGGAGTTTCTTTTCGACCCCTTCGCGGTCGCCTCGGATCAATTTTATGTCGAGCATGGCACGCATCCCTACTTAAGCTAAAAGACTGAACCCGAAAGTATAGACAGTGGCCTCTGAAAAGTCAATCTGCGGTTTGCGTCCTTTCATTTTGAAAGCAGGGCTTGTAAAAGTGGAAGAAGACAGTATCAGCCGTTAGATAGTCGAATATATCTCCTTCTCGGTCAGATTCGGTGGTCGACTCCATTCCAACAAACGCTGAGAAAACGTCTTTAAAAAGGTATTTACCCTCATTTGCCAACTGTTGAACAATCGCCCCTCCGGTCAATACATTCTCCACTTTTTTGGCGACAAAATAGCAGTCGTGGCAAATCAGAGCAGGGATCAGGAGGGAAATTCCGGCAACAAACGCCGGAAGGCTTCCAGCTGTCACGCAAAGCATCACCGCATTTTGAGCAAAAATAACCGCAGTGACGAGGCTGACCAGCTTTGCAATCCCGATATAAATGAGCGTGTTTTGCCGTTTAATTTCCGTTTCGTCTTTGGGAAGGTTCTTTTTGTATTCTCGAATCGTCGCCGAAGCCTCAGACAATTCACGACTTAAATTAATAAAGCGCTCCCAGTCTGATTCGGAGAGTTCTCCCCGTTGACGTTGACCTAAAAAAGAAGTTGTTGTTCCTAACTTTAATGTGTTAAATTCCTAATTTTTGTCTTCATGATCACGAATTTCGGCCCTCATCCGTTGAATTTTTTGGTTGAGACGAGATTTTTCACTCCACGCTGAACCAATGGAGTTCAGGCTTCCCTGAAAGGGGGACCATACGGCCTTCAAGGCTTGTTTAATTTCACTCATAGTGACTCTCCTGTTTTGTTTACGAAGAGAATAGAGCAAAAAGATTAAGATGATGTTAAGATGTCCACTACTTTTTTTTTGAATGCTTTTGTCAAATAAAATTTGACTTTTGCTCCTTTAACTTTTTCCTGTTATAGTGGAGCATTACCTAGGACACGGAGATGATGCCTTGAAACTCAAGCGTTTGATTATCTTTGGATTTAAGTCGTTTGCCGATCGAACGAACCTCGATTTTCTCCACCGCGATCAAGGCGGCGTCACGGCAATCGTGGGGCCGAACGGATGCGGAAAATCCAATGTTGCCGATTCTGTTCGATGGGTCGTTGGTGAAAAATCGGCAAAATCGATCCGAAGCCCGGCGATGACCGATGTCATTTTTTCGGGAACCACAAAGCGTAAACCTTTGAATTACGCGGAAGTGACCCTTGTCCTGACCGATGTTGGCGGCGCTTTAGAGACAGAATATGATGAGATTGCCATCACCCGCCGCCTTCATCGAAGCGGCGAGTCGCAGTACATGATCAACAAAAATACGGTGCGCTTGAAAGATATCGAAGATCTTCTAGCCGGGACCGGCATCGGCAAAAATTCCATGGCCATCATCGCTCAAGGGAAGGTGGAAGAGGTCGTCCACTGCAATCCGGTCGAGCGGCGCTCGATTGTCGAAGAGGTGGCAGGGACATCGCTTTTCATTCGCAGGCGCGACGAAACAAGGCGGAAATTGCAGCGCACCCAGGATAACCTCACGCGCATTCTCGACATCAAAATCGAAGTGGAAAAGCAGATGAAAACCGCCGAAAGGCAGGCGGAAAAAGCGCTTCTTTATCGAAAAAAAACAAAGAGGCTTGAAGAGCTCGACAAAAGCCACCTCATCTCAAAATGGCAACAACTGCACAGCACCTCTCAACAGCTAGGCGAGCAAAAAGCCTCCTTAGAAGAAGAGATCAAAGAGACAGCCGAAACACTGGCCCGGAAAGAAAAAGAGCTCTCCGATGCCAGAACCTTTCATCAAGAGAGAGAGGGCGTTTTGCTGGCGAAGAGCGAGTCGCTCTACAAAGTGAAAAATGAGCGCGATCTAGAAGCGCAAGCGATCCGTGTTCGCAATGAAAAACTGCAGGAAGCCGATGCCAGAAAAGAGACGTTGATGGCCGAGCTCGGTGAAGTCGAAGACAAAATCGTCGCCTACAAAAAAGAGCAAGAGCTTTTTGAAGCGCAAAAAGGAGAACTCGATCTCGACCTGGAGAAAGAGCAGGCCCGTTTAGACGAAGAGAAAGAAAAAACAGCAGCGCTTGAACAAGAGGTAGCCGCTTTAAGGGATCAGCAGATGTCGGCGCAAAAAAGTCGAATGGAACTTCTGCAAAAGGAAAGTCAAGTTGAAGGGGAGTGGAAACAAACGAAACTCAGGTGCGATCATTTCCACGAAAAGCGGCAGCAGGCGAAGCGGTCTCTTGAGGACATCAAAGAGTCGCTTGTCAAAATGACCGAGATCACAGCACAAAAAAAACAAGATATGGACGACGCCTTAAAAGCTGTCGATGCCAAAAAAGCATTGCTGGCTGACGCCGATTGCCAGGTGCAGACGTGCCAGGAAGACATCCTGACTATGCAGGAGTCGCTCTCAGGCGTTGATCGGGAACTTTCGGAAGCAGCGGCACAAAACAAAGTCCTTCTCAATTTAAAAGAAGAGATGCAAGGATTCTCATCGTCAACGAAGAAATTGATGAAAGAATCAAAGAAATCGGGCACTCCTATATCGGGTAAGCTGCAAAGCTTATCCGAAGTCTTCACTTTAGATGAGCGCCTCCCCAAAGCTTTGACCGTTGCCCTCCGCCCCTATACACAAACTCTGGTTGTTGAGACAGTCGGCGATTTTGTCACCGTGCTTCGCTATGCTCGGGAAGAGAAGCTCAAAGATTTTTCCCTCCTCTGTTTAGAACATGTCGCTTCGGAGGGGCCATCGCTGCCGCTCCTTCCCAATGAAGAGTTGCCCAAGTTAACGCGCCATTTTTTAAGCCATATTCATATCGCCGAAACCCCGGAGTCTGTGTTTAAACTCGGCGACAGAAATATGCATCAATTTTGCACAGAGGACAGCGCCTTTGTTGATACCAACAGCGTCGTCTTTTATCCCGGCAAAGAAGAAAACAACGCCTTTGTTCGCGAGGCTGAGCTCAAAACCTTGAAGAAAAGGCTTCAGGATTTGGAAGAGGCCAAACAAAAGCTTTGTGGCGATCTAGCGCAGCTCAAACAAAAAAGAGACGAGCTCGCTCAAAAGAAAGCGGAAGATGACAAGGCCCTCAGACAAGAAGAAATGCGACTTGTCGAAGTGAATTTCAGTCTGCAGCGCGGCCTTGCCGACCTTAAGAAGATGGAGCAGGACAAAGAGAGACTTGAAAAAGAAGTCGCCTCACACGAAACAACCATTAATGATCTCTCTCAGAAACTCGCCACCTTGTCAAAGAAGCACGAAGAAACCCAAAAAATAGCGACAGAAACACATGAGATGAATAGCACAGCAGAATCCGTGCTCACTCAAAAGTCTGAAACATTGACGCGTCACCGCGAGGCGCTGAAGGAGCAAGAAAAAACGGTTCAGTCCCTTCTCGACAAGAAAAAAGAGCTCGCCTACCACCTGCAGGTGGTCACAATGCGTCTTCAAGAGGGAAAGCAGCAAATTCTGAAGCTTCAAAAAGGAATTGAACAGTGCCAGCGGCTTCTTTCGGAGCAGGAGCAAAACGAATGCGGCCAAGACTCTTTAAAGAAAAAAGATAACATGATTGAGGCGATCTCAAAATCTGTTGATGAAGAGCGGGCAAAAGTGGCGGTCTGCAAAACACAAATTGAAAAATTAGATTTTGAAACCGGTCAGAAAAGACATCAGGAAAAAGAGCTGATCGAAAAGAAAAATCAAATTGAAATCCGCCTGTCGCAAGTGAACTCCACATCCGAGGCGCTCGCTGCTGAACTTGAAGAGCGCTATCAGATGACAATGGATGCGGAGGAGTGCGCGAAAATCCCTATCATTGACGACTTAGTCGAAGCGGAAAAAGAGCTCAAAACATTAAGAAGGGAAATCGAAAAGCTTGGGCCCGTCAATATGGAGGCGATCGAAGAAAAGGACGAACATGCCAAGCGGTACGAATTTCTAACGCAGCAGGTAAGAGACCTTCAGTCTTCGATGGAAGAGCTCAATACAATCATTGAAGAGCTCGAACAAGAAAGCCGGAAGCTCTACGAAGAAACGTTTTACGCTATACAAGAGAACTTTCGCAAAAATTTCGCAATTTTATTCAGAGGCGGCGAAGCGGACTTAAGGCTAGTCGGCGCCGATGATGTGCTTGAGGCGGGGATTGAAATCATCGCTAAGCCTCCCGGAAAGCAAATGCGCTCGATCACTCTTCTTTCCGGCGGCGAGAAATGCATGACGGCTCTGGCTTTCCTCTTTGCCATTTTCGAGGTGAAGCCGTCGCCGTTTTGCATCCTTGACGAGATCGACGCCCCCCTTGACGATTCGAATATCCAGCGGTTTGTCGATGTCTTGCAGCAGTTTACAGAAAAGTGCCAATTTATCATCATCACCCACAATAAACGGACAATGGCGATCGCCGATACGATTTACGGTGTGACCATGCAGGAAAAAGGGGTGTCGAAACTTCTTTCCCTCGAATTTCAAAAGAATAAAGAGATTGTTGAACCGAAACTCGTCGAATCGGGAACTTAACCCGACAAAATCGTTTTGTTCAAAGATTAAGGATGCCGCCGTATCTGCCCGCTCATTTATGATCCTCTCGGGGTCGCATCAGCTCTTGAAACCGGTGCACAGAGCGCTGCGTAAAAAAAGGAAAAAACAGATCGATTGCGTACTTTTTTTTCAGCGAGTTTGAATAGAGAGTGAAGATGAGAGACGGAGTTATCGTCGGGACGCGTTCTTTGATCTTGAATTTAAGACCCATTCCGTAGAGCCCTTTTTCTTCACAGAAAATGGCCTCTTCAACATCGCTTAAGGAAAAAGATGGGCCCTCTTTTCCCTGTTTTCGATAGCGCACCGATAGATCTTCGCTGATGATCAGTTCGCTGGGCTGTTCTTCCATCCTTGAGGCGCGCCTGTATGGGATGAGCCCCCACGCCATCATCAAAAAGGCGATCAAACAGATGATAAGGCCAAAGTGGCTTAATGCCTTAGGCCCTATAAAAACCCCGGCATATAAAATGAGGCTAACTCCTGAAATGGCGAGAAGCGATCCTCTAAAGAGGAGGAACTGCTTCAATTGCGGCCTGATCGATGTTCTGAGAGTGATCGTGTCGTTCATCTTTTCTTTGTCTTAAAAAAGTGCCTTACCTTATGGTCTATGGTGGCATGATAAGGAAATTTTCCCCACTATTATTTTTGACACTTGCGTTGGCTGCGCCTCTGGTTCTTTCCGCTGTTCCTCTTAGCGAGCCGGGAATGTTGAGCCCAACAGGCCTCAAAGAGCTGACATGGAAGAGCTGGTTCACCATCGGGGTTCTCATTGTGATGTTTGTCGCCTTGATTCGCGAGGTCAGGCCTCCCGATATCGTCATGGCGATTGCAGCCGGCGTGCTGACCGTTGCCGGAGCGATCAGCCCGAGGCAGCTGCTTGTTGGATTTTCAAGCGATGTCTTAGTGACGATCGGCCTTCTATGCATCGTTGTGCGAACCTGGGAGGTCAACGGCCTTCTGAACATATTTTCGCAGTATGTGCTCCCCAAAACAACCGATTATGTGAAGCAAATGTTCGGCATCTTGATCCCTGTCGCCGCCCTTTCCGCCTTTATGAACAATACCGTGATTGTCCTGATGATGAGCCCGGTGTTAAGAAAATATGCCCTGTCGATGAAACGCTCCCCTTCGCGCTATCTGATTCCTCTTTCCTATATCTCGATTGTCGGCGGGTTTTGCACGCTGATCGGCACGTCCACAAATTTGATCATCGATGGTCTGTTGAGACAGCAAAATCCTTCTGCCGGCTTTTCTTTTTTTGAGTTGGGATATGTCGGCCTGCCTATCGCCGTTTGCAGTCTTTTCCTCATTATATTTTTGGGGAAAATCCTTCTTCCTGACCGCATTGATGTTGCCACGGCCGTCGCAGAAGATACTAAGGAGTTCACAGGGGAGTTTATCGTTTCCGAAGAGTGCCCCCTTGTGAATCAAATCATACAAGATGTCAGCGGCAAATACTTTCGCGGCGAGCTTCTTGTTGAAATTGAACGAAACGGGAGGAAAATCACCTCGCCCAATTCATTCGAAGTCATTTTGATCGGCGATCGTCTCGTCTTCGCCGGGGATATCAATCTCATCGCAGAGCTGCACGCAATTAAAGGGCTCAAATCTGCAGCAGACCCTCATTTCGAGTTGGATGTCGGCTCCTCTCATTTTTCGGAAGTGGTGATCTCGAGAAACTCGTTTCTGGTCGGCAAAACGTTAAAAAATGTCAATTTTCGCAATCATTTCGGCGCCTCCGTTCTCGCTGTTTACCGCGACGGGAAGAGAATTTTAGGCAACGTCGGCGAAATCATTCTCGATGCTGGAGACACCCTTGTCCTTTTGTCGTCAGAAGAGTGGCGCGGAGAGAGGTTCAAGCGCGATTTTTACTATGTTCTCTATGATGAAAAGCTCACTGTCTTCGATAAGTGGCGCGCCCTCATGGTTTTTGGAATCGCGATCGGAATGGTGGCGATGGCTGCAGCCGGCTTTGCGATCGTGACGGCAGTCATGGCGGCTTCACTGCTTTATGTTTTCACAAAAAGCATCTCGATCAGAGAAGCGCAAAGAAGCATCATCTGGAACGTGCTTCTTTTGATTGCAAGCTCGTTTGCCGTTGCAAAAGCTGTCGAGGTGACAGGAGTCGCCGCCTATTTTGCGCAGATTTTACTTTCTATTTTTGGGACGGATCCCTTTCTTATGACCGGAGGCATCATTTTTGTTGTTTCGATGTTCTCTCAAATTTTATCCAACAACTCGGCAGCTCTGCTGTTGTTTCCCATCGCATTGAATGTTGTGAATCTAGCAGGCTTTGACAGTCTTGCATCGCTCAAGTCGGTCGGTGTGATGGTGGCGGTGGGCAGCTCCTGCGCCTTTATGCTGCCCACTGGCTATCAAACGCATATGATCGTTTATGGCCCAGGGGGATACTATCTCACTGATTTCTTAAAAAATGGGATCATCCTGAATTTCTTCATTATCTTCTTAGGCATGATCATCATCCCTTACATCTGGCCTTTGATCTGATTCCACTCCGGGCATTATGAGACAGAGAGCGGCTGCTCCCATCGCTGCATGTTTTGATCGGCTGTTTTGAGCCTCTCAGTCTCTTGAAAATCTTGTATCGAGAGAGGAGGGAGCGTATCGGGACAGTTGATGTATCCGCCTCTGAAAAGGCTCATCTTGCTTGCAAGAGGATTCATGTGGTTGGCAATTCGGCTGGCTTCAAGCGCCTCGTCCACAAGCGGGGTGCGCTCTTTTTTTAGGCATCCCTCGACAAAAGATCGGGTCGCTTTCGGCCATAAATTAGACATCACGCCGACGAGTCCATCTGCTTTTGCCATATCCCACATCGAAGAGTCATTGCCGCAGTAAATCGGCTTGCCCTCCAACGCATTGCGGTATTGTTGAAAGACTTCATTCGACCCGCTCGCTTCTTTGAGTCCCCAAAATTTTGGGTGAGAGGAAAGATCTTTTGCAGCGTCTAAGTGGAGCGAACATCCCGCTCGGCTAGGGATATTGTAAAGCATGCAGGGGACTTGGGATGCGTCGAAGAGTTCCGAAAACCACTTCATTTGCCCGCAATAACCGGGTTTTGCATAGTAGGGCGTGACAAGAAGAAAGGCATCGATCGAGAATTTATTGCAAAAATGCATCCAGCTGATCTGCTCGTCGATTCTGTGCCCTCCGACCCCGATCATGACAGGTGTTTTTCGAGGCTCCGTCAGAAGGTGCTCAATGGCCCGTTTCTTTTCACAATCAGAAATTGAGAGCCCCTCACCGGTGCTGCCGAACAAAAGAAGAGCGTTGCCCGCATCTTCTTGCCGTTTAATGAGTGAGTTGAATGAATCTAAATCGACGTTGCCGTGATGGTCAAACGGCGTGATGAGTGCTGTCCACAATATATTGTGCAGATTTTTGGTCATAATCTCCTTCTTTTTTCATTATGATATAAGCAAAAATAAGGTTCCAAGAAAAAAAGAGAAGCAATAGGGGGAGCGGCTTGCGGCTGCGAAAAAGATAAGCCGATTCATAGCCGCTGTCTTTCCTGAGGGCTTCAAGCCTTTCTAAATTGAAGGCAAACGCGGCCTCATCAAGATGTCCGCCTTCTTGTCCAAAGTTTTTCAGAAGAAAGTGTTCGACATCATCAATTTTTTCATCCGGGAAAAACCGCTCTTCAATGTGCGATAAGGGAGGGGTGGTCGATTGATTCTCGAGAACAGTGCAAAGGGAGAGGAAAGGAAGGATCCACGCCATAGGCGCCGCTCCTTCGACCCGGTACAAAATGGTCAAACAAATGACGAGCGAAAACATGATCCAAGCCACCTGGAAAGGAGGGAGATGATGCAAAAAAATAGCAAGCGATGATTTCACTTTAGCTTGCCAAGGCGTCGATAGCTTCGTTTCATAATGGCGGATGTCTTTAAGTACTGCTTCTTGCCGATAAGCGGGAAGGGCTTGATAAAGGGTTTGATACCTCAGAAGGCGCCTCTTTGTTGCGTCTTTTTCTTTTTCAGGAACGTAGGAAACAAGGGAGACATCACCTGTGACTGTTTGGGCAAGAAAAAGGCGCGAGCGATAATGATACAACTCTCCCATAAACGGGAAAAAAGCGTACCAAACGAGCATCATAAAAGCTAAGCAAAGCTGTCCGATCAGAAGGGCCCTGACCACGCATCAACCTCCGAAACCTTTGAGGGTAAGAAAAAAAGTGATTTAAGGAAAGGCTGTTGACGTGTGGCGTGCGCCCGACCCTTTTTAAGCTGGCAACATCGGCAAAAGACGTAAGTAGGATTTCTCTCATCAGGCCTGCTTGTGGCATGTGAGGTGCTTACTAGGCTTGTAAAAGGAGAAAAATTATGAACAAGGATCAATTAGAAGCGCAAATTGCTCGCTTAGAATCCATTAATGATCATCTCGAAACAGAGATCACCTATATCGACGACCTTCTTCGTCTCAGCGGATTTTCTCAAGGGATTCAATCGCTTAAGGACGTGGCCATCGAAATGATTGAACATCCCGAGTTTGACGATGAGTAGCGTCGCGAAAAAAAATGATCGGCAACAAATGGGGTGAAGGTATGAAATTGACAGATTTAATCAATCAAATTGCCCGGCTTGAAAGCGTAAATGATCAACTTTTAAGCGAACGTGAAGAAATTGATCAAATGCTGAAAGAGGCTGGGTTTGACGACGGCATCCAAACCCTGAAAGGGGCCGTTCAAGAGTTCATGGAGTTCCATGAAGAGGACAATAATGCCTTGCTTAACTAAAAATAATCGGGGCTATTAAACAACAACTACTAATAATCAGTTTAATAGCCCTATTTAGTTTTGACTGGCACGTTGCTCGCTATGAGTTTGTCAAGAGGGAGGACAAAATGACAAAAAAAGAACTGCTCGAAAAGAAAGACCAATTAGAGAGTCAAAATTCCCGCTTAAGGGGGGAGTTGGCCGAACTCGATCATCTCATGAGGCTTGCCGGTTTTTCCAATGGACTCGAAACGGTTAAAGCAACGGCTCAAGAGCTGGCCAGGTATCAGGATGAGGTCGATTTTCCAAGTGACGACTACGCCGCTTGATTCGTAGTTAGTGCCTTCCTATGTTGGTACTGGAACTGCCACCATAGAGCCCGGATGGAAGCCCCATGCCGGGCATTTTTTTAACCGATCCGGTAGTGATGCCTTTTGCGAAATGGCTTATGAGGGTTTTGATGTTCAAATGGACGGACTCTCGGGGCTTCAGTGCAGCCTTGACTGCAGCATCCGTTCATTTCTTCCAAACAGTCTTGGCAACAGATAAACAGCTCGTTGCAGTCCATGTTAGCACAGTTGTAATAATCATCGGTCTCTTTCGAACATCTTTGGCAGCGGGCAATGACCTCTGTTTCATCAGGGCTAATCGGGACTGTCATGCGGTCGTCAAAAACGAAAAGTTTTCCCAGCCAATGTTTGCTTCCTTCCTTGAGACCATACTGAATGACGCCCCCATCCAGTTGGTAGACGTTTTCAATTCCTTCCTCCTTCAAAAGGGCAGAATAAAGCTCGCACCTGATGCCCCCTGTACAATACATCATCACTTTTGTATTGACGGGATCGATTTGAGACTGCAGATCCTTAGCATACTTTTTGAATTCGCGAAAAGTGGACAGGGGAGGAGTGACAGAGCCTGCGAAGTGACCCACCTTCCACTCGTAGTCGTTGCGCACGTCGATCACGATGCGGTCAGCGTCTTCTTCCAGCATCTGACGCCATTTTTCCGGGGAGACGCGCTCGCCTGTTTTGGTCATGTCAACTTCGGAGTCCAACGCGACGAGTTGAGGACGGCATTTGATTTTAAGCTTTTCAAAAGCATGCTCGTGGTACTCGTGGATTTTAACCGGCATCCCGGGAAAAAGTTGTTCAAGCCATTCGATATATCCGGCGCAATCGCCGGAAGCAATACTCATTTGTCCGTTGATGCCCTGCTCCGAAATGTATATCCTTCCCCTGGCGTCAAGAGACAGTAAAAATTTTTTGTGTTCTTTAACGGCCTCTTCGGGGTTTTCCACTGTCTGAAAAGCATAGTAGGCTAATATTTTGTAA
Source organism: uncultured bacterium (assembly GCA_964629645.1). Lineage (GTDB taxonomy): Bacteria > Chlamydiota > Chlamydiia > Chlamydiales > SLFE01 > JAAKFL01. Next base: position 3,077 of record CAZVSU010000028.1, on the reverse strand, counting down.
TTTTGATTCATAAAGATATCCTTTTGAGAGATATAGTATCTTGATCAACCAAAAAAATCAATTTTCTTAACGGGCCTTTTCCAACAAAGGATAATGACTCGCTTCTTGCTTTTATGTGACGAAAAATCGGAGCTATGGATAGTTATTCGCGAGATTTGTCAGTTTTGAATTCTTTGATCATTTGATTAAACGTCTGGTGCTCCAGTATGCTTTCAACATGGAGATCCAGCTGCGGAAAGGGAATGCGAATATTATTTTGGATCAAAGCGTCGTGGATGGCCCACAAGTAATGAGACTTGGTGTATGAAGTTCGTTTCGTCCCGATATCATCGACCCAAACAACCACTTTGAATTCAAGGCTGTTGGGCCCCATATCGACGAAGTGAACGCGAGGTTCCGGGGCCCAGGATTTTTTCAGCGTTAAAGGAACCTTGTTGACCGCTTCAAGAACGCATGATTTGACCTTATCCTTATCCGAGGCGTAGGCAACGCTAAAACCAATTTGAACCCGTCTGAAAGGCTCTTTGTGGGTCCAATTGATCACCCGCCCGGTTGTGAGTTCTGAGTTGGGGACCATAACGGCGATGCCGTCATTAGTCCTTATGTAGGTGCTTCGGACATTGATTTCCTTCACTTCGCCTAAAACGCCCGACTCCAGCTCAATGTAGTCACCCACTTTAAGCTGATTTTCGAAAAGGATGACAATTCCAGAGACAAAATTGTTGAAAAGACTTTGCAATCCGAAACCAAGACCCACACCAAGGGCCCCCGCAATCAGCACAAGATTGGAAAAATCAAAGCCGAGGGTCGTCATCGCAAAAATAATTCCGAGGGCAATGATCAAGTATTGGAACAACCTGTTCACGCGGTAGAGCAGCGATAATTTGATCCCCTGCCGCTGCAGGGCAAACTTTTTCATCGTCACTTTCAGAAGCCTTGCCAGCCACACAGAAATCGCAATGATAATAAAAAAATTGATGATGCCCCATGCATCGATCACTGTTTTTCCCACTTTGAATAGAGGGCGGCTCAACCAGACAGAGGCCGTTTGGAAGACCATGGTCAAGCCTTCCCAGAAGCTTGATAGGTAGTCGTAAAATTCGCCTCTTTGCCTTGCTATTGCGTTATTGACGATCGAAAGTAAAAACTCGGTATCGCGAATTTCATTGCTCAATTTTGTGATCAAGACCACAGACTGTTCAGACACTTCTAAAATACTCTCTTGGAGTGCTTTAATCTCTGAAGGTTCGTCTTGAACGTCGTCAATATTAATCGAAAGCCACTCTTGGGCCCTTTGAATGTCTCTTGTGATTTCGAGCTCCCACTCTCTCAGCTTCTGCCGAAGAGCTCGTATTTGACTGTTCCAGTCAGATGCCTTTCTGATCAAATCGTCAAATTCTTTTTCACTGGGGAAGTTTAAGTACTCCACGAGCTCCAGTTCAATATCGTTCAAAATCATGCGATTTGTTGCCAGCGCTTCGTTAATGGCGGCCTGTGACAGCTTTTGGTCGAGCAATTGATTTTTAAGTTTAGGGGTTTCCCCTCTTTGAGAAAAATCAAAAAGAGTCAAGCTGTTGGCCTCCCTCTCTCTCAGCTCTTCGCCCTTTTCATCTTTAAGCACACGCGCTTTTTCAAGATCGGCCCTTGACTGCTCTAGTTCTTGAAGATCGCTTGTTATGCGTTGTCGAGCTGTTTCAAGTTCGCTTCTTTTCTGCCTAAGAAACTCTTTGTCAATTTCTATCGAATTTTCAAGCCTGCTGCGCTTTTCCATTGCCAATTCTAAAGAGATGCCAAAGTTGATCAGCTCAAGCCCTTTGACCAATTTTTCTTCCGAACGGGGTTCTGTTGCCGCATAGGCTAAGGACAGGTCGCGGAATCGAGCTTCTCCCGAAGTGATTTGTCTTTGTTTTTCCGTCAAATCTTCCTGGTCGGTTTGGAGGAGGATTTCCCGGTTTCGAATTTCGCGGTTTAGCTGAATGATATCGGATACGCGGTAGCTGTCGGCAATTGGAGTCAGCGGCGCAGGCTTATCTTCGGGCTGTGATTTTGCGACAACGTAAGCCCCGAGATTGGATTCGATTCTATCGAGAAGCTCGCTCAGCCGAACCCTTTCTGTTTCGGGTGTATTTTGAATGATTTTTTGAGTGAAGGCTGAAAAGTCTTCCGTTCTGCCCGGAAGCAAGCTGGGGTCGACATCGAAAAAATCCCACCAGTTTTTTTTAAGGTCAAGCGGGTTTGGAGGAATAGGCTCGATGTCAGTCTGGGTCGATGGTGCCAAGTCGGGGACTTGACTGGATGCGGGGTGGACAAGGAATAAAAAAGCCAAAAACAGGCGAAAAAGCATAGAAATGATCCCGGTTAATTCCGATATAGTGCCGTTCAGTTAAATTTGCAAATGGGGAATTGATTTTTCAAATATCTGAATTTAAGGTTGTTGTGAAAAAAAGGGGGTTTTCTTCCATATTTTCGCACTTTAAGGTTGCAACAATATTCGGATCATAGGTATATTCATTCCTTCCTCGGCAGTTAAAAGCCAAGAAGATAGGTCGCCAAGAGCGATGCAAGTTTTTTTGACAGTATCAAAAAGGTAATGTGCAAAAACGCAAGGTTTGTGACGGTTTAACCGTCGTCAAATTTTTTGATTAAATTCAAAAGAAATTTTTTTTCTTTGAGAATTTGATCCTGGTTCAGATTGAATGCTGGCGGCGTGGATGAGGCATGCAAGTCGAACGAAGAAAGCCAAGCCTTCGGGTTTGGCAGACTTAGTGGCGAAAGGGTTAGTAACACATGAATAACTTACCTCTAACTTCGGAATAACAGATGGAAACGCCTGCTAATACCGGATGTGGTGATGACAAGGCATCTTGTCATCATTAAAGTAGGGGACCTTCGGGCCTTATGGTTAGAGAGAGGTTCATGAGATATCAGCTTGTTGGAGGGGTAACGGCCCACCAAGGCTAAGACGTCTAGGCGAGTTGAGAGATTGACCGCCAACACTGGGACTGAGACACTGCCCAGACTTCTACGGGAGGCTGCAGTCGAGAATCATTCGCAATGGGCGAAAGCCTGACGATGCG
>CAZVSU010000027.1:0-29452 GCA_964629645.1 uncultured bacterium | reverse complement strand
TTTCATCGGCAAAGATAATTGTCGTTCACCGGCAAAGATAATTGTCGTCATATATCGCAGATCTATTGAAATTAAAAGGAAAGGCTCGCTGGTGAGATCTTTTAGGCACACTCCCTAAAATCACAGGTCACTTATTGTCTCAGACACAAGTTGTGCGGCAAAATGCTAGCTAGAAAGACGCAGACGCCGAGTGTGCAAACCGGGAAGCATCTTTAATGGGATGACCTTTTTGACGCTCTTGAGTGGTTTGTTCTTGCTTCTTCCCACATTCGCATGGGTTGCAGGTGCAAGGATGGCAAAGACAGCCTTGAATCGGACACTTCTGATGTTTTTCACATTGACACGGGTTGCATTGACAGGGATTGCAAAGACAACCCGATTGAGCGGACAAAAATGTGAGAGCGATCATTAAGCCGGCGGTCAAGCAGGCTGCGAAACGGCGCTTTTTCTTTCGGGCCATAATGGGTGAACAACCTCCGCTCCCATCACAAGTAAATGTTTATTGACATGAAGTCAATAGTCAAACGATTTAATAACCGATATCCAAGCCGACTAACAGTCCATGAAGGCCCAAATTCGAGCCATTCGATCCTGTTGAGAGTCCTATATTTTCCCCATCGTCAAAAAATCGTCGAACCCGGGGCACATTCCACCAATCCAGAAACTCGTAACCGATTCGCCCTCTCATCATCCAGCCGCACCACTCCTTTTCATAAGCAAGTCCCGCCTGTAAATGGAAACCGGGCACGCAAATCGTGTCGCAAGTCTCAAAACCAAGCTGAAAGATCGTAGGAGTGGGTCCCGCTGCTCTGACTTGAGTGTTCGTCGAGTCGTTCCGTCCAGCTAAAATCGTTACAGAAGCTCGGGTGAACCACTCAAGCCCGCACATCAGCCGATAGTTGTAGTCGGTTCCCAGCTTAATTCCAAGTCCAAGAAGCTCAGAATCCCAATTCACACTGTAGGTCGCACTGGACCCGCCAAACTCTCCGTCAGTTAAAGAAACTGTATTCTGATCCAACTTAACGCCCTCAACACCCCAAAAAGGAATGAAACCGTGACAAAGGCCGGAAAAATCAACAGGGTAATGAAACAAAACATCGAACGATTGATACCTGATGCTATGAGACGCTTCAATCAATGTTGTGGAGTCCAGCGTTAAATTAAAACCGCCGTGGTTGAGTGTTGAGTGCAAATTCTGATTACCAACTGGGCTCACGCGGTTGGATGCTTGACTCCAGTAAAAGGTATAAGAGCCTGAAAGATCCCAACCGCACCAGATGTTGTGTTTATAAGCGCGCACGCGGAATCCAGGCTCGTAGTCATGCTCTAAATATTGATAGGTCTCACGGTTAATAACAGAGTTGGTCCCGAGATCAAAATTGTTCAATATAGCATAGTCGAGATCGTTCAAACAGGACTGCCAATAGAGAAAGTCTGCCCCAATCTCGATCCCGCAGCAATCGAACCGGCAGGGAGCGCAGAAGTCGGGACAGCGTTCCTTATCATAATAGTCTGCGAATGCGGAAGTCGTTGCTAAAATGCAAAGGGTGAGAAAGCCAAGAGCGTTCTTCCATCTAGTTGTGGACATCATGGGACGGTTCTCCTTAATGCAAAATGGTGGGATTTAAAATATTTCTTAGCAAATCGAAACATTATTGTATATGGAAAAACTGTCTTGAGAGAGACGTTTTATGAGGACAATCAGGAGTGAACACTCACTGCACAGCTTTTAGCGATTCTCGGATCAAAAAGGACAAGTCTTCCGATTCGGCGTGCGTATCGACGACTTGGGCCGCGGCTTTTTGCGCCTTTGTGTGGTGGTACCCCAAATTTACGAGGGCCCCGGCGACGTCGTTTGCAATTTGCATGCGGCTTCCCTTCGGGAAAGAAACGGCATAATCGGCTGTTTTTTTATGAAACATATTAGGGAGTTTGTCACGCATCTCTACGATTAAACGTTCAGCGGTTTTTTTGCCGATGCCGGGTACTTTTGAAATGGAGAGAGCGTCGGATTTTCCCACGGCGGTTTGAAGGTCGGTCAGGGTCATATGTCCCACAAGACTCAGCGCTAATTTAGGTCCGATACCGCTCACATTCATCAGGACATCAAAAACATCCCGTTCGTCAACCCCTAAAAAACCGTAGAGCGTCTGGCTATTTTCCCTGACGATAAATGATGTGAAGAGCTGAACTGTTTGACCGGCCTGGGGAAGACGAGTAAAACATCCCGGCGAAATTTTAATAAGATATCCTATTCCGCCCGCCTCCACGATGGCATGAGAGGGATCCGCTTGTATTAATTTTCCTTTGATATAGGTGTACATTATATCTCACATCCTTGTTTGTTCTGATTTTGGAGATGGCACACGGCGAGAGCGAGGGCATCGGCAGCGTCAAAGGGGGGCGCTTTACTCAGTTTCAATAGGTGTTTGATCATCGCTTGTACTTGCTCTTTGCTCGCTTGACCATTTCCGGTCACAGCCAGTTTAGCCTTCGTGGGGGAATATTGTAAGACCGGGAGGCCGAACTGTTTAGCGGCAATGATCACACCGCCCCGCGCCATACCCAGTTTCAACGCGCTTGCGACATTTTTATGAACATATTGCGTTTCAACCACAACCACGTCGGGTTGATACTGCGTGATCAATTGCGATAGGGAAGAAAATAAAATCCAATAGCGGTCGCTCAGTTTTTTTTTCGAAGGGGGACGCACACACCCATAATCAACGGCTTGATAACGGGTCCCTGTTCCCTGAATCAAACCATATCCCGTCACAGCTGTCCCGGGATCCACCCCGAGAATCAGTGCGTCTTTCCGCTCGCCTCGCCTCATGGATCAATCGTCAAAAAATGATCCCCGATACCGAGGACCCGTCGCTGCGGCCGCAAAAAGGTCGCCTTCCTCAGCTTTATGCGGGGGCGCGGCACTTGTTTCTTCAACTGTCAGGGGCTCCTGAGAGGCTGCCGATTCTTCTTCACGATCGACCGGAGGCGGAGCAGGAGTCTGCACATCAAAAACGCTTCCGAGCTGCGTGAAGGCCTTCTGGAGTTGATGGTAGCGCTCTTCAACCATTTGCAAAGAGCGGTTGTCATGACGCAGGGAGTCGAGTTCTTTTTGCGCCGTTTCCAAGGCCGCTTGTTTTTCATCGAACAATCTTTTTTTCTCTTGGAGCTCTTTCCCTTTGGTTTCAAGCTCTCTGCCTTGACTGTCGACCCTTTGCTGGAGGGTTTCAAGACGATTCTTTTGATGGCTGAGCTGTCCCTTTTGCTCCTCTACTGTCGCCTTGAGCTGTGTGATTTCTTTCATTTTTTTGGCAATGTGCTGTTGAGCGGTGCGCAAAGAGACTTCACGTTCTTCGACTTGGCTTTGCGACCGCGACACCTGCTCGCGAAACTTTTGCATTTCATATTTGAGCTGTGCGATTTGGGATTCTTTCGATTCAAGTGCGGCGGTCTTTTCTTCTAAGGCTGCCCCCTTTTCCCTCAATTTTTCCTGCCATTTTTTCTCTAACTCTTGGCGCTGCCTTTCGGCCTCCTCGTCCTTTTTTTGGCCCTCATTTTTCAACTTTTCAGTGTTTGCCGCGTATTCCTCTCTCTCCTGCTCGAGAATTTGAAGCTCTTCTTGTCTTTTCAGAAGCGCTTCTGACTGCGCATTGACCACATCTTCTTTTTCCGCAAGTTGCCGGGTCAGTTTGTCGCAACTTATTTTGGCTTCGTTCAAAGACGCTTTAAGCTGCCTTGCAGCTTCCATTTCCCGCGCCGCCTCTTCTTTTATTTTTGACAGTTCGCTCTCAGACTCTTTTAGAAGGTCGGATTTTTCCATCACTTCCTGCTCAAGTGCAGCGGTGTTTGCGGCGGCGGCCCGCCACTGGCTTTCGTTTGCTTTTAATGTCTCGATCTCGTCTGCAAGAGCCAGCTTATCGTCGCTTAATGCGCGGATCTTTTTCTCCAGGGCGTCGACTTCGTTTTCAAGCTCCACTTCCCTCGCTTTCGCTTTTGCTAGTTTTTTCTGGAGGGCCGACTCCTCTTCTGACTTCTCTTCGACTTCTGCTTTGAGTTTCGTCATCTGTTTTTCAAGCTCAAAAATTTCCGATTTCTGAGATAGGATTTCTGATTTTAAATGACGCTCGCCGCCGGTTACCGATTGGATTTCTTCTTCGTAACCTTGGATTTTGTCTTTCAAAGAGAGTATTTTTTCGCTCAACTCTGTTTCTCTTTCGCGATGCTTGTCAATCTGTTTTTTCAGCTTTGCGATGGTGTCATCAGATTGAGTGTTTAAGGGCAGTGTCAGCTGTTCAATTTGAGTCGGAACGTTTTCTTTCAGTTCCCGATTCTCTTTTTGCACATCCTCGACAGTCCCGCGCAAATATTGAATCCCTTTTTCCAGCTGCTGAGCGTGAATTTTTGACTCTTCGAGCTTCTTTCGTAGCTCTTTTTTCTGATTGCTGAGCTGTTTGACTTGTGCCGCCTCGTGAGACGCTTCTTTTTTGAATGCGTCTCTTTCTTTTTCAACTTGAAGGTACCGCTCCTGAAGCTGTTCGTATTCCAAGAGAAGACAAGACTGCCCCTCGCACTCTTTCTTCAACTCTTCGTAGCGCGCCTGATCCTCTTGCTGCTTTTGTTCGAGCGCGTCGAGAATTTGCTCTTGCTCACGGTAGCGTTTTTCGATAAGAAGACGTTCATCTTCAGACTCTTTGAACGCTGTCGTCATCTCGAGAAGATCAGCGGCAAGCCGCTCGCTGTCTGTCGAACGGGGAGCCGCCGACGCTTTCAACTTAGCAAGCTGCTGCTGAAGCTGCCCGATATACTCGCTGTTTTCTTCTAAATCAATCTGAAGAGCATGGGAAGCGGCCTGTTCTTCGGCTAGCTGCTTCTTCAATTCTTCATTTTCTCTATAAATCGATTCGGTTAAAGAGTCTTTTTCTTCGTAGGATTGTTTGTAATGATGCAACATACGCGTCATTTTTTTGACATCTTCCGACAGCACATTCTTTTCGTTGAGTTTTGCTTGAAGTTCGGAAATTCGGCGGCGCAGATTGCGGACCGATTTTTTTTCGGCATCCAAGATCTCAATCAAGTTTTTGACTTCTATGTCGGAATATTGCTCTTTTGTGTCCATATGAACCTGATCAGAAAGATGGCATCTCATTAGAAAATAATGAATATATCAAAGAAAAGCAATCACTTGTCACAAACATTCGCTTAAGGCAAACTCATTTGCATGAAAATCAATCAGGCTGAAAATATTATCGTCCGCATGCCCAATTGGTTAGGCGATCTTGTGATGGCCACGCCCATTTTGACCGATCTTCGGAATCGGTTCCCCAATGCGAAAATCACGGTTATGTGCCGGGGCAAGGGGGGAGACCTGTTGAAACACGACCCGAGTCTCGACGAACTATTTTCGTTCGTCCGGCCCAACGGTTGGCTCCATCGAGAAGGAGCCCGCAATATCCTCAACCCTCTTCGGCACGGAAAATATGATCTTGGACTTCTATTGACACACTCATTCTCATCAGCCCTCTGGTTTTGGCGCGGGGGGGTCAAAAATCGAATCGGATTTAAAGGGCGGCTGCGAGATGCCCTGCTAAATGAGGCCGTCCCTTTCCCGCCCGATGTTGAAAACATGCATCTTGTGACTCTCTACAAGCATCTGCTTATGCCACTCGGTGTTCCTATCTCCCAAACAGCTCCAAAGCTTTATGTGTCAAAAACCGAGCTTGAAGAGGGGAAAGACCTTCTCCGGCACTATAAAATTCCAGATAGGGCCACACTTGTCGGAATCAACCCGGGCGCTGCCTACGGCACAGCAAAATGCTGGCTCCCTGACCGTTTTCACGAAACGGCGCTGAGGCTCCTTGATGATCCTCAATGCTTTATCCTTTTCTTTGGCGACGCAGCGGGGAAAGAGACAGTCGATGCGATTTGTGCCGACCTGCCTGAAAGGGTCGTCAACCTAGCGGGAAAAACCACGATCCGACAGCTGATGGCGCTGATTGCGCTCTGCTCAGTCTTTCTGACGAACGACAGCGGCCCGATGCACATCGCATCGGCTCTTGAAACGCCTCTGATTGCTCTATTTGGCTCGACAAACGACATTAAAACAGGCCCCTACAACGGCGGCACCGTGATTCACAAACACCCCCCTTGCTCCCCCTGCTACAAAAGAGTCTGCCCCATCGACTTCCGCTGCATGAAAGACATCACCGTCGATGAAGTGGTCTCCCGGGTTACTGCTCACGTCTCAGACTCTTAGGCAAGTGTTAAGAGAGGCGTCAATCTTCCCTTAACGTCTCGCGCCACTCCTATTTGGCACGCTATTTGTCCAACCAATCATACCCGCGTCCTCGAGGAGATAGCCATTATTCAAAAGTTAGAAGAGCTAAATCTGACGACAAATGAAACAATTAAGTATCTTCGGGTTCTGACAAACCTGGAAAGCCTAAATTTATCGCATATAGTAATCACGGATACTGCCTTAGAGCACATTGAAAACCTTAAAAACCTGAAAAGCCTTGATTTAAGAAGAAACGGGTGGATCACTAAAGAGGGAGTTAATGCGCTTCAAGAAAAACTTCCTCATGCCAAAATATTGAGTGATTACTCCGATTGAATCGGAAATGTGGTGTTCGCCGCTTTTTGAAGTTCGCCCCAATAGCCTCTGTCGAGCCAGTCGCCGTAGTTGCCGTTCCAATAGAGGAAGAGGGCGACAAAGCCCCAAAGGGGAACAAAAATGTAGACAAGCTTAAGCCACATAGGGATCCCCGGCTCTGTCTCCTTGTATGTAGGGATTGAATCGTCATCTTCAATCATCTGTCGTCTCTATCCTCCATCATTTGCATCTTTGGGCTTTCATCGAAGTCCAAGCGGTCGTGGCGCCACAGCGCGACAAGCACAATCAGGGCGCTGCCCATAAACGCCACAAGAAAAGTGAAGTGAAAAAGCGATCCCGTTAGTCCCGTTTCATCGATCACGTTTGATCCCCTCGATGATTTCAAGTGTATGGACAGGGTCTTTCCCCAGCCACCAAGCTTCGGTGGGAGGGGTGATCCTCGTCCCGCGCGTCATTAAGTATTGATAAATAGCTTCAAATCGATAGTTCGGAATGCCCACTTCAGTTTTGCGGCTGCCCCTCGGGTCGAAGTCGAAAAAGTGCTTAAAGGAGGGCATAATGCTTCCCGCACTTGCCGTTCTCGGCGCCCAAAAATGAGATTTGTGCCAGTCGCGGCTCGGCCGTTTGATGCCGACGCGGGATAAGTCGGGCCCGATTCGTCTCGTGCCGGGAAACGTCACCTTTTGATAGATGTACTCGTTGGGGGAGGAGGGAGGCGCGGGGAAAGATTCAGAGCCGTTTAACACTGTATCTTGCACAAGCGTTCTCGTTTGATCAGTATGGCAGTACCAACACCCCTCATGAGCATAAATCGTTTGCCCAAGAAGAATCAAAGACTCTCTCGATCGAAATCCCATCTTAGGGCCCTCAAGCTCCTCGACGCTGGCAACGGCCTGTCCTCTCGGGTCGTATTTGTACCCTCTACTATCTCCGAATCCGAAAGGAACAATGCGGTACTCCATGGGATTTTTGACGTAGATCACACCGGGATCGGCATGCCAGGGCTGCTTCACCTCATCATCTAAGATTGTATAATTCTGATCGACGAAATCCTCGATGATTCCCTCCGAACGGGAAAGGCTAAAGGCGACCTCTTTGCCAGGGTCGTAGAGCTCGAGAAGTTCGTAGTCGAGCTTCACCGAATCTGCCGTTTTGGCCTGGAGGACTTTTTTCAGTGCTTGAGCGCGCGTGGCCATAGCCCCTTCCGGCTGCCTCAAAAGGAGAAGACGCGACGTCAACTTTAACTGCTTGTCGCCATATTTTGTGATGTACGGTTCCAATTCTTTTGGGGCGACGATTCTTGTTCCCTCGCTTTCTTCAAAGGCAAGGAGGGTGAACCCGTCGGTGAGTCGCTGGACATACTGCAGGTCGCGCACTCCCGAAGTTTCGCTGCTGATAAAAAAGTTAGGATCAGCCACTTCAAACATTTGAACCTGATAATAGCTCGACGGCTGCGTCCACGTCGGGTCGACATGACGAGGGGCAATCAGTGTGACAATGATCGCAGTGGAAAAGAGAAGGATAATACCCAGCATCACGAAAAAAAAGGAGCGGTGGATCCTCCCCATAATCGTCTTTTTATGATTCTCGCTCATGATGACACCTCAACTGGCTCTTTCCGCCTCAATATCAGCGTATTAAAGATATTGATCACAAACAAAACAACACCGAGGAGAACGATGATCCCCCCTATGCTTCTCAAAATCCACCACGGCCTTGAAAGGGCTAACGTCTCGACGAAGGGTAAGTTGCTTAAATTACTTTGAAATTCGGCGTAGCTCACCCCCGTGGCCCAGCTGGCCCACATCAGCCCTTGCAAATAGCCGCCGATCCAAAGAGACAAAATAAAGGGGACGCTTCCGAGTAAATTGAGCGTGAACGACCAGTCGAGCAGACGCTTGGACCAAAGCGGCTTTTGCGTGATGATGGGAACGACGTAGTAGATGCCGGCCATCGCAAAAAAAGTGAAGGTCCCATAAAGGGCAATGTGGGAGTGTCCAATTGTCCAGTCGGTTTTGGACGTGATCTCGTTAATATTGCGAAGCGCCATCAACGATCCTTGAACAGATGTGATCAGGTAAAAAATATTTCCCATCACAATAAAGCGGACTGCGGCGTTTTCTGTGTATTGCTTCCAGTGGGGCTGCAGCGTCGCAAAGATATTCAACACGACAGTGAAAACGGGAATAAAGAGCCAGACGGAGAAAATAATTGAAACCGTCTGTATCCATTGCGTGATGGGTCCATGGATGATATGGTGCGCTCCCACCCAGCCGTAAACAAATGCGATCGACCAAAAGCCGATCATCGACAGACGGTGGCTATAGATCGGCGTCCCTGCCAGCTTGGGGAGAAAATAGTAGGCGGCGGCCAGTCCGAAAGGAGTGAAAATGAGCCCGACAAGATTGTGAACGTAGAAAAATTGTGCGTTCACCCTTGAAATCCCGTAAGGGAGAAATTCGAGGCTGAAGCCCCCGACCCAAAAGATCACGCTCGTCCAGAGCATGGCGCCCAAAATATACCACATGGAGACATACAGTTTTTCCCGCACGCGGTTGTAGGTTGTCGCGTAGAAGTTAAAAAGTGTCATCCCCCAGGCGATCAGGATCAGCGGTTTGACCGGAATCCATGAAACAAACATCGGCGTTTCATCATATTCCCACCCATAGTTTGTACCAAAAGGGTAGGAGTATTGACTGATGATGAGAGCAAACCACCAAATGGCGATCGAACAATAAGCGAGCTTGGAACTCCAAATCCGAACGCCGCACAGCCTCTGCACCATAAAATAGGCAAGGCCGACGTTGGCTGATAATAGCCAAAGAAGCAAAACCCCCATTACATGAACGGGGCGCAGTCTTCCGAACGTGATGTACTCACCGGAAAAATAATCGGGAAAAATAAAGCCGTTAAACGAAATAAAGAGTCCAAACAGCATCCCGATGATCAAAAAGATGCTGGCCGGGAAGATCAGCCACGCTGTGGGGCCGTCGTCATACTGAGGTTTTGTCTTCTCTGTCATTATGTGATTCCAATTCCTTATACCGTTCAACTTGCTGGTTTCTCAACCGCTCAATTTGAGCAAATGTGGAAATAAAGTCTCGTTTCATTTCCTTTTGATTAGCCAATGACTGATTGACATCCGAGATCCGGAGCTGCTGCTCTTGATTGGGGATCTTGCCTTCGACTAAAATTTTTTCTGTCTGCAGCTCTTGTGTTTTTTCGTCGATACGCGCTTGGATCTCCGCAATCAGCCGATCGAGTTTTTTTTCATCGAGAGTGCGCATGACAAGGCGCCCCTCTTCAAACCTGAAATGGTTTTCGTTGAGCGACAACGCCTCGAGGTAAGTTTGAAAAATAGGGGAGTTGCCGTAGAGGTTGAAAATTGAATTGCCCAAATCGCGGTAAAGCTCTTTTTCTTTTTGAACCATCTTGAGAAGCTCTGCTAGAGAGTTATCTTCTGTTTCATAATTTTCAAGCTCTTGTTTCAAAGCTATTTCACTTGTGTAAATCTTTCCTAAAGAATCGGGGTCCCCTTCCCCTTTTTTGACCCTTTCTTCCATCCGGAGTCGCCTAATGCGTGTCTCATAGGCTTCTTTTTTTAGCTCGGCAATTTTGGCCGATCCTTCCGCCCGGGCATCCTGCAAGGCCCAAACGGGCTCTTCAAAGACCAAAAAGATCAGATCTTTTAGCTTTTCATAATCGCGTTTCGATTTTGTCAAACTGCGGATGTACATCACAAGCTGCAGCCTCAAAAGCGCAGTGGTGCGGTCGCCCCACGCATTCATCGAGGTCCCGTTGATGCCGTAAACCAAAGAGCGGATGAGCCTCAAATCGTCGCGGCTTTCGATCCAGGGAAGATTGATCAAAGCGCGCGGTTTGGCATCTTCCATAACCCCTGAACGAAGCCCGGCGCCGTCAGCATCCTTACCATGGCAGATCGCGCAGTTCAATTCAAAAAACGCTTTTCCCTCTTCGAGGTTTTTTTCCGTGTAGTACTTGTCTTTAATGTAGTAGTGGTACTGATCGGGCCCCTCGAGAGGATTGGGTACCCGGTCGAAGAGATCGTTCACAGTGATGGGGGGCGCCCCAGCCACGATCGGCTGCAAAGAGGCGAGGAAGCGATCGGTCTCCTTCTCTAGAGCCGATTGGGGCTTTAGTTTCTGGATATCGCCCGATCTTTTTAGCTCTTCGATCACATTTTCCGGCTCGTACTGCCATTTTTTCACCTCCTCAAGCTCTCTGATGAACTTTTCGCCGGGCAAATTGCGGTAGATCCAATTCGTGAGAATGACAATCTCTTCGCGCGTCAAGACCGGAACGGTGTTGGGGAAATCTTTCCCTTTAGCCGCTGTTCCCCATGGGGGCATCGGCGTTCCGCTCACCCCATGAACAAGGGACTGAACGGTGCGATCTTTTGTGAGATTGCGAAGAAAAATGGGATTGGCCAAGCTTTTTGGTATGGGGTAAATCCACTCGGAAACGGGCCCGTTTCCTTTTAAATTCGGCCCGTGGCATTGGGCGCATAAGATGTCATAAGCCATCTCGGGATTGAACCCTTTTTGGCTCCAGATTTCCCTGAGAGCGTCGCGATTTTTTTGCCCCAAAGCATTGAGCATATAGGTGAGGGCTAAAAATTTGGTGTTGTCAAACGGAAAGACCGGCATGATCGAGCGGGCAATGAGCGACGAGGGGTTCCAGAAATGTTCCATCAACCATTTATCGGTCCGGTAAATGCCCGACCAATTGGGCCGAGGCCCGATTTGCCGTCCGAGTCCATACTCTTGCACATACATCATCATGATGCGGCGCACCCGTTCCCGCCACTTTCGAGCCTCTCCCGTATGATCTTTTGCCCTGAGAGCAAACTTAAATTGGGGGTAAAAAGACTCGACAAGGTCGGGGTAGCGCCCCTCGATCTCTTCCAAGAGCGACCCGCTGCGGACGTGGTTCACAATTCTTCGGTCAATCTCGTCTTTATTTTGCTCGATCGCCTGAGCGACCGTGGAGCCGATTGCCTCTTCGGGAATCAGCCTCCGGAACCATTGTTGCTCGGCAAAAAGCTGATCGAAATCGGGATCTGTTTTCTCTATCGCAAAGCCCACATCAGATTGAAACCCTTTCAAACGATGGCAGGCCGCACACCCTTGAGTGGCAAAAATTGTCATTGCCCCCCGAACGTCGCGTATTTCGCTCGGGGTGAGCGGCTCCTCCCATGACTTCTTTTTCCCCTTTTCCCACTCGGCAATCGCAATCTGCTGATCGATTGTCCGCTCACCGGGCTTCTGCGCGAGAAGGAAGGTCATCAGGTCTTCAATCTCATCGTGATCGAGGACATAGTTGGGCATGGTCGACGTTTTCAGATCGGCCTGCGGCCACACGATCGATTCTTTGATGTACCAGGGATAAGAAAGGCCGATCTGCGTGAGTTCGGGGCCGATGCCACCTCGAGAAAACCCTTCAATGCGGTGGCAGGTGTAGCACGCCTGAGAAATGTAGAGCTCTTGACCTCTTTGGAAGGAGCGGGTTAAGCGATCGACATCTGTTTTCAGCCCCTCCACAACACGCTGATCGCGGGAGGCTAAATTGACAGAATAGGTCACGTTTTGAACAGTTTCTTTGATCTCGTCGTGCTGATCCAAGATTTTTTTCTTTTGTTGGAACGAGCCCTCAGCCCCCATCTCTTTTAAGAGCTCCCAAAGCTCTTCGCTTGTGATATCGCGATTCGCATCGAAAGCTTTCTGCACCTTTTCGACAGCCTCTCTGCTGCCGAGAAGCTCTAACAGATCGCGGTCGATTTCTTTTAAGACCGCTTTTTCTTGATACGGATTGGACTCGACTTGAACGACTTTTTTGCCGAGGTATTCGATATTTCCTTCAATTTTATCGATTTCGTCTAATGGCTGTGCGGCATCTTGGGCCCTCTCTTTCAAGGCATTCAATGTTTCGGTGATACCCCGGTCCTCCAAAAATTTGCGGAGAGAGAGAAGAGAGATCAAAGCGTTGTACTCTTGATCGAATCCCTTTCGGACAAAACTGAGCTGTTCCCTTTTGCTGTCTGATACCCGCTCCACATCCGTTGCCAGCGACGACAGCTTCACATCCGTGGGCGCGTGGCACTGGACGCAATTCGCTTGAATCAAATCGCCGACGAGAAGGGGAGTCGTTTGAAAGAGTAGGCGATGCCCCGGCTTTTGGTTGTACGCTTTTGAGAATTTCGGGTCGTTTTGTTCGTCAATTTCAAGAAATTGAGGTTCAGGCCCCATATAGCTTTCTTCATAGGTGCCGTCCCAGACAGGACCGTGCGCGCGGTCTGTGACAAGTCCTCTTCCGTTTCCTCCGTGGCAGACAGTACAGCCATACTCATCGACGGGGTGATACTCAAAAGGACGGGTCTCCCGTCCCATGAGAGGGTGCATGATGAGCACCTTTTCCATGTCGTAGTGATGCTCTCCTACGTCAGCTGTTTTGAGGGCAGCCAGCCGATCGGCATCGGCATCGAGTCCCTCCTCCTTAAGCGTGGCAATCTTCTCATCGAGTTTATCCCAAATAAAATCGGGATTTTTGACTTTCTTAGGAGTGCCGTTTTCGTCGTAAACAATGTTGCCGTTCACATCCCGGTCGATGATCGTCGGAGAAAAGTGCTCAAATTCCAACGCGACATGGCAAGAGATACAGCGATCGATTGTCTCTGGACCTTTGTCCGGTTTGGGGATCACGATCTGTTTGACGCCGAACTTAAAAGGAGGAGGAGGCTTTCCCGTGTAGGTCGAGCGAAACTCTTCAAGAGCGACATACGCTTTTTGATAAATTTTGTATTCGGGGAACAGCTCGCGATAGAGAAAAAAACCAAATAAAACGGTCGCCACGATCGACAGTACGATCAGTGAAAGTTGAAACACATCTTCTTTTCGTAAGTTAATGCCTCGCATAGGTCTCCGTCCATGGCCATATCCAACCCCAGTTGGCTCCTCTAAAGAGCGATCCGACAATCACCAACACTCCCTGAACTGTCATAAAGGCTGTATAAAGGAAGACAGCGAGATAGCGGCTCCTGTGGTACCAATAGCCCTCCCCATGAGGGTTGCGGTCGAGGTAGGGGATCAGCATAAGACCGATCACAATCAATCCGGGAATGCCCACTCCTCCCCAAAATGCGCTGTAAGACACCATTTCCTGCAAGCCGAGAAAATACCAAGGGGCTTTGGATGGATTGGGAGGCTTGCTCGGGTTGGCCGGTTCTTCAAGAGGGGCGTCAATAAACGAAAGACCTAAAATCAACACCAAAGTCAAAAGAAAGACCACAACTTCCGCTCTCAAGAGATGGGGCCAGGTGAACACGAAATTATAAGGTCCTTTATCGACAGTCGGACATGTGCCGCGCACAAGTTCCATAAGCCCGTACGTCCTTTTGACCCCGGGAGCAAACGACTCTTTGGTGTCGGACCGCTGAACGACGCGGTAGGGGTCGGGACGCACTTTATCGGGAGGCCTCGACAGCCCGCCATCTTTACGAATCCTCCAAAAGTGAATGCCGATCAACATTCCCGTTATCAGAGGAAGAACAGCGACATGCAGAACGTAGAAACGGATCAGCGCATCCTGTCCCACAGTTGTTGACGCGAGAAGCATCACTTTGTTGATGTTGTATTCAAAGCCGGGAATATTGGGTGCATATCCGGCGATTTCGGCCCCGACTGTAACAGCCCAAAAAGAGAGTTGATCCCATGGCAAAAGGTACCCTGTAAACGAAAGGAGAAGCGTGAGTACCATGAGGATCACCCCCACCACCCAATTGAACTTGCGCGTACTCTTGTAGCCGGCCGTGTAAAAAACACGAGACATATGCAAAAAGACGAAGAGCACCATCATATGCGCGCTCCAGCGGTGCATATTGCGGTACATCATTGCAAAAGGGGTCGTGTCCTGCCAATCCTTCATGATGTCAAAAGCGCGGTCTTCGGCGGGGACGTAGTAAAACATTAAAATGACCCCTGTAATCGTCAGAAGAATGAACAGGCATGTCGTGATCGTTCCAAGCCCGAGAGTGTAAAAGGGATCGAGCGTATGTTTGTGGCACTTGACCGGGTGAATATGGAGAAAGAAGTTTTTGAAGACCACTTCCGAGCGGTCGACATCATTGTTGGGGTAATTATGTCTGAAAATGGAGCGGACAAAATTCGAGGGAAGATGGGCCAAGTGTTCGAGAAATGTTTCGCGCGGTTTTCCTTTAAAGACTGCCATGTTTTTCCTTCCTTAAACGGTCGGCGTGAACCACGCCGCCTCGTAGTCTAATGTCGTTTTCGATTTATCAACCATGATGTCGCCTGAAGCGCCCTGATAGACGTGGTAGAAGACAAGAGGAAGAGGCGCAGGCCCCCCGGTATTGCGTCCCACTTGATCATAAGTCGACCCGTGGCAAGGACAAGAATATCCCGTTTCAACTGCATTGACCGTACATCCCAAATGGGTGCATACCGCCGTTTGGACGCGGACGCGATCGCCGGCGCTTTCGATAAAGACCTTTTGCTTCGGGTCAAAGACCTTTCCCTCCCGGGAAAGAAGCTCTTCTGGGCGCCCTATAGAAAATGTGCTCGGCGGCGTTTTCATCGCATTGGGATACAAATAGCCCAACATAGAAATCCCAAACATTTGCCCGAGACCGATTAAGCCGGCGCCCACACCCAAAAGCGCCAAAAAAGAACGGCGCGAAATGCGGGGATCTTCGTCATCTTTATCGACATTGAGCGAATTGCGGTGTTTAGGCATCGTCACTCCTGTTCATCGCGAAACATTTGATATTTGACATCCTCACAGTCTTGAAATTGTCCTCTTTTCCAGTAATAAAGACAGGCTCCCAGGCTGACAACTCCTCCGATTAGCGAGAGGATCAGGGTATGCATCATCTTTAGCCAATCCACCTGTAGGAATAGTTCATCACATCCATCGTCACAGCCTGCGTCGGGCATTTTTCCGCGCAGAGACCACACCTGATGCATAAATCTTCATCTTTTAGCATTGCCGTCCCAATCAGATCAAGCTCTTCATCGTCAACGTTTGCCGAATCGATGCCGTAGTAGTGGTCGACAGCGCTTCGGGTTTGCCCCCCTGTATAGTCCATGTTGAGCTGACTGAGGGGAATTTGTTTGAGGCAGTTCGTCGGACACACATCGACGCAGCCGTTGCACTTGATACACAGCGAGCCGTCAAATACCGGGTTCACATGACACTGCAAACAGCGGTTGGCTTGCTGGTGGACCTCCTCGTCGGTGTAGTTATTTTCGACCATATTATAATTATGGATCCGGACGTCTTCAGGCTGCGAGGTCGGAAGCGCGTAATCGGTCCTTAAGTACGTTTTGTCTCTTCCCGGAGAAATTTCCGTAAATTCGCCGACCACTTCCATGTAGGGCCTTGTTCCCCGAAGGTCGCTATCGATAGCGCGGGCGGCATCCTGCCCCTGGCGGATGGCGGTGATAAAAAGAGCCGCTCCGAAAGCGGCGTCGCCCGCAGCGTACACCCCTTCGACTGTCGTCCGCCCCGTCCCCCGCTCCGTTTCAATAATGCCGCGGTTGATCTTAAGCTGCTCTTTCTTCTCCCACCCCTTCAAAAAGCTTTCATCCATCCCTTGACCGACAGCGAGCGCGATCGAATCGCAAGGAATGTCAAACTCTTCACCTTCAATAAACTTCGGTGCAAATCCACCTTCGTGATTGAAAAGAGAGGCGATTCTTTGCACTCTCAGCCCCGAAATATGTCCTCGTTCGTCGCGAAGAACCTCTTTCGGGCCGACGCGGTTGATGATCTCAATTCCCTCCTCAAGACCATCTTCAATTTCAAATTCATCGGCCGTCTGCTCATCGCGCGACTCCAGGCAAACCATTTTGACGTCGGCATGATTCCGAACCGATGTCCGGGCCACATCAAACGCGACATTACCCCCGCCGATCACCACCAATTTTTCACCGATTTTCCACTCTTCTTCCATGCATTTGACACGAAGATACTCGATCCCTCGTATCACGTCGGGGGCATCTCCCCCTTTTATCGGCAATTCACGCGCTTTCCAAAGGCCGACGCCGATAAAAACGGCGTCGTACGTTTCATCGAGCTCGCTGAACATAATGTCCCGTCCCACCTTGCAGTCGCAGATGATACGGGCGCCGAGGTGTTCAATCGCAGCGATTTCATTGAAAACGATGTCGTTTTTTAAACGATAAGCGGGAACGCCGTAAGTGAGCATGCCGCCGGGCTTTCGGAGCATCTCATAAACATCAACTTCGTAGCCGAGGCGTAAAAGATCGTGAGCCACCGTCAAGGAGGCCACACCGGCGCCGATGCAGGCAACTTTGAGCCCATTTTTTTTGGGTTTTGTCGAGCCCCTGGCGTAGCTCATTTCCAAACTTTTGATATGAGACTCTTTATCGAGGCCATACCATTCGTCGAGGTAGCGTTTTTGGGCCCGGATCGTCAAGGTTTTGTCGACGCGGTCGCGCCTGCAGGTAATTTCACAAGGGGCGCCGCAGATCATCCCACAGATCGAAGCAAAGGGATTCGGCCCGCGCGCGATGCGGTAGCCCTCCATCAAATCGCCAGAGTGGATCGCCATCATATAGCCCCTCCCGTCCGTTTTGACAGGGCAGCCGTCGCGGCAGTCGATTAACCTGAGGTAGTAGTCGAGGTCGGGCACCACAACGTCATACATCTGACGATAGGAGCCGGCGAGATCATCGCTCATGAATGCGCCTCCATTGAAAAAAAAGTTACCAGAGTTAAATTAAATTTTAAACCCAGGGCGGAAGAAAACTCCCTTTATGGAAGCCCGGCCCCGGGTTAAGGGCATTTCCAACCTCCCAAGTATGAAGGAAAGAAAAGGGTTTAGGGCAGGGGGAAGTGCTTGATTAGTTCCAAAGCCTCTTCCGAAGAATTGACGCGGCTGATTTGTTGCCGGAAACTTTTTGTGCCGGGAGCGCTCTTGAGATACCAACAACCGATGCGGCGGGCATCGCATGTTGCCTTTTTTTCATGTTGATAGTCCAGCACATATTGGTAATGCTCAAGCAGCGCCTCTTGAGCCCTTTTCAAGGAACTCTCCTCTGAGGAGTTCCCTTCAAGCACTTCGATAATATCCTGCACGATCCACGGGCGGCCCATTGTTCCGCGTGCGACGAGCACGGCATCGCATCCCGTTTGTACAAACATTTTTTTTGCCGCTTCCCCGCTTGTGACATCGCCATTGCCGATGACTTTGATTGAGTCTGCCACTTCGACACACTCACGTATCCACTCCCAATTGGCCTCGCCCCGGTATCCTTGCTGCCTCGTTCTGCCATGGATTGTGATGGCAACAGCGCCCGCCTCTTCGGCAATTCGTGTGATTTCTGCAGCATTAATGCTGTTTTCATCCCAACCCGCCCGTATTTTGACTGTGACTGGGATATCAACGGCTGAGACCATTTCGTGTAGAATGTCGCCGATAAGTTTCGGCGTGCGAAGAAGCCCGGAGCCGCTCCCGTCTTTTGTCACCTTATCGACAGGACATCCGCAATTCAAGTTCACCTCGTCAAAGCCAAGCTGTTCTATCATTTTGGCAGCCGGTCCCGCCGCTTGGGGATTAGACCCAACCAACTGACCACCAATGGGATGCATTGAAACATCGTAATCGAGAAGACGGAATGTGTTCGGGTCGTGGCGAATCAAAGCTTCCATTTTGACCATTTCGCAGTAGATCATGCCCGGTCTAAACTGCGCCGTCATTTTCCGAAAGGGATAGTCGGAACACCCCGCCAGAGGAGCGTAAAAAATGTTATTGGGAAGTTTAAGGGGACCCAAGAAAAAAGGACGTTTTAAAAAGCTCACAGAAAAATTGCCCGAATAAGTTGCATCACGACGGATTCAAGAATTTGCAAAACAATAATCGCTACGATCGGGCTTAAGTCAAAGACGCCGAGCGGAGGAATGACACGCCGGAACATGTTGAGATAAGGATCGGTGTAATATGCGACAAATCGCATGAACGGATGACCTTGGAAGTCGGGGACCCACGATCCCAAAATCCTAATAAGAATCATGATGAAGTAAATGAGGAATAATTTATCGATCACTTCAATTAATAAAAACATACAAAAAAACCCAAAATGTTCCGGCTTTACTTGATTAAAAGTGAAATTCTACTGTATATTAAACTCTTATGATTAATCTGTAAAGGATTGCTTGATGCTGGACTCTTTCTTCTCCACACGTTCTCTCGGCCTCTTTTTTTCCGGGCGGCGGCTCAAAACGGTCAAAATGTCGATCGAAAAAGGGGTGCCGAAGATTGACGAGGCCGCAACAGTCGACTTAAGCGGCGACGGTCATGTAAAGCGGCTTGACATTCCGAATGACAACACCATTGTGTCCTCTTCGCTGCCGGCAAGAGATGTCCTTGTCCGCTCAATGCAAATTGAACTGACAAAAAAGAAAGACGTCGAGGCTGTGCTTCCGTTTCAAGCAGAACCTGTGATTCCCTTTCCGATTGAAGAGGCAGCGCTTGATTGGGTCGAGATCTCGCAATCCAAAACAAAAACTTATTTAACACTTCTCGCAGTTAAGAAGGATTGGGTGTCAGCCCATATTGAAGCGCTCAATCACTTGGGGGTCGACCCCGAGTTTGTGTCAACGTCGCCGGCCGCCCTCGCGACTTTTGCAAAAGTGGTGCAAAACGAAGGATCGAAACAACCGACGCTCGTGCTTCACTTTGGTTTAGAAGAAACATTATGTGTTTTGAGCCAGGAAGGAAAACTGTTAGCCGAACACACCCTTCCTCTTGGCCTAGCTGAAGGTGTCAGCGCGCTAAGAGATGATACGGGAGGAACAGAAGATGTTTATGCCATCGATTTTTCTTCTGAAATACTCGACAGGCATCCCGCATTAAAGCAATTCACGACCCGCCTGAAACAAGATGTGAGCCGCACGATTTTTTCTCTTGTCAAGCAACACAAAGGGGAAACAATCACCTGCGTTCTCCTCACCGGCCAGGGAGCTTCGCTCAAAGGAATCGAAACAATTTTCTCGGAAGGACTCCACGTCGAGGTGGTTCGTCCCGGCGCCGGGTTCGGACAAACAAGCTTGATTGTCCAGGAATACGCCATCCCGATCGGCCTCGCACTTGGAACGCTTGTTTCCGACGAGCCGTTGGTCAACTTTCGGAAAGGCGAACTTTCTTTCAGCGACCCCTGGAAACGACTTAAGAGCCCTATACTGAGCTATTTCGGCATCGCATTCTTGACCGCAATCTCTCTTTATTTTTTTGGCAATGCCTGGATCGGGTCAAACCTTGATCACGTCAAAAAGGACTACTCCAAGCTCCTCGAAACACTCGAAATCCCGTACTCGACTCTCGAGCAAGAAGTGGGAAAAACACCCGGAGACGATTCCAATGGATCACTCATGTCCATGACGCCGGCTCAACTTTCAGAGCGCCTCGAACGCATTCAAGAGATGACCAATAGTGTTCCCGCCCCTTTTGAGCTTTATCCGAATGTACCGAGAGTCTCAGACGTTCTGGGATGGTTGGCCGCCCATCCGCTCGTGACAGATGAAGCGGTCAGCCAGCCCCGTCTCAATATCCAAAATTTTCAATACACTCTCGTCAAACGCCCCGATAGCAAACGGCCAAATGATAAATATCAGGTGAAAGTCGATATCGAATTCACTTCCGACACGCCAAAACTGGCGCGGGAATTTCACGACGCCTTGATTGCCCCGAACGACCTGATCGACCCGAAAGGAGAGGTCAAATGGAGTGCGGCTCAAGGGCGCTACCGCACCTCGTTTTATCTTAAAAACCGCCCCCCCAAGACGGCGAGAAGGAGCAACAACCGATGAAGACACTTTTGAGCCGTATCCCGCAAACAAGACTTGTTCTCTACGCCCTCATTATCGGAGCCCTGCCGATTATTTTCGTCCTTTTCCAGCTCACAACATACTCCTCTGAAGTAAGCGGCTTAAGCAGCGAAGTTCGTGCCACATACGAAGCCGCTCTCATTCGAGAAAAAAAACAGGCAAACAATCGAGCGGTTCTCGACCACTATCAAAATAGCGATCGTTTCTATATCGATAAATACATCGAGTCGATCACACTCTTAAAACAAGAAACCGAAGCGCTCGAAAAAATCGCCCGGCAAAATAATTTCATCGAAAACGAAGCTGTGACGAACCGCCTTAACGCCCTAAAAAACGATAACCGCCTTGTCTTTGCAGAAGGAGTCGTCCAAACATTTCCGAATTTTACCGAGACCCCCGAAAGCTTAGTAAGACCTGTGGAGGTCGATTTGGGCGACCTTCAGAATATCTTATCAAAGGTTGAAGGAATCGATATCGGCCCTTACGAACCAGGTCCGAACCCGCCTCAACTGATTGTGACTGATTTCAAAATTGAAAAGAAAACCACAGGAGATGAAAATGAAGTTTTCAGTCTCAATCTAAAATTACTTAAAAGAGAATTTTCATCGGAGCCATCGCCATTATGAGACCCTATTCCCTGATCACAGCGCTCATTTTACTCTGTATGACCGGTTGCACCCCATCCACAAGGCCTGAAGAGCATTTACAGAGCATTAGCATCACAGACAGAAACGGATTTTCCGAAACCATCAGCAACACCGATCGGCTCGAGAGATACGAATGCGTGAACTTTCTGTCTCCGCAGCCCTATGAAAAAGTGCTCCGGGTCTTTCACCGCGATGGCGAGGGAAATGTCCACGGTGAATTGATCGCTTACCATCAAAACGGCCAACCGGAAGAATACATCCAAATTCTAAATGGCCGCGCGCACGGGTGCTACCGATCGTGGCATAGCAATGGAACCCCTTACATTGAAGCGACGGTTCTTGAAGGAGAACCTGATTTTACAGACGGCGCCCAACAAACATGGATCTTTGACGGACTCGTGCGGATTTGGGACGACTACGGGTTTTTGCATGCAGACATTCACTATTCAAAGGGATTGTTGAGCGGAGAGTCCCTCTATTACCACCCCTCAGGCCACATTTGGAAAGTGAGCGGCTTCCATCGCGGCCTGGAAACCGGAACAAGACAAACCTATCTCGACAACGGCGACCTCCTATCGAGTGTCGAGTATAAAGAAGGTGTTCCCCATGGAAAAAGCTTCCGATACTGGACGCCGAACCAACTGGCTGCGGAGGAAACTTTTGAAAACGGACTCCTTCAATTCGGAGACTACTATGATCAGACAGGCAGCGAGGTCTGCAGCATTCGTTATGGAGAGGGCTACCGTGCGCTCTTTGCAAAAGATTACATTGTCGAAAAGCGCCACTATTCCGGCGGCGAGCAAGAGGGTGAGATTCAAGTGTTCAGTTCCGAAGGGTTTCTATTGCAAGTTTACCACGTCAAAAACGGACTTAAACATGGTCTCGATACGGAATATTATGCCGAGAGTCGCGGCACAATCCCCAAAATCAGCGCTTCATGGATCGAGGGGGAGCTTCACGGCCTTGTCAAAACCTGGTATCCAAACGGCCATCAAGAAAGTCAACGAGAAATGAATAACACCGAAAAAGACGGCGTGCTCACCGCTTGGTACAAAAACGGTCTTTTGATGATGATTGAAGAATACGAAAAAGATAAGCTCGTCAAAGGGGAATATTATAGCCCTTCCGACTCGCGGCCCGTTTCTCGTGTTGTGAACGGCGCTGGCACCGCAACGCTTTACGACGCTGACGGCAATCTCACAGCCAAGGTCAAAGTGGAAAATGGAAAACCGGTTTTGTAAAGATCAACTTCGAAAACATTTTCGACAGATACGAAAACACCTCTCGTTTGAGCGAAGAATAGCCGCAGAAAAGAAAATGCTCCACCACTTTTCTTTTTTGCTAGAGAAGCAGCGGCCGGTCCTTTCATACTTTCCCATTCAAACAGAACTATCAGTCCATAAGCTCAATTGTCTTTTGGCTTGGCAGAAGCGACTTGTTTTACCGAGAATAACGGGAGACGAAATCCTTCTTTATCAAGTCAACAACCCTTCCCGCGATTGTATCAAAAACAGCTGGGGACTCTTAGAACCGAATCCCGCGTCTTGCGTGCAAATGCCGACACACCATATCGAGACCATTCTCACCCCTGCTCTTGCCTTCGACAAAGCGGGCCATCGGCTTGGCTACGGCAAAGGCTACTATGACCGACTTCTAAGCAAGCTCGATTCCGTCCAGCAAACAATTGGCATTGGTTTCCAAGAACAGCTGATGCACAATTTTTTGCCGAGCCTCAGCCATGATGTCCCCCTCACAGAAACCGCCCTTTTTTGAACCGAAATCACCGAAGATGACTCTCTTTAGGGAGTCACGGAAACTATGTAAAGCTGCTTTACATAACCTCTTCCTGTCAATCGAAGGATGTGTCAGTCAAACAAGGCGAAAGAGAAAACCCTCTCGCCTGTTTGTTGAAAGATTAATTGGAATCGATGGCGTCTTCTAAAGCCGGGGAGAGCGGAGCAAGTCCGCATTTTTCACGGTGTTTTTCCATAATTTTTGATTCTAGTTCGTCAAGGAGCGCTTCGTTGCCCCTAAGAAGCTCTCGAACCGCCTCTCGCCCTTGGCCAAGACGATCGCCATTGTAGCTGAACCAAGCTCCTTTCTTGTCGATAAGACCGTATTCGACTCCTAAATCAATGACTGATCCCGTTCTCGAGATCCCCTCATTAAACATAATATCAAACTCGGCGATCCGGAAAGGGGGCGCCATTTTGTTTTTTACCACTTTCACCTTCACACGGTTGCCCGTATCAGTGTTGTCGCTTGATTTTACTCCGCCGGTTCTTCTGATCTCGAGTCGGACAGAAGAGTAAAACTTAAGAGCCCTTCCCCCTGTTGTCACTTCAGGATTTCCGTAGACAATCCCGATTTTTTCTCTGACCTGATTAATAAAGACTGCGCAGGTGTTGCTTTTTGAAAGTGCCGCCGTGAGCTTCCGAAGCGCCTGCGACATCATTCTCGCTTGAAGCCCCATAAATGAGTCGCCGATTTCCCCCTCAAGCTCCGACTTGGGAACGAGGGCCGCTACAGAGTCGATCACGATCACGTCAACGGCATTGGAACGGGCTAGAGTTTCGGCAATGTTCAGAGCCTCTTCCCCGCTGTCGGGCTGCGAAATCAAAAGCTCGTCGAGATTCACGCCGATCTTTGCCGCGTAGCTCGGGTCGACCGCGTGCTCAGCATCGATGTAAGCAGCCAATCCTCCGCTTTTTTGTGCGTTGGCCACAATGTGAAGCGCCAGAGTGGATTTTCCCGAAGATTCAGGACCATAGATTTCCACAACGCGCCCTCTCGGAACGCCGCCGATGCCAAGAGCCGTATCTAAAGTGAGTGATCCGGTCGGAATCACGCGAACCTCGCGTGTCGCCGACTCGCCAAGCGACATGATCGCACCGTCGCCGAACTGTTTTTTTATGTAGCTGACAGCGCTATCGAGTGCTTTTTTCTTATCATCTGTCTGTTGAGACATGTTGAGATCTCCTCTTTTTGTTCCCTAAGGATACTCCATCGCTGCAAAAATGAAAAACCTTTATTCCCTAATTAAACTGCTTCCACTATCATCCACATTAACAAGGGGGGCTTCGATGTCTAAGATACAGAATATCAAAGCGTTAGAAATTCTCGACTCAAGAGGAAACCCTACGGTTCAAGTCACCGTCACAACAGATGACGGCATCGAAACGACAGCCTCGGTCCCTTCCGGCGCCTCCACAGGCGAACACGAAGCGCTTGAGCTGAGAGACGGCGACAAAAATCGCTACCTAGGGAAAGGGGTCCGCAAAGCAGTTCGAAATATCAACGAACCCATTGCCAACCTGTTATCCGGACAGGATGTTCGCGATCAGAAGTTGATCGACAGCATGATGATAGAAGCTGACGGAACAGACAATAAAGCCCATTTCGGCGCCAACGCGATTTTGGGAGTCTCGCTTGCAGTCGCAAGAGCGGGAGCACGATCGACCCGCCAGCCCCTTTATCGCTATATCGGAGGGACTCACGCTCATGAGCTGCCCTGTCCTATGATGAACATACTGAACGGAGGGGCTCACGCCGACAACTCGCTTGACTTCCAAGAATTTATGATACGCCCCAAAGGCGCTGCGACCTTTTCGGAGGCGCTTCGCTGGGGCGCTGAGGTGTTTCACTCCCTCAAATCTCTTTTGCACTCTCAGGGCTATTCGACAGCCATTGGAGACGAAGGTGGGTTTGCTCCCAATCTCTCCTCAAATGAAGAAGCGCTTGATTTGATTCTCCGGGCGATCGAGCAAGCGGGTTATCATGCAGGATCGCAAATCACATGTGCTCTCGACTGCGCCGCTTCGGAGTTTTACGACAAAAAGAGTGATACCTACCTCGGGAGACGTTCCGAAGAGCATGTGGCCTACCTAAAAGACCTTGCCGATACTTATCCCATCGATTCCATTGAAGACGGATGCGACGAAAATGACTGGAAC
This sequence comes from uncultured bacterium, assembly GCA_964629645.1. GTDB lineage: Bacteria > Chlamydiota > Chlamydiia > Chlamydiales > SLFE01 > JAAKFL01. The sequence continues at coordinate 4,355 of CAZVSU010000027.1, read as the reverse complement.
GGCTGGCAGAAGCTCAATCTTGAGCTGGGCGACCGCATCCAAATTGTCGGAGACGATCTTTTCGTGACAAATCCGAAATTCCTTCAAAAAGGGATTGATTGCGAGGCCGCTAATTCTATTTTAATTAAACTCAACCAAATCGGGACGCTCAGTGAAACGCTCGCAACGATCTCGTTGGCCAAAAGCCATGCGATGACAACAGTGATCTCCCACCGTTCGGGAGAGACTGAAGACACCTTTATTGCCGATATCGCTGTCGCAACCAATGCAGGGCAAATCAAGACCGGCTCTTTATCGCGCACCGACCGTATCGCGAAATACAATCGACTTCTTCAGATAGAACAGGAGCTGGGACCGGTCGGACGGTATGTCGACAGTTTTCATAAAGACAGCGTTATCGCCTAAAGCTTTCGCCAGAAATCATCCAGATTAAGACCGAGTTCTGACATGCAGCTGCGGCATCGATAAAGTTCCACGTGGAACATCTCGTCAGCGCTTTCTTTTCCAAGAAATGAATAAAGGTTCACCTCGTGACCATTTTTATCGTCTTGTGCTATATCGCCGCGGTCATCGGCGATCTGAAAGGCCAAACCGTAGTGTTGGGCTGTCTTTCGGACCAAAGAAAGTTTGTCCATAGCCCCTCCGCCGAAAACCCAACCATAGACAAAGGCAATTTCAAAAAGTGAGACCGTTTTCTTGAGCATAATCTCGAGAATCTTTTCACGAGAAAGCGTACCGGGAAAAATATCGTCATACTGTCCCCCCGCCGCCCCTTTCAGCCCCGTGTTTTGAGAGGTGATCTCAATGGCGGCTAAACTGCGAGCTGGGTCATCATGATAGCGGCCATTCTCTGCAAGAAGCTCATATCCAAGGGAAATCAGAGCGTAAGAGGCAAGAAGTGCGGTCGCTTCTCCGAACTCCACATGAAGGGAAGGCTCATTGCGGCGTACCACATCATTGTCCATACAGGGCAAGTCGTCGGCAATCAATGAAGCCGTATGAAAAGACTCGATTGCGAGAGCGGCAGGCATGGCATTGCACGCGCCAAGCGACTGGGCAATAGAGAGAACAAGGGCAGGCCGAAACCGCTTTCCTCTTGTCAGCAGGGCATGTGCGCAGGCATCACGCAAGACTGAAGGGGGCCCCATACGCTCGACTAAATCTTGAATATGGTCGTTAATCTTGAGTTGCAAAGAGGCGATGCCCTCACGATGTTTTTGAGCGTTTCTCATTAAGCAACATCACCTTAGGTTTATTTTCCGGCTTAATCACAGAATCGGCCGGAATCACTCCGCCAAAATTGACACACGGGTAGCATTTTGTCCGCGGTCCGACAACAGTTCCGGGGTTGCTGACCGCGTTGCATCCAATCTGCACGTCGTCGCCAAAGATCGCTCCAAACTTTCTCAAATGGGTCGCAATCACCTCGCTTTCATAACGAACCGCGACCTCGTTTCCGTCGAGCTTAAGGTTCGCGCATTTTGTGCCGGCGCCAATATTGCACCTCTGTCCCAAGATTGTATCCCCGAGATAGGCGAAATGACCGGCTTGCGCCCGATCGATGAAAACCGCGTTCTTAGCCTCTGTCGCGTGTCCGACCACGCAGTGATCTCCCACAACGACTCTGCCCCTGATATAGGCGCCATGGCGAATAGAGCACCCTTTGCCGATGATGCAGGGGCCTCTTATGAAGGCCCCCGGCTCAACAACAGTGCCTTCTCCGATAGAAATCAACTCAGGGTGGTCGAGAGTCGCCCCTTCCGGAATGTCGACATGAATTTGACCCAGTTTCTGGTCCGATAAATAAGCGTCGATCCCCGAGAGCACCTGCCACGGGTAAAGATAAGGAGCAAAAAGTTCGGCGATCGAACACAGGGAAAGATCAAACAAATGACGAATCTCGATGGATTCCATGGCTTTATTCCTGATGAAAAGGTTGAAAATATCCCATTATCAAAATTTCCACAAGACTCGTATAAGAATAATCTTAAATAGTTCTTTTTTCTTCTTCTTCAGACAATGTGGAAATGATGATAACTCTCCATTTTCTCTATAAGACACGCTGTCGACAACCCAAACAATAAGATGTCGATAAAGCCCCTGTTATCAACAAGGCGATCTCTGTCGACACGCAATCAAAAGTTGTGAACATCTTATGAAAAGAATCTGGGTGAGAGGATTCGAACCTCCGACCCCTTGCACCCCATGCAAGTGCGCTGGCCAAGCTGCGCTACACCCAGATGAATGATTTAGACGGCGGCGAGTCCCTCAAATTGAAGTTCGGATCGCTTGACCTCTTTAACGGCGATGGCGGCGCTTTTTTCAATGATGACTTCCATCGGATCGGACAAGGAGACCTCAGCGGCAGCCAGATCGACAGAAATGCTTGCTTTGAATGTCATTCCTCCTTGAATGCCCGTGACTTTGAAATTGGCAAAAATGCCGTCTTTACGCTTTGTGATGTTAATGAATCGGATTAAATTATTTTCAGCTAAGTTTGCCATGTCGCTCCTCCAGTATTCGATGGAATGATCATATACTCATTTTGAGTGTCTGTCAATGTTGAAATCTCGGTCGATTGATGTCGATAATGTGTCGATTTCCGTAGAGCGGGTTTAATTCATGACGATAACCCCCTCTCTTTCGACAGGTCTATCGACAAAAAAAGTCCTTCAAGTTTACGAGTGGAATCATTAAACTTATGAACATTTCAACACAGACTGAAGAAGAAGAAAAAAGATAGTTCTCTTTTATTCTTCTTCTGCACTTGTGGAAATGTTGGAAGAGGAGAGGGGAGTGGCCGCCGCCGTCAACATCGACAGTACATGGAAAACGATTCTTCAAGACGAGTGGGAAAGCCCTCCCATGAAAGAATTAAAAGACTTTTTGCGAAGCGAGCGCGAGCAGGGATTCGACGTTTTTCCTCCGAAACACCTCATTTTTAATGCGTTTAACCATACCCCTTACGATCGAGTCAAAGTTGTGATTGTGGGTCAAGATCCCTATCACGGGCCCGGGCAAGCACACGGACTCTCTTTCAGCGTCGAAAAAGGGGTGAGGCTGCCACCGTCTTTACGGAACATTTTTAAAGAAGTGAGCGCCGATGTAGGCCCCTTTACGACGAATCATGGGTCCTTAGTCAGTTGGGCCGATCAAGGTGTTTTCCTTTTGAATGCGATATTGACGGTGCGATGCAGGCAGCCGGCGTCTCATCAGAATCAAGGCTGGGAGATGTTCACGGATGCGGTCCTTCAAAAGTTGAACACAAGAGAAAAACCGATGGTTTTTATGCTCTGGGGAAAATACGCGCAGCAAAAAGGACAGTGGTTAGACGCATCGAAGCACTTGATCCTTAAAGCCCCTCATCCCTCCCCCTTTTCCGCGCATACCGGGTTTTTCGGGTGTCGACACTTTTCCAAGGCGAATCAATTTTTGGAAAAAACCGGGCAAGCTCCGATTAACTGGCGCTTGCTGGATTAAGAGGCACGCTCTGTTTCTGAATAAGAGCTTTCCGAGTCGGGCACGACTGTCCATGATACCTTAGTTTCAAGGTGCTGGAGTCTTTTGCCGGACTAGGGCTTCTGGCGGTCGGGCTTATCGGCCTGTTTCTCGAAGGTTCCTTTTTTGCAAACTTTCTTCCAGCCGGAATTCTGGGTGCAACTATCAGCGCACCTCTTATCATGATCATCTACGCCTTGATCGGGCTGAAGGTGGCTTCTGAATTGAGTTCGATTTCCGGAGAGTTTTTAGGAGAATAGTATGTTGACCCTCTTATTCGGCATCAGTGCAGGATCGCTCGTGTTAGTCGGGATTTACGGAGTCCTCACAAAAACTAATCTGATACGGATCCTCTTAGCCCTCAATATCTTAGAGACCGGAATCAATCTGTTGATCGTGGCTTTAGGCTACTTCGAAGAGGGAAAAACGCCGATCATTCAGCAGGTGGTCTCCGGCGGATCGCCCTTACGGTTCGTCGATCCCCTTCCTCACGCCCTAGTCCTCAACTCCATCGTCATCGGCCTGGGAACCACGGCTTTGGCCTTGAGCCTCACCATCCGGTATTACAGAAACCACAAAACCTTAAAACTGCATCCGGATTCGGAACTGGAAACCGGAGGGGAGACAGTGGAATGAACCAGGAAATCATCCTTTTACTTTTTCCAATCGCGGCGGGCTTTCTCATTCCCCTGACTCATCTGCGGCGCAGGTCGAAGGGCGGGACCGCCGCCGACACCGGCGTGGCAGGCACCGCGGCCGGGACCGGCACGGCGGGCGGCGCTGTCACCAGCGTCCTTAACTTCAGCTTCGCCCAGCTCCTCGTCCTGCTTTCCTTCGCCGCAGGGGCGGTGTACGGT
>CAZVSU010000026.1:0-29682 GCA_964629645.1 uncultured bacterium | reverse complement strand
GGTGCGACCAATTCCCTTACATGATTCGGAGGCTCGGAAAGCTGAGCCGTCAAAGGTCCGCTGCTCATAAATAAAACCGTGAGAGAAACAAGGGTCCGGAACATAATCTCCTCGCAAAAAATCGTGATACACGTTAAAACTTTTAAGTCCGGCATGGATATGCCCGACCTGTTTTCTAAAATAAAAGGGAGTCTACATGAAACGTTTATATTGCGCACTTGTCTTAATGCTGACAGCTTTATCACCGGCTGAATCTTCCTTACTTCTTTACCCCCAAGACGGGTGTGGTTTTTTTATGGATGCGGCAGTGGAAGGAATCTATGTTGAAGATCCGGATATTGGGTTCTACGGACTCGTGAACGAGGATGACACCCCTGCAGTGGTTTATGATCCCAGCTTTTTGACGGCTCGCTACACGGGCACTGTTGGCTACCGCCTAAGACCGAATACGGCGCTTTCTTGTTTAGGGCAAGAGGTGCTTCTTTATGCGAGCACTTCTTATTTTCAATGTTCTGGCAATAGAGCGGAGAGCCTCGATGGTCAAGGTCTTATCCAGCTCTGGGGAATTGAAGGGGGAGGGATAGGCGGGATTCTGCCCTCGACGCAAACGAGCCTTTACAGCTCCTGCATTTGGGAAAGTCATACTGAAGCGATGATCGGAGGCGTGCACCGGACATGCTATGGATTCGACTTATTCTCGGCGATCGGGTTTGGTTATCTCTACCGTCACCAAGACTATGTCAGTCAGCTCATCAATTTCGAAGTAGGACCAGGTTTTAACAACGGAACCATCTCAGAAGATCTGAACACGCAGTACAGAGGGGCTCTTCTTGAGCTTGGGGCAACTAAAGAGCTTTGCCGCTGTTTGACGCTCTCACTTGTTCCAAGATTCGGCATCTACCACGCCCACACAGAATTCACAGGACTGCAGACCTGGGGATCGCTTTCGGATGCTCTTCCCCTCCAGAGGGTCATAGAAACAAAGCAAGAAACCGCCTACCAAGCGGGCCTGCGGGGAGCTTTGCTTCTTAACTGGTGCGATTATTACATTGGCGGACAGGCTTTTATGGATTATTTGAGCTATGTGCCCGGTTTGTTGAATTCAAGAGAAGATGACCAAAGGGCCCGCGTCGTGGGAAAAAATTCGCTTCGTTTCGGAGGGGGAGTCGTCATGGGCAAAGCCTTTTAGTTTGCGCGCTCTCTGTACTCTGTCTGCTCTTTGACCCATTCCAGTGAAGGGGCCTTATGATACTCGAAAAGTTCTTGAGGTCCCTTTCCCTTGAGCAAGACGGCAAAACGCCTTCGGTTTTGTTTTCCTAAAAAGGCATTGACATACAAGACAAACTCGTCAAACGAGACGGCTTTTGCCGCTTCTGCCGTTTTTTTGCGCCAATTAAAGTCTCCCCCCTTGTCAAAGGCGAGCTTGGCAAGCTCTTCTCCTTCTTTCTTAACGCTTTCAAAAGGACGCTTCAGTTCTTTGACGAGGGCGCTTCTGACTGATTCAAATTGCGTTTCGTCCAGCATTTTCGGGAAAAATTCGAAAAACAATTCCACGCGGGCTAAGAGGTCTTTGGGAGCGTATGAAAAAGACTGGAGGAGAAACAAAGAGAAGAATTTTCCTTCTACTTCTTCGTGCAAATTGGCAATCAAATAGGCGGTCTGTTGCTTGGTCCGAAGCTCGTCGAAAAAGGGACCGGATATCAGATTTGATAGTATTTTCTGCATCGCCAGCGAACGAAAAGAGAAATCAGGATCTTCGATGGCAACCAAAAGGGCGCTGCCCGCTCCATCTTTTGCACGCGCGACGTAAAATGGTCCTTTATCCCCCGGAAATACGGCAACTTTTTTTTCTCTGACTCGGGTGTAGGGAGCCTCTTGAGTGGTCCGCGCAATTTGAGAGGCTCTGGCCGCTTCACTTTTTGTCAGGTTTCCATAAAAAAGGGCCTCGTAGAATGTCTCCTTAAAAAATGACTGCGCAAAGCGCTGGAAATCGTCGAAGCTAATCCTATCCAATGCTTTGACTTTATCCCGTTCGGTGCTGTAGTGGTCATAAAGCACGTCTTTGAAAAGATCAATCGCTTGCAGATAGGGCTGCGCTGTTTCGATTTTACCATACTTGTCCAAAAGCGCTTTTTTGATCATGTGGAAGCGCGCTTCGTTAAGCTTCGGGTTTTTCATGATGGAGAGGACATGTTCCAAAAATTGAGGGGCGTGCTCGCTGAATCCGTTGATCGTCAGCTCCACTCCGTTTGTGATTTGCGTGATGTCGCTGTTCAATCCTCCGAGCTTTGCCAGGTAGGCAAACGGATTGAGCTCCTGCTTGATTGTTTCGATCCAAAGGTCCGTCAGGACATTGGATTTCGGATCACCAGTGTCGACGGCGGGAGTCAAAAGGCGAAGTGTCCAACTGATTTTCGGGACGTTAAAATGGGTGTCGGGAGCCCAGATCACCTTTCCGAAGCGGTCATTTTGAATTGTGGTCAATTGATTGACGGATCTGTCTATCATCTTTAGGTTTCGAGGAATCATCGGATTAGGCGGGGGGAGTGTGATGCGAGGGTTAAAAGCTTTCGTCTTCCACTTTTTCAAAACATCGTCCGGGATTTTGCGCACTGCAAAACGGGTGCCCATCCACGTTTCTGTCCGGTCGGGCTCGACCCCGGTAAGGGAAGGTTTTGCGGTCACTTCGATGATGACTTGACTCGGCGTTAAATGATCGAGAAAATTGCGGACAAGCTTTGGGTCATATTTTTGGATGACCTTGGTTTTTTGCGGGTAGGTGCTGAGGGCTTCGGTGCGCAAGTTGCGGGAATGCTTGGTCACTTCCTCAAAAGGACCCTCCTTTTCCGGATATTTGAGTGTGAGCCTTCCACTTGCTTGAATTTCCTCAAAAAGAGCTGCCGGATAAGGACTTTTCTTCAATGCCGCAATCGCTTCAAACACGCGTTGACCCACACGGTCGGGATGTCTTGCCCCTTTCGGCGTCAGGCCAATGTCTAAGACAAAAGCCATCGCGTCAAAACTCCACCTCATGCCCCCGCAGCCAAGGTTCAAAGCAAGCCCCTCTTCTTTCAAAGCCTCAAGCAAGCTCTCTTTTCCTTCATGTCCGAGGACGTGGCATACCAGCTCATCGGGCCTTTCGTCAAAAGATGCGGCAAAGAGTTTGGGCATTTCCCATATCATCATCATCTTGCTTTCGTCTTGAATAGGGTCGATGTACAGGATATGGCCATTAAGAGACTCGGGAAACAGGGGGCCTTTGGGGGGTTCGCTTTTGGACCTGTCATGAGCGAGATCGGAAAAGTCTTCCCGCACCATGCCTTCAAGCTTGGAAAGAGAAAGAGGAGAAAGAACGACAAGCGTCATTTTATCGGCGCTGTAGTGCGTCTCAAAAAAGGTTTTGAGGTCTTCTGTTGTGGCATGACTTAAGGAAGCCCGGTTGCCAAAATTAAAGCGGCTAAAGGGGTGGTCGGGGTGGCCAAGGGATTTAAAGACCATGATTCGTCTCGAATCATCTTGTTGTTTGTGACTGGCAAATTCTTGTTCGACGGCCTGAATTTCTCGTTCCATGCTGCCGGATCTTAGAAGGGGGGTTTTAAAAAACTCTGCAAAGCGATTTAAAGCGCCGCGGAATCCGTCTGTATCAATTTCAAAAAGATAGGTCGTATACTGATCTTCGGTAAAGGCGTTTGTTTTCCCGCCATAACTTTTGACAAAACTTGAAAAATCAGCTTCGTCAGGGTACTTTTCCGTTCCCATAAAGATCATGTGCTCCAAAAAATGAGCGAGGCCCGGATGCTGCTTCGGATCGTCCCAACTGCCTGCCTTCACCGAAAGGGCAGCAGCGGAAACATCGAGATTCGGATCGGAAATGAGAAGAACGCGAAGGTCGTTTGCCAGCTCGAACTTTGCAACCTCCCCCTCCTTTTCGGACGCGTGAAGTACAGGGCGAGTCGACTGGCTTGCCTGAGCCCCGGCTCCGCATAAAGAGAGGGAGAAAAAAACAGAGAGGAGAAAAAAGCGCATTATATTTGATGGGTTCATATCGAAACCGTAGCATGTGCAGTTAAATGAGGCGAGCAAAGATCTTAAATTGCGCAAAAAATCTGGCCGGCGATAAAATGCAAGACTTCATCTATGAACGAGAGGTCAAAATGAATCAGGTGTTTCCCCTTGCAAAATTTTACACGTTTGAGTGTGCCCGAGAATGTCCGCTAAGACGAGGCCGCATGAGGACAATAGAAGAGATGGTGAAACAAAACTCCTTTGAATCGGCATTGACGATCGCTCGGTTTCACCCGGAACAACAGCAGTATTTGAAGGGTCAGATCGACGAGCTCAAGAAAAAAGCGATCGAGGGTGATTGCGTTTTCGATGAGAAAAAGCGGAAGGCCTTGGAAAGTCTGATTCAGTTGATCTCGCGAGACTGCTGATACAAGTTGCTGACAAGAGTCCAGATGGCATCGGCCCGCTTTTCGCGCGCTTCTTTTTTGCTTAGCCCCTCTAAATTGGGAAAAGCGTCCATGTCTATTTTTTTTCCAAAGGCGATCGTGACAGGCGCCCTTTTAGATGTGCGTTCTTCGCCGAGTTCACCCCCGACGCTATTTGGAGGGGGAAGAATATCGTAAGTGCTGAGGGCAAGAGGGTAAAAATGAGTAGGGCGGCTGGCTTGAAGGGACATCAATCGGAGCATTTCAATGCTTTGAGGATTGAAACGGGCGACTGTTACTTTGCCGGTTTCGTCCGGACGATCTCTGCCGCCGCTCGGGGCGACGTAAATGCATTTTCCCCCTTCGCTTAAGAGCTGGCTCATAATCTTCATTGTTCTCTGATTGTGCATGAGCTTCTCTTGTTTTCGTTCGGGAGGCCTTTCGATGTGCTTTTTTGAATAGATGCAGAGAAGGTGGCACCCAAGGCTCGAGGGGATCGCCATCGGATCGGTCACAACGCGGTCTCCAGCAATAAAAATCATCTCTTTGGCTAAGCGGGGATGCTCTTTTTCCAGCATCAAATTGAGAATTTGCGGGTCAGGTTCTGTTTGGTGATTGGCAAGAAAAATGATGTTTTCGCCTCGGTCAAGGGCCGTTTCGATCTCCTGAAGATAGGCTCGACCTAAAAGGTGGGAGTGCTCAAAAACGATCAGCGGACGGATAAAGGCGAGGCTGAACTCTTCGAAATCAAAAGGCTCTTTGACCTTTTTGTGAAACGGTTCAAAATTAAACGGGGAGACGAAGTGTTGTTTCACAAAATCGAGATAGTCGCAGAAAAGGGTTTCGAACCTTTTCCATTGCGTTTCGTTTTTATAAATGACGCGGCGATAATTGTCGTAGCAATTTTGCATCAAACGTTGAAATTTTGGAGGAATGGTTTGTCTGACCACCTCCATTTTCTGTTTGAAAGAACGGTTCATACTTCGATTAACTCATTGTTGGTCATGGAAACAAACTCGTATTGGTTCAAATGCAAATCGTCGCTTGTTTCAAATTCCAGTTTGGCGTTCAAATCGCTTGCCATAGAGATAAGGTCTTCGACATCGTGCCTTTCAAGATAACTGAAAAGATGAGGATGCACTTTCAAGCGGATTCCGTACTGTTGATGATGCTGAATCGCTTTTTTGAGAGCCCGTTCGATCTCAATTGATGAGCTTTCGTGTGATTTGATCAACCCTCGCCCGCCGCAATAGGGACATTCGCAGAAAAGAAGCTGAGTGAGCGGACTGCTTGTTCTCTGTCTTGTCATCTCGACAAGTCCAAATTCGCTCATGCCAAGAATTCGTGTTTTTGACGTGTCGTCTTTGACACATTCTTTGAGCTTCTCGAGGACGCGTCTTTGGCTCTTTCGAAGGCGCATGTCGATGAAGTCAATTACAATGAGCCCTCCGGCATTCCGCAGTCTGAGTTGTCTGGCAATTTCTTCCGCCGCTTCCAAGTTGATGCGGACAAGCGACTCTTCGACGTCAGATTCGTTTGTTGTGCTTCTTCCGGAGTTGACATCCACGACATGCATGGCTTCGGTTCTTTCAAAAAAGATGTAGCCTCCATGGGGGAGCCAGATTTTTCTGCGAAGAGATTTTTCAATTTCCCGGTCGACGTTGAAGCGCTCGAACATCGGGACTTTATCTCGATAAAACTCGACTTTCAGGCTGTGTTCTTGACTGTAGCGCTCATTCAATTTTTTGCAGATCTGATACGTTTTGTATTCGTCGATCAAAAGACGTTCATACCGCTTGTCAACTGCGATTTCGACGGCTCTTTTGATGATGTCTGATTCTTCATAGAGGAGCTTGGGCCTGTCGGAATCTCTAAACTTTTCCATGATCTCTTCCCAGCTCACCAGGAGCTCATGCGCCTCGTCGACCAGCATGTCTTCGGTGGCATGCTTGCTCGCCGTTCGACAGATAAGGCCCATCTTTTGCGGCATTTCAAATGAGCGGATCAGCTTTTTCAGGCGTTCTCTGGTGGCGCGGTCTTCGATCTTTCGAGAGACCCCCCGATGCGAAGAGTTCGGCAGGAGAACAAGATAGCGGCCGGCGATCGAGATATTGGATGTCAGCCTTGCCCCCTTTGTTCCCATTGGTTCTTTGACCACCTGAACTAAGACGGTTTGATCTTTTTTGAGAACCTCTTCGATGTCGACGTTTTTCTTTTCGGTATCCATTTTTTGAATGTCGTAATCGAGATCGAAATCAAGGTCGAATGTCTGTTCAAATTTTTTGATGTTTTCGATAATATCGGTGATGTGGATAAAGCCGTTTTCCCCTTCATTAATGTCGATAAAGGCGGATTGAATGTTGTGGAGGATGTTGGTCACTTTTCCGCGGTAGATATTGCCGGTTAGTTTTCGTTTCTGTTTCCTTTCGACTGTCAGATCGAAAAGCTGCCCGTTCTTCAGAGAGGCCATTCGGATTTCTTTTTGCTCGATATTGAGAAGTAACTCTTTCATGGTCAAATTCCTAAATCTTTAATCTTTTCTTAGGTAATTGTACCTGAAACAGCATATAAAAGCGAGCTAGAGGGGGGGGCGTTAAGACTCTTCCGAGAAAAGAGCGCCACCGCCGGCACCCTGGGGGTCTTCGCTCTGGATTTAAATAGAAAGAATCCCTATAATCTCACTGTAAATGGGCTCTTCGCTGATGGATGTGGATGCATTTAAAATTTATATTGACCGGCTTCACGGCGGCCGCAGGCAGGAAATTAATGAGACATTTCCCCCTCAATTTCTCGAGATCGAGGAAAAAGAGCTCCGCTTCGAAAAGCCGATTGAAGCATCAGGAGAGGCCTACATTGCAGAAAGCGAACTCGTCCTTCATCTCTCAGTGAGGGCTGAAGCGCTGATGCCTTGCTCGATATGCAATGAGATGACCGCGTCAGAGGTCGTCTTGGACAATTTTTATGAGGTGGTTCCTTTGGAGACCATTTCCAGTGCACTCTTTGATTATCGGGATTGCTTGCGAGAAGAGATCCTTCTTCATCTTCCCTTGACTGTCGAATGTCGAGACGGGAACTGCCCCTCTCGGAAAGAGATGAAACATTATTTAAGGGCTGAAACTCCGGAAAAACAAGAAGGTTTTCAGCCATTTAGCGAGCTTTAAGATTTAGGAGATCACAATGACTATATGCCCTCGTAACCGACATTCTGTTTCTCGTCGGAATAAAAAACGGGCCCATCACGCGAGAACGCCCAAAAAGTTTGTCGCTTGCAAGAATTGCGGTGTGCAAAAGCTGTCTCACGTTGTCTGCCCGGACTGCGGTTCTTATGCCGGCCGCAATGTTTTTACTGAAAAGTAAGACAAAAAAACCTGCTGAAATTGATGCTCGATCATGTTCAGCAGGTTTTTTTTATGCCCGAGTTTGGATCGATGACGTCCCCTTAAGGTTCACTCTCATCGTCATCATCTTCATCCTCATCGTTCCAAGAAGACGAAAGCCTTCGGAGAGTCTCAAGTTTTTTATTGAGGTCAACAAGAGCGTCCTCTGTCTCCTCTTTAATTTCGGCTTTTCGCTGCGCAATGAGGTCTTCTTCGGTCTCGAATTTTGAAGAAAAGGAAGCCGCTCCGGCATGGGACAGGTCCGGAGTGAAAAGAAAGGGGCGAATTTTTTTGGGGACTGTCGAGTAAATATCGCCTGTGAGCTGAGGTTCGAGCTCAGTTTTTTGTACCTGCTTAGGTGGACGCCCTCTCTTTGGTCTGGGGTTCAGCGCTTCATTGGAATAATAGCTTTTGGCTTTTTGCGACAAAATTTTGCGCGCATTCTGGATGTCTTTAGGTGTTTTTTCTTCAAATAGATTTTCTTTGAGCTTTTCGATCAGGGTGACTCCGAGATCGAGGTCTTCTTCGAAAACAAAATGAAAATGATTTTGCCTCAGCCATTCGATGATCCGGACTCGCGACCGTTCCTGATAGTATTGCTGCCACTTTTCGAGCTCAGTGTGGTGATCATAGAGAAATTCTAAAAAGTTTTCCCGCGCCTCTTTGGACTGGATAATGTCCATGAGTTTTTCTTTGGTGTCGATATCGTAAACTTTCTCATGGATAAAGCCTTCCATGATCTTTTTTTGTTCGTAAAAGCTGAGCTTCGGAATCATGCAGTAACGATCGGAGCGGGCGCTCAGTTCTTCTTGGAGTTCAGCGATGTTCTCTTCCGACTCGTCGAGATCAAAGTAGAGGATGAACCCTTCTTGCCTGTCGAGATAAAAATCTCTTTCGTCGTCAGATTTAGCGAAGGCCTCCATAAGCCTTTGGGCCCTTAAGATCAGAGGGTTTTGTGCTTCTTTGAGTGCGGGTTGCTTGGCCATGGGTGTCCTTTTTTGCCCCTATCATAACTTAAAAGGGGGGTAATAATCAATTAAGCTTAACGTGTTGTCAGAAAATTTCCGGTTAAGATGCCTTCAAAAACCCGCTCCGCAGGGCCTGACATGGTCACCTCGAGCCTGTCGCTGAAGGCGACCTTAATCACGTCCCCCCTTTTTGTCATCGCTTCGATTGGAGAGGCCGTGCCATCGATGAGATGGGCGATGAGCGCTGCGGCGCAGGCGCCTGTTCCACAAGCGCGTGTTTCCCCTTCGACTCCTCTTTCGTAAGTTGAGAAGGCGAGGCGACCTTTTGAGACTTTCTGGGCGAAAGTGACATTTGTCCCTTCAGGCGAAAAAAGAGAGGCGCGCCGTATGGCCTTTCCGCTTGTTTCAATATCGAAGCGGTCCAAATCATCGACGAAAATGACAGCATGAGGAACGCCGGTGTTAATTCTGTGGAGGAGGCCAAACGGAGAGTCAATGTTCAGTGCGATGTCCCAGGGAATTCCCATTTCGATGGAGGCGCTATTTTGAGCAGCGGTGCCGCTTAAAACGCGGTCGCAGACCTCGATTTCAATGGGGAGGGGATATCCGAGCTCTGCCAGAAAGCGAAGAAAGCAGCGAGCGCCGTTGCCGCACATGTCCGCTTCTGTGCCGTCGGCATTGAATATCCGCATTTTGACATCGGCGGAAACAGACTCTTCCAAAAGGATGACTCCGTCGCCGCCAACTCCCGTATGGCGATCAGTCAAAAAGCGGATTGCCTCTGCTTCAGGACAAAAATGCCGGGAGCGGTTGTCCATCAAAATGAAATCATTTCCGCACCCATGGTATTTGGCAAAACGCATCACTTGATTTCGTCCCATGACGCAATCACTTTGTCGATGAGCCCGAATGCCTTGGCTTCTTCGGCTGTCATCCAGGTATCGCGATCAATGGCGCGGTCGATATCGTCGTAGTCTTTTCCCGTCGCATCGACGTACACTTTGACAATCGTGTCTCTTGTTTTGACAATTTCTTTGGCCTGGATTTCAAGATCTGTGGTCTGCCCCTGGACGATGCCTCCGAGTCTTGGCTGGTGGATCATGATCCTTGCGTAGGGCGTGGCAAAACGCTGACCTTTACCGGATGCGAGGCTGAGGACAGAGCCCATAGAGGCTGCGATTCCTGTCACAAGGGTTGAAACCGGCGACGAAATGAGTTTGACCTGGTCCCAAATCGCAAATCCTGCGTCGACAGAGCCGCCGGGACTGTTGATGACAAGAAGAATCGGTTTCCCCGGTTCTTTAATCTCCAGATACCAGAGTTTTCGGATGACATCTCCTGCGCTTTTTTGATCCACTTCCCGGGATAAAAAAATGCGCCTGGCATCGAGAAGATGCTCGTCGATTCTGTCTTGAAGGCTTGATTTGGAGTGTTTATCGTCGTTTCCCATTCATGGTCTCCTATTTAACAATGAATTCATTCTGCTTCGCGAGTTCAATCTCGGGATAAAGCGGATATTTTTCCAGCAGCTGCCGAATCATATTTTGCGCTTGAACAAGGGCGCTTTCATCGGTTGTGCACTGAGCTCTGCTCGCTTTCTCTGTTTTTTCAATAAGTGTGGGCTTGGTGTTTTTGAGCACAAGATGGACAGCTTCGGCGATGATATCCATATCCGAAGGTTCCATGCCGAGTGTCGTCACCGCCGGGGTTCCAATTCGAATGCCCGAGGTGTACCAGGCTCCGTTTTGATCGTTCGGGATGGCGTTTCGGTTCAAGGTGATATGCGCTTTTCTCAAAGCGATCTCTGCTTGCCTTCCGGTCAGGCCAAATTTTGTGACGTCAATAAGAACGATGTGGTTGTCGGTTCCTCCTGTTAAGACATCCCCCCCTTTACTGATCACGGCCTCGGCAAACGATCGGGAGTTTTCAACGATTCTGTCGGCGTAGCGGCGAAATTCTTCTGTATTTGCTTCTTTAAACGCCACTGCTTTTGCCGCCATCACATGCGGCAGAGGCCCTCCGAGGGCGATGGGACATCCCTTATTGACAATGTCGGCGTATTCATTTTTGCAAAGAATCATGCCGCCTCTTGGGCCGCGCAATGTTTTGTGCGTCGTTGTGGTCACGATATGCGCATGGGGGACAGGGTCGTAATCGCCTTGGAACACTTTACCGGCGACAAGCCCGCTGAAGTGGGCCATATCCACCATGAAGACCGCGCCGATCGAATCGGCGATCTCCCGCATTTTGGCAAAGTTGATTTTTCTTGGGTAAGCGGAGTACCCCGCAAGCAAGATGTCGGGCTTGATCTCTTTGGCCTGTTTCGCAATTTGATCGTAATCCAGCAGGCCTGTCCGAGGGTCGACGTCGTAACTTGAGCACCTGAGCATCTTCGAGGTCATGTTGAGCCTGTAGCCGTGCGTCAGGTGTCCCCCGGAATTCAGCGACATTCCCATCAACTTCTGGCTGAGCATCAATTGACGGATTCTTTCATGTTCCTCTTCTGTCAGCTGCTCCGGGTTTTTCTTCCCCAATTTTTCCATTTCAGGGGATTGGATTTTGTGGAACAGGATCGACCAAAAGGCTATCAGGTTGGCATCAGCGCCTGAATGGGGCTGGACATAAGCGTGGTCGGCGTTGTAGAGGGCGCGGGCCTGCTTGGCCGCTTCATCCTCAACCGTGTCGACATTATCGCATCCTGCATAGAAACGATGGTGGGCGTAGCCTTCCGAATACTTATCGGTCAGTAAATTTCCCATTGCTTGCTGAACGGCCAGGGAAGAAAAATTCTCGGACGCAATGAGTTTGAGATAGCTGCGCTGATCCAACAGCTCCTGCAGGATCGCATCGGCCACCTTGGGAGAGACGGTGCTGACTTGGTCAAGCGAGGCTAAAAAAGCAACAGCTCCCGGGTCGGGGCGAGAGGTATTTTCTAAGTAATGGATCAAATGTGACATGGCGCAGTCTTTATTTTTGAAGGTTTAATCGTTCTTGACCAGTCTGGCTTTGAGGGATTGGTCAAGCATCACTTTACCACACCTTCTCGAACCGAAGCAAGAGCGAGAGAGCGCGATATTATATAAATTATTGATTTTGAAGCTTGTACAATGTATAATCTTATGAAAGTATGTAATTAAAGATGAGTTGTTGAGACTTTTCTCTTGAGGTCTAACCACTTACTCGCTAAAATATCGTTTAAATCAATTTCAATTCCAAGGAATCAGAATGCTAGAAGCTCTAAAAAAGATTTTAGAAATACAAGAACTAGACATGAAAATCATTCGTTTGATGCGGCTAAAAAAAGAGCGTCAGAAGGAATTGAGGAAATTGAATCGCATTAAAGACGATCTTCGGGGACAGGTCAAAGCAAAAGAAGATGAAATTCTTCAGGCCAAAAGCGGCATCAAGCTGATGGAGCTCGAAATCCAGGAAGTGGTCAACAAAATTGAAAGGCTCGACGCACAGCAAAGCTCTATCAAAAAAGTAGAAGAGTTCAATGCCTTAACTCAGGAAATCTCCACTCTCGAAAAGCAGCGGCATGCAAAAGAGCAAGTGCTAAGCGACATGATGGACCGCCTTGCAGCTGACGAGGAAGTGCTCGGCAACTTGCAAGAGTCTTTGGACCAAACCATCACCAACAGCAAAGATTTGGAAGAAGAAATTTACGAGTCGATCCGCCAGATCAACCAAGAAGGGCAAGAGGTCAAGGCAGAGCGCGATGATATGGCGAAAGAAGCCGATCCCGATGTGCTGAAAATTTATGAGCGGCTCCTCCGCAACAAACGAAATCGTGTTGTAGTCCCCATAGAGAACCGCGCATGCAGCGGCTGTCATATTGTTTTGACGGCTCAAGACGAAAATGTCGTCAGAAAGGGCGAGCGTCTCATCTACTGTGAGCACTGCTCCCGTATCCACTTCTGGCAGGACAGCGAAGTTCTCGAGGGGACGGATGCTGCACCTAAGCGCCGCCGCAGAGCGACAAAAGCAAAAGCTTAAAGCATAACATTTCGGGGGAAGACAAGTCATCGCTACACCTTCCGGGTGTAGAGGAAAGTCTGGACTTCACAGGAGAGGATACCAGTGAAAGGCTGGGGGCCGAGAGGCTACGGAAAGTGTAACAGAAAGTAGGCCGCTCCCACTTTTTTGGGAGACAGGATGAAACACCGAGGTCAAGACTCGGTCGCGGTAAAGAGATTTGCCGCTTGCGACAAACCCTATCCGAAGCAAGGCAAATGTGAACAACGCTGTACTCCGCAGGGTTCACAGTGAGCTGCTCGAGGATTTTGGCGACAAGATCCCTAGATGAATGATGACTCGCGACAGAATCCGGCTTACCGTCTCCCCCCACTTTTTTTAAGTCGTCCTCTTTGCGAGATTTGGAATTGCGTACGTTTCTATCTCAGAAATTTTTAATTCCTGTCCAAGACAAAGTCGCCGAAGATACAGAAGACCTGTGTCCGGCTTGAACACAGCTTGGCAATAAGGGAACGACAGTTGAAAGAGGCGGTAGGTCTTCGCAAGAGATTCGTTAAAAATCTGAAGAGACCACATTTTCTCAAAGTTGACCTCTTCCACGACCAGTCCTAAGGTCTTTAATGTCCCGTTGTGTAAAAGCGGAAAGGCATAGAACCGCTTCCCTCCGCTTCTTTTCCCTTTAATCAAGTCCGGAGTAGAGAGGCTATGCAACCGCTCTTTGAGTTCTGTGTAGGTCGAAGAGATCCCCTCGATTTCGGTGACGCGGTTCATAAGTGAGGGTCCTAAAATCTTTTCAATCAAGGTTTCACTTTTTTCGTGGAACCGAGCGATTTTTTGAAAGTTGTCAAATTTTTGGAAGGCCGCGGTATAGGTTTTCTCTAAAGATAAATCCTTTGTTTCCACCAGCTCAAAATGGATCCTCTGATAAGCATCGAGCGTGCTTAGGTAGGCTGCATAGGGAATCTCTTCGCAATAAATGGCTTTCCAATTTTGCTTTCCTTCGAGTTTGATCGAAAGATCTGAGCGGCAGTACCCTTTCCAGAGAAGGTTGTCGTCAGCAATTTTTTTCCAAACTTTACAGATAGCCCTCGCTTGGCCATTTTCTTTTGGAGTCAGCCAAGAAAAGATGATGAGCAGTATCTCTTCATGAAGGAGATTGATAGACACTGATTCGGCAGGAGAAGAGTGGTTCATACGATTTTTTGTCCAAGTTGAGGATGACGAGTTAACCACTCACATTTTTTGAATAGAGTGCATGATTTAGGTAATACCGAACCTATTTTTTCGAGTCGACAACAATTGGCTGGTCCCGTCATTTTTGAGAGTAAGGGCGCTGCCGACGGATTTCCTGCGCTGCGCAGGCAAATGCGTTGGCCACATTAAGGGAATTCTTTCGTCCATAAAGCGGGATGGTCACAATGCACTCTGCTTGAGCCAAAAGAGAGTCACTGCAGCCGTACTCTTCATTGCCCAAAGCGAGTGTGAAGCGTTCAGGAAAAAGAAACTCGTGGATCGGATGCGCCTCTTCTGCTGTCTCCAGGGCGATGATCGGGCGGGGAAGGGAGTCAATTGTTCCAACTCTCCAGTCGATCCAGTCAGCAGCTCCCATAGCAGCCTTTGCGACTTGGGTATGCGATGGCAGGGGAGTGAGCCCTCCACATATGATTTGACCGAGAGAAAAGGCTTCTGTTGTTCGTATGATGCTGCCGACATTATGCGCAGAACGGATGCCGTCAAGATAGATCGACAATGGAAGGGGGGGAGCAGCCGCTGATCTGTCGAAGCGCTTGATACGAGGCAAAAGCGTGTGCTCTTTAAGAGAGATTCTTGTTTGGGAGAGGTGGCGGTGAAACTGATCAGCAATCGTTTTGAGAGATAGGCGGGGCGGATCTATTTCCATCCATGAGCACCACTTATGGTAGAGAGCCCAGCGGCGTGGGCATTCAATGCCTTGAAGGAGGTCTTCGTAGATTTCCTTTAGCGCAAGGGCGCACTCTTTGTGCTGCTTTTCGTTGTCAAACGAGGTGAATTTAGCCTGACTGAAGTCTCTCACACCTTTGCTTTTCGCTCGAGGTATTCAGAATAGGGGCCTCTATAGACCTCGATTCCGTTTTTGGTGAAGATGATCAATGTGTTGGCAACGTTTTCGATAAGGTCGCGGTCGTGGCAAACAATGATGACAGTCCCTTTATATTCGTTCAGTCCCCATGAGAGGGCTGAAACAGCTTCTAGATCGAGGTGATTATTCGGTTCATCCAAGATCAGGGTATTGTGTTCGAGGAGCATCATCTCGGCCATGAGAAGGCGAGCCGTTTCTCCGCCTGAGAGACCCCGGACAGGTTTGAAGGCATCATCGCCGCCAAAGAGCATTTTTCCCATCACGCCTCTGACATCTTGATCATAGACGCCGGGACGGCGGCTTTTGAGCCAGTCAAATGCTGTCATATTGATGTCTTTGTCGATGGCGTCTTGGTGGTTTTGGGGAAAATAGGCGACCTCTGCTTGGTGGCCAAGCTCGACAGAGCCCGAGTCGGGAGTGAGCTTATGTGCCAACATTTTGACCAAGGTTGATTTGCCAAGGCCGTTCGGGCCGATGATGCCGATCTTATCGCCTTTATGCACGTCAAAGGAAAAATCTTGGATGACAGGCACGCCGTCAAATGACTTGCTCAAGTGCTCTGCCTTTAAAACGATTTTACCTGGGGCTTTGTCGCTCGGGATAAAGCGAATGTAGGGGCGTTCAATGTTAGATTTCTTGAGCTCCTGAGGTTGCAGTTTTTCCATTTCCCGCTTTCGCGACTGCACTTGGCTCGCTCTTGTGCCGGCTCCGAACTTTGCGATGAACTCTTTGAGCTGAGCCACTTTCTTTTCTTTGGATTTGGCTTCGCGGACAGCCTGGTCCCGAATGCTGGTTTTTTGCATGACCATATCGTCATAATTGCCCGGATAGCTGATGATGGTGTCGTAATCGATGTCGGCAATATGCGTTGTGATCGCATTTAAGAAGTGGCGGTCGTGGCTGATGACAATGAGAACGCCTTTGTAGTCGTGCAAGAACTCCTCGAGCCATCGGATGGAGTCTAAGTCGAGGTGGTTGGTGGGCTCGTCTAAGAGAAGCGCCTGCGGATCGCCAAACAGCGCTTGGCAGAGAAGCACCTTAAATTGGATATCTGTCGGGACTTCGCCCATTTTAAGAAGGTAGTACTCTTCGGGGATGCCCATGCCGGCCAGCAGCACCTCGGCATTGGCCTCTGCGCTATAGCCGTCCTCTTCGACAACAATCCCTTCCAGTTCGCCAAGGCGCATGCCGACCTCGTCGGTCATTTCCTGCTCGTAGAGGCGGTCTCTTTCCTGCATCGCGTCCCAAAGGCGCCTGTTGCCCATGATCACAACGTCGATGACCACATAATCGCTGAAGTGTTCGATGTCTTGGCGAAGTTTGCCGACGCGGTCCGGTTTTGAGACGGTACCGCTCGAGGGCGATTCATCCCCCATAATGATTTTGAGGAGCGTCGATTTGCCTGCGCCGTTTGGGCCTGTCAGGCCATAGCGGTTGCCGGCGTTAAAACTCGCATTGACGTCGTCGAATAAAACTCGGCTTCCAAAGCTTTTGGAGATATCTTGTAAGGTGATGGTCATCATGTTTCTTGGGAATGGTTTTAAAGACTTCCATTTTAACGGAGCAAAGGGAAAAGTGCAACCGGGCAATGAGGGGGTTTAAAATAAAACTTTAAGAGTGTTGCTTTTTTAGATGGTAAAAAGACACGTGCTCGCCTTCTGCGACGCGCAGTTGTTCGGCGGCCGATTCGTCTAAAACAAGCCCGTTTTCTTTCTTTTCGCAGCGGGCAAGGCAGGCGCGGACATCTAAGCTCTGGCTTAAGACGATCCAGTTGTCCTTTCCGGCAAGAGCCTTGATCTCGACGATCGGGAGCATTTCGCAGTCCCTGTAGGGGACAACGTCGATGAGCGGGGCGATCATGTTGGGTCCTGCATCGAAAAGATCGACCTCTTCCATCAACTGAAAGCCGATCTGTTGCAACAGCTTCACAGCGGCTTCGGTATTGGGGTGGGGTTTTCCGATCACATCTTGCACCTCTTGTGGCAACAGATCGATGTATAAGGGATACTCCGGAAGGATGCGGTCGACAAAGTCGTTGACCCCGAGCCTCAGTTCCACTGACCGCTCGAAATCGACATCATAGAATTTTCGCCCGACGCCATTCCAAAAAGGACAGTCGTTGTTGTCGTCAAAGTAGCCTCTCATTTCAGCAAAAACGGTTTCGGTAAATCGGGTTTGGTGAGTGGCCATAAATAGAAAGCGGGAATAGGAGAGTAATGTGCCGAGGTAAGTTTTACGGAATTCGGGATGGAGGTAGAGGCCGCATATTTCGCTCGGACCCATGCGATGCTCCACTGTTTCGAGGATATCGCGGGTGTGTCTGTCTTTTGACTTTCTGAAGCGGTAGGTGGGATATTTCACCGCTGTTTGCGCCTTGATGCCGCAGGTGCCGACGATCTGTTTTGACACGAGATCTTCAAGCACGAAGATGTACTGATCGGAATGGGGCCTTTCGTTTTTTTTGTCGAAGGCTTTTAAGGACCCCTCGATTTTGGCGGCGAGCCCCTCTTCGCTTTTTGGTAAAGAGGTGAGGCCAATCGAGCTGACGCCGGCAAGCGCTTTCAGCAGCTGGAGATCATCTCTTTTTACGGGGCGGAGAATCATCATAGCGAGTTTTGGCAGCGGACAAGTGTTTGTTCTACAATCTCCATCGCTTTATCGATATCGTCTTCTTTGATCGCGAGCAGCGGGATCAAAAACCGGCATTTCATCGGGTCTTTTCCTGCCAGAAAGCTCATGACTCCTGCTTCAAAAAGCTGCTTGACGAAGTGAAGGGCTGTTTTAGGAGATCCGTCAAGGGGGGTAAACGCGATCATGCCCCCGATCCCATAAGGGCCTGAGATCAGGCTCGGGTCTTTCTTTCTGATGGCCTCAAAGCGGTCTGTGAAGGCTTTGTGCAGCTGCATGTTTTTCCCTTCCGGCCCGAAGTGGCCTTCGCTGATGAGCGTTTTAATGATCACTTTCGACGCGCGGATCGCCGAAGCGCTGGTCGTAAAGGTTTGACTTAAGAGCCCAGGCGCCGGGTTCATGTGGCTTTTAAACAGTGTGGCACACGCCTGAGACAATTTGCCGATGGTCACGACATCGACTAAATCTTCCAGTCCAAAGTGTTGAAAGGCAAAGAGTCGGCTTGTCCTTCCAAAGGTTTGCACCTCATCTGCGATGATGGGGACGTTGTGATCTTTTAAAACCGTCATGAGCGCCTTGAAAAAGGCCTCGTGGCCGACATTGAAGCCTCCTTCTCCTTGGATGAGCTCGAACGTCATGGCGGCATGCTGCCCCGGATAACGGTCCAGAAACCGATGCAAGGTTGCGAGCGACTCTTTGGTGCTCTCATCGGGACGTTCATGATCGTAAAAAGGAATGTAGTCCACTTGCTGCGTGAGGGGAATGCCGATGCGGTATTGCGGTTTGTCAGTCACTTGCGACAAAGCGATCGTGCGCCCTAAAAAACAGCGGTCGAACGCGAGAATGCGGCTGGCGGTCTCTTTTTTCTGGAAGCATATTTTGAAAGCGTTTTCATTGGCCATCACTCCAGTCGAAGACAAAAAGCAGTGGTCCATGCCCGAAACATCGATTAGAAGTTTTGTGAGATCGATCGCATCCTGATTTTGCTGGAGATGCCCCTCCATCACAACATCGCTTATGGCAGCGTCGATTGAAGAGCGGATGATATCGGGATGGGAATGTCCGAAGCCGTGAACGCCGATTCCGGTGATAAAGTCGTATTTGACGCTTTCGTCGATCAGTTGAACAAGGGATCCGTTGCCAAGGCCTGTGCCGATAAACGGGAAAAAAAGAGGGGCCCCTCTCATTTTGCCGAAAGCGTCCAATGTATGGGCTGTGCTCTCAGCTAGGCTAGGGTTGGGGGGCTTTACACGTGTGATTTGCGAGCAGCGCGCTTTGACGGCCTCGACAATCATCTCCTTGGCTTCCTTAATCTGCTCGTCTTGATCGATATCGCTCATAGCTGTCCTTTTGCAATTTTGGTTAACGCTAGCGCCATCCAATGCGCTTTGTCACCTAAGCTATCGGCGATGAGGTATTCCTGATGAGAATGAATGCCGCCTCCAATCACACCGCACGTGTCGGCTGTCGGGATGCCGAGACTTGCGATCGTATTTCCGTCGCAGACTCCTCCGGAAGGGCGCCATGTAAACTCTTGGTTGAGCTCACGAGCCGTCTCTTTTAACAGCTGAAACAGGTTTTCCGTGGCTCGATCGAATTTTTTCGGCGGTCTCAAGTTTTCGAGGACAACTTGGCCTTTGACTTGGTCGGCTGCCGACTGCTCTTTGACAATTTGCTCTATGGCCCTTTTTGCCTTTTCTATTTTTTCTTCATTTTCGGCTCGTATGTTGAGGCGGCACATGGCAAGTTCCGGGACGACATTAACAGCGCCGCCGCCGTAAATGTAGCCGATATTCACGGTTGTTTCCCGGGCGGGGTCGTTGAGGGGGCTAAAGGACGACAAAATTTTTGAAAGCGTGGCGATGGCGCTTTTCCCTTTGTAGAAATCGCGGCCGGCATGGGCGGATTTGCCCCGGATTGTGATGGCTAAATTGGCAGACCCTTTCCTCGATGAGACGAAAGACCCGTCGCAAAAGGTGGGTTCAAAAAGAAAGGCAAAATCACAGCCTTTGGCTTTTTCAAGAAGCAGGGGAGTGGAGGCAGGAGAGCCGATCTCCTCGTCGGTATTGATCAAGATGCGGACTCCCACGTTTTTGGCGGCGTCGCTTTTTTCAAAAGCGTCCAAGGCCGTCAGCATGACAGCGATCCCCCCTTTCATGTCGGCAACGCCTGGGCCATGGATGGTCCCGTCATTTTTAAGGGAAGCTGAAATGAAGCCTGATTCCGGCATAAAAACGGTATCGAGATGTCCGCCAAAAAAGAGCTGAATCGGGGCTGTCGGCCTAACTTCGGCGTAAAGACAGGGGGCGATGGGAACGTTGTTTTTCAGTCCTCTTGGATCGATTCTTTCGATTGAGGAGACTTCGATCCTGTCGACGCGATCGGCGAAGGAGGCCACACGGTCTGCCACTAAATGATGGAGGGTATTCAACCCTTGTACGTTTTCAGAGAACGTATTGATGTTGGCCCACTTAATGACATCGTCGATTAAAGAGCGCCTCTTGCTTTCGATCCAATCGTAGAGAAGATCCTTGGTATCCATCAACACCACATTAGAACGAAAAAAGTTTATTTGGCAAAAAAAATGGCACTCAGATAATGTGGCCTCAAACTGGCCCCGGCCCGCACTCTTTTTGGAGGAACAGATGGATCACAGTGAGTATGAGGACTTTATTGAGAAATTGTCGCAAAACCATGCGTCTTACGTTTTGATTACATGCGACAAGCCGGGTGCGGATGGACAGATGTCTGTCAACATGACGCATGACGGCGATTCGTTTTTAGTTTCTTACCTCCTCGGCGCCGCGTCCAGCATGGCTGAAGAAAAGCTCGAAAGTGAAGTGGCGGAAACATCTCAAAATCTGAGGCTTGTGAAGTAGTCGTTCTCTTTTTTCTGTTTTTTTCTGAAATCCGTATGATGCAGACGATAGGAGCCATGGTCTTCTTATGCTGATGCTGCTGTTTTATCTTGATCAAGAACGCTACGCGTGTTCGTGTGAACATGTGCTTGAGATTATCCCTCCCGTGGAGCTCAAGCCGATACCGCAAATGCCCGATTTTATTGTGGGCTCGCTTATTTACGGAGGGAAGCCGCTTCCTGTCATTGATTGGGGGCAGCTCATTTTGGGAAGGCGATGCCCCTTTGCCTACCACTCGAGGATTATCTTATTCAGAGTGGATCATGAAGGCAGGCTTTTTGAGTTTGGCCTCATCGCCGAAAGAGTGACCAAAACAATCTCTATTGAAAGACACGCATTTAAAGACAGCGGCGTCAGAGCTTATGAAAGCCCCTATTTCGGAGGGCTCTACACAGACGAAAAAGGGTCCATTCAATTTTTGGAACCCAGTAAATTTGTGAATTATCTGCAAGGCATTATGGTCGGAAATCAATGAACGAAGAAAAGAAACAAAAATTTTTTCAGAAGATTCAAAAACATTTAGAAGAAAAAATGGGGCTTCTTCCCAGCAGCCTCTCCTCGGAAAATTGGAGCATCTGCCTCAACGCCCGAATGAAGAAAACCAACCACAGCGATCTAGCCGAATATTATGCCTACCTGCTCGCTTCTTTATCGGAGCTGCAGGAATTGATCGATCTCATCGTGATCCCTGAAACGTGGTTTTACCGCGAAGAACGCTGCTTTAAGCTCTTATCGCAATACGCGAAGCATTTCGGAGAAAAGTTCCGGAGGGGAACTCCCTTGAAAATTTTGTCTTTGGGATGCTCGACCGGCGAGGAGCCTTATTCTGTTGTGATGTGCCTTCTTGAAGCGGGGATGCCGCTTGGCAGCTTTCGGGTTGAAGGAGTTGACGTAAGCCGCACTTTGCTTGGCATCGCGCAAAAAGGGATCTACGGCCAAAATTCCTTTCGGGCGCTGAAACGAAAGCTCAAAGAAACTTACTTTAACGAGTTGGAGTCAAAATGGCAGCTAAAAGATGAAGTGCGTTTTTCTGTCCGCTTTAAAAAGGGAAACATCATGAGCTTTCCTTCGGGACTGACAAAAAATCTCTACGATATTGTGCTTTGCCGCAATCTGCTGATCTATCTTTCCCCTGCGATTCAAGATAACCTCTTGAGGCGTCTTGAGCGCGTTTTAACCCCGGGCGGTATTTTGATTTTAGGGGAGGCCGAGTATAGTAAGATCGATCGCCAGAATTTTGAGGTGCTCTCCCTCAAAGGGATTTGCTGCTACAGTAAAAAGACTGAAAAAAAAGACAATGCCGGTATTTCGGCCTCCCTGATCAAAGACGGATTTCAAGATGAAGACGTGATCGGCCGCATTCGCAAACTCGCTGACCGCGGAGAGCTTGCCGCGGCAAAGGCAGAGATTGAAAGATGCGAAGGGACGCTTGGGCTGAGCGCCGAACTCTTATTTTTAAAGGGTCTTGTTTTTCACGCATCGGGAGACTGGACTCTGGCCCAAAAATATTTTGGCCAGGTGGTCGACATAAAGCCGAACCACGTCGAGGCACTGACCTATTTAGGACTATTAACAGAAGGGGACGAAGCTCGAGAGTATCAGAGACGAGCGGGCCAATCCCATCAGGAGTCATAAAGGTATGAGTGATCCATCCAACCCGGCGGATAGTCTTTTGTCCCGCGCCCCCAATCCGGAGTATCTGCAGGAGTGGACAGGTATTGTCCAGTCCGAAAAGGGGGGGGCGCAAGAAAGGCGCGACTATTCACTGCTGCTTTTCCGCATCGCCTCCGAGTGGTTCGGACTCTCAACGTCGGTGTTCAACCAAGTTTGTGAAAAAAAACCGATACACTCAATCCCCTATCGTCAGAATCCGATGCTTCTTGGTCTCGTCAATATCGGCGGCCAAATCAGGATCTGCTGCGCACTAGACAGACTTTTGGGCATCGCAAAAGAGGCAGGTGAAAACGAATCGTTGAGTTCTGTTGTCTATAACAGGATGGTCGTCATTGAAAAAGAGGGAAACACGTGGGTGTTTCCCGTCGACGAGGTTTATGGCATTTTTCAATTCGACGCAAAAAAAATGGAAAACGTTCCGGTGAATGTCACCAAATCGTCTTCGAACTTTTTGAAGGGAGTTTACAATTGGAAAGACCGAAGTATTGGATTTTTGGATGAAGATCTTCTTTGCTACAGTTTGAAGACACAGGTGTAATCTTATGGCGATCGACGAAGAAGAGACGAGCAAAGTGCACACGATTAGTCCCGAGATGATCCGTCTTTTTCTTAAAGAATTCGACAAGGATCTGACCGCATTAAAAAGCGCGGTTGAAAAGGGCGAGAGGTCGGACGCGCAAAAAGCGATCCGAAGACTTGTGGGCTCATTAAAAATTGTGCATCTCGAATTTCTCATCCCTAAGGTTCACGCATTAGACTCCCTGGATATGTCTTCATCGGCCTTTCATGAGACTCTTAAGCTGCTCAGCTGCATCGCGTTAGCGAAGCCGGAGTCGTTTTTCAATGTCATTCAAAATTTAGAGAGTCGGTTTTTAAAAAAAGAGGACTCTAAAGACTCCGCGTTGCCTGCAGTCAAAACGAAAAAAAAGGGGGCAATAGCCGAAAACTCGCTCACCGAACTGTTCCTGATCGAAGTGGAGTCGCAAGTGTCGATTCTCAATGAGGGGCTTTTGTCGGTCGAAAGCGGCAGCAGCACCCCCGAAACATTTCAATTTCTCATGCGCGCTGCCCACTCCCTTAAGGGAGCGGCAAGGGTGGTCAATCTCGAGCCTGTCGTCACACTCGGACATGCGATGGAAGATTGCTTTCTTTATTTAGAGTCCCATCCCGATAGACTCAGCAATAATGCCATTGATATTCTCCTGGAGGTTGTCGATTTTTTTGCCGGCCTGATTAAAGTCCCTAAAGAATTTATTCACGAGCATCTGTCTCAGCAAGGGGAGGCCATCGCTCATCTGACATCCTCTCTAGTGGCCATTGTAGAAGGCAAAGAAGTTGAGCCGACGATTGTTCCGAGGGGTGATCAAAGGCCTGCCGAGTCTCTGCCCCGCACGATTCCCTCAAAAAGTGAAGATCGTGTTTTGAGAGTGAGCACAAAAAGCGTCAACAGCTTGATGGGGCTTGCGGGCGAGTCAATGGTGGAGTCGCTCTGGCTGCAGCCTTTTGGAGAGGCGCTCACGAGCCTTAAGCAAATCCACGCGGAAATGGCACAAAGCGTCGACCAGATAAGGGAATCGCTCAAAAGCGAAGATGTCGACGCGCGCGTCAATCACTATTTGGGGAATTTGCATCACCATGCCAGCGTTTGTCAGCAGACGCTGGATAACAGGCTTTCAGATCTGGAAATGTTTATCCGGCGCCATTCAAGCCTTTCAGAAAGGCTCTATGGCGAGGTCATCGATATCAGAATGCGGCCTCTTTCCGAAGGTGTCAAGGGATTTGCGCGTATTGTCCGCGACTTAGGGCGAGACCTCGGAAAGAAAGTTCGCCTGGAAATCCTGGGGAAAAATACCCCTGTTGATCGCGACATCCTTGAAAAACTTGAAACGCCTCTCATGCATCTTATCCGAAATGCTGTCGACCACGGAATCGAGACTCCGGAAGAAAGAGTCAAATCGGGCAAGCCGGAAGAAGGTGTTGTGACTTTAGAGGCGGCCCACCGCTCCGGCATGCTCTATATCACTGTAAAAGACGACGGGAGAGGAGTCGAGCTCGAGGCGATTCGAAAAAAAGTGACCCATGAAAAAATCGTGGCCGAAGAGGTTGTCGAAAATTTGACAGAAACAGAGATTTTAGACTTTCTTTTTCTGCCCGGCTTTTCAACCAGCTGCGGCGTCACGGAAATTTCGGGTCGCGGAGTGGGGCTCAATATCGTCCAAAATATGGTGCAAGAGGTGGGGGGAACCATCCGCGCCTCCACTGAATTGGGTCGTTTTTTACGCTTCGATCTGCAATTGCCGCTGACCCTATCCGTAATAAGAGCTTTGATGGTCGAGATCGCCGGCGAGCCCTATGCGTTTCCTCTGGCCAGAATTATGCGGGCCATGCATATCAATCAAAATCAAATTGAAGTGATTGAAAACCGGCAGTATTTCCGCTCCGAAGGAAAAAATATCGGTCTTGTCTGCGCCTCTCAAGTGCTTTCACTTGAGGAGCAAAATCCCGCCGAAGGGGATGTCCCTGTCGTTGTTTTGAGCGACCACATGAATTTTTACGGGGTGATTGTCGACAAGTTCTTAGGCGAAAAGGATCTTGTCGTCCAAGATATCGATCCCCTGCTAGGGAAAATGCCGGGCATCAGCTCCGGGGCGTTTATGGAAAATGGTGCTCCGCTTCTTATTTTTGACGTAGAAGACATTCTGCGTTCTATAGATAAACTTCTCTATCAGAGTGATTTAAGAGCAGTTAAATCGCAAGCTGCTCCTCGGGAAGAACTTCGGGTCAAACATGTTTTGGTTGTCGATGATTCGATCACCGTAAGGGAAGTGGAATGCCGCCTTCTTCAAAATAAAGGGTACAAAGTGCAAACTGCTGTTGACGGGGTCGACGGTTGGAATGCCGTCAGAATCGGGCAATTTGACTTGGTTGTGACAGATGTCGATATGCCGAGAATGAATGGCATTGACCTCGTCCGCTCGATTAAGTCAGACCCCAAGCTGAAAAATATTCCGGTGATGATCGTCTCTTATAAAGATCGCGAAGAGGACCGAAAATCGGGGCTTGAAGCCGGAGCCGACTACTATTTGACGAAGGCGAGCTTTCACGATGAGACCCTAGTGGACGAAGTGATGAATCTCATTGGACCTTCAAAGGAAGAGGGGAAAAGATAAGTGAAAATTGGCGTCATTCATCACAATAACGAGCAAAAAGAAAAAGTGCGCCTTGCGATCCATAGCCGCTCCGACCACGACGTGTTGTGGGGGACCAATTACGGGCTTCATGCCCTAGAGCATTGCCGGACCCAGAAACCCGATCTTATTTTGCTCGACGTTTACGTCATGGAATATGACGGCATCTCTTTTGTTCAGGAATTGATCACAAAAGTACAGTGCCCGGTTCTCCTTTTGACAGACGACTTGGAAGCCACTTCGACTTGGGTGTTCGAAGCCATGGCGCATGGCGCTTTGGATGTGGCCGAGTATCGACCCCATCAGGAGGACCAGCTGATCAGGAAACTGCAGCAGCTGTCTCTTTTGATCCATCCCGACTCCAGCCACAGAAAAGAAAGAAGCGACGATTCGTCAGAAGGGTATGATCTCAGCCACAGGCTGATTTGTTTTGGAGCGTCGACAGGAGGCCCTCTCGCTCTCGCTTCAATTTTGTCTTCATTTCCGCAAAAATTTGCAGCCAGCATCGTGATTGTCCAACATGTCGAAGAGGCTTTTTGCGAGGACTTGGCAAAATGGCTCAGCCAAAGGTCCCTTCTGCCTGTCGAAATCGTCACAAGCGAAACGGCCATCAAAAACGGGAAGGTTTATCTTTCCGATTCAAAGTCCCATCTTGTTGTGAACAGAGCACAGAAGCTCGTTTATAAAACGCCCTCTCAAACTGATGTGTACCGACCCTCCATCGATATCTTTTTTGACAGCGTCGCTCAAAATTGGAAACGGCCCGGGGTGGCCGCGCTGCTTACAGGCATGGGATCCGACGGGGCGAAAGGGCTCAAAAAATTAAAAGAGAAAGGGTGGATGACAATAGCCGAAGCAGAAAGCAGCTGCGTCGTTTATGGCATGCCGAAAGCAGCGGTCGAGTCTAAAGCGGCAACAGATGTGATGAATTTAACACAAATTCCCCTCGCGATCCTTTCTCACTTGAAACGAGACTGCGGGGTGGCATTATGACTTTGACAAGTCCTTACCAAGTGATCAAACAACGGCGGGTCAAAGTTCTTTTAGTCGATGATCAGCCGATTATCTCCGAATCTGTTAAAAGAATGCTGGCCGACCACCACGATATCGAATTTGTCTTCTGTTCCGATCCGACCAAAGCAATTGATGTCGCCAACACATTTGAACCGACTGTCATTTTGCAAGACCTCGTCATGCCCGAAATCGACGGGATGACTCTTGTCAGATACTTTCGAGCCAATCAGAAAACAAAAGAAGTGCCGCTCATTGTCTTATCCGCCAAAGAAGAGCCGACAGTCAAAGCGGAAGCATTCGAAAGCGGGGCGAATGACTACCTCGTGAAGCTGCCGGGTAAAGAGGAGCTGGTGGCCAGAATCCGGTATCACTCCAAAGGTTATATTTCTCTTCTTGAAAGAAACGAAGCCTTCGAGCGGCTCTCTGAAAGCCAACGCGCGCTGCAGCAAGAGCTTGACGAGGCTGCCGAGTATGTGAGGTCGCTTCTTCCGCTGCCCATCGAAGAGGGGAAAATTACAACCGATTGGACATTTATTCCATCGATTTCGCTAGGAGGAGATGCATTCGGCTACCATTGGATCGACCGGGACCATTTTGCCATCTACCTTCTCGACGTTTGTGGTCACGGGGTGAAAGCAGCCTTGCTTTCTATCTCTGTGATCAATGTCTTGCGATCGGAATCGCTGTCCGGAGCCGATTATTTAGATCCAAGTTCTGTCCTCTCCTCACTTAACAAAGCCTTTCCGATGGAAAAAAACAACCACATGTTTTTTACCATCTGGTATGGGGTGTATCAGCCAAAACGTCAGACACTCACCTTCTCCACCGGAGGACATCCCCCCGCATTTTTAATCGATCGCAGAAAAAAAATTCAGTCTCTTAACACCGGCGGTGTCTTGATAGGAGGTGTTGAAGACGCTGTTTATGAACAAGAGACCCTCTTTGTCGACAACCCGGCTCGACTCCTTGTTTTCAGCGACGGCGTGTTTGAAATCAAAAGAGCGGACGAAAGCCATATGTCGTTTAGGGAATTTGAAGATTTTGTGAGAACACAAGGACCCAAGAGCGGCAATCTCGTCGAAAAAGTTCTCGATCACGCACGATCCGAAAACGGATCGGGTCGATTTGATGACGATTTTTCGATTATGCAGCTCAATTTCAGCGAAGAGCCGTGATCGCTGCCTTCGGTTAAAAAAGACTTGCTGATGAAGTCGCTCCGTGTCAATATTGCAAAAGAGTCTATTGACGGCCTTTGAACCACTCATGGAATGACCCGTTTTATCTTTGCCTGAAGGGCCCTTCGGATAGCGTTGTCATACACCCCTCATTAAGAGGAGACGGTCGGCCGCCTGGTTGGTAAGAGGGGGGAAGCACATGGACATGTCACAAAAAAGCGTGAATCAACAGATAAGACTTTGGGCCATACTCGGTCCCTTGATGACGCTGCTGATTTTCTCTCTCTACCTCGTCAAGCAAACACCGACAAGTTTTTCGATCGCTCTTATGGCCCTCCTTGGTCTGCTGTGTTGCTGGCAGTGGAGAATGAAAGGTCTTGTCTTGTCTCTTGCGCTTGTGATCGGCCTCTTGTCTTATTATTTTCCCGGCGTCGATGTTTCGGAACGATTTTGGTTTTTGGGACTTGCTATGGCGACTTGCCTCTCTTTGATTGTGACGGTTCTCTCTCACGAAGAAATCGAAGGGCTGATCGGAGGCGCTCACGAGCGCCTGACAAAGACCCGCCTTAGAGTCGCAGAGCTTGTGGAAGAGCAGAAGAAAGAACGGAAAGAAAAAGAGCGGTTGACAATTGACCTCGATTGGCTGAAAGAGCAAAAGCGTGATCTGGAAGCGAAAGTCGAAGATCTCGAAGCAAAGCTGAAGAAAAAAAGCGACGGTGAGCGGGTGGCTCTTCAACAAGAAGCTCTTCCCGACAAGACCCAGCAGCTTGCGGAAAAATACCAAGTCAAAAGAACGGCCCCTTCGAATGGTCAAAGTTATGAACAGCTCTATAAACAACTTCGCCAGCAATTTTCAGAAAAAGGCCGGCTTCTAGACAAAACGAGGAAAGAACTGTTTGCAGCCCAGGAAAAAGTTGCCTGCATGAGTCTTGAAATTGAAGAGATGACTAAGTACAAGCGCGATGACTACAGCTGCCGCCTCGAGCAAGAGTTCATGGCTCTTCATGGAGAGCTTGAAAGCCTCGATCAGATGTATCGCGATGAAATTTCAGAATTAGAAGGACTCGTCGGCGCTCTCCTCAGTCAAAACTAAGAGTGTGAATGGAGTTTTTCTAAAAAAATGACCGGCCAAGTTTTAACCGTTCAGAATGCTTAAAATCTCGGCATTCGGTCCCAAAACGTCTTAGCGCTTCCAATTCGTGAGGACTTCGTGGCCTGATTCCGTAATCAAAATGGTGTGCTCCCACTGGGCGCTGTTTTTGCCATCAATGGTGCGGGCTGTCCACTGATCCTCAGGATCGACGACTGCCTCGGGAAGGCCCAAGTTGATCATAGGTTCAATGGTAAAAGTCATACCGGGGGCAAGTGGGGTTGTGTCGTCGTTGCGATTGTGAAAAATTTGTGGGTTTTCATGAAATTTAATGCCGATGCCGTGACCGATGAATTGGTGGACAACAGAGCACCCTTCTTTTTCGGCGTGGCTTTCAATTGCCTCGCCAATCACATTCAACGGCACCCCGGGTTTGAGCCTTTCGATCGCTTTCATTAAACAGTCATGGGCCACGTCCATGAGATGGGACGAATTTTTGGAGACATTTCCGATGCCGACCATGCGACTGCAGTCGCCAAAGTAGCCATTGAGGTGCGCCGTCACATCGATATTGAGGATATCTCCATCTTGCAAAGGCGTTTCATCCGGTATTCCGTGGCAAATGACATTGTTGATGGATGTGCAAATACTTTTTGGAAAAGGGGGGGAGCCGTAGTGCAAAGGTGCCGGTGTTGCGCCGTTGTCGAGGTGCATCCGGTGGGCAAAATCATTAAGCTCCAGCGTCGTGACACCAGTTTTTGCTAAGGCGCACGTGGCATCAAGAATTTTGGAAGCCAACTGAGCGGCAGCTCTGATTCCCTCAATCTGCTCAGGTGTTTTGAGGATAATGCCGTACTGCCTGCGATAGTGCTTTGACAGATCTTGCGGGATGGTTTGACTGTTGGCATCGGGAAAATGGCACTTCTTCCATTTTTTTCCACTGCCGCACCAACAGGAATCATTTCTTCCTATCATGATAAAAATTATCTCATATTTTTGCTCTATTGTCCATCATTTGACAACTCTCCTTGGTTTTATCCATGGGGAGTAGGGGACGTCTTCAAATGTGTCACTTAAAGAACGCGAGCGGTCTATCACTTATCACAGATAGCCATCCCCCCCCCCC
>CAZVSU010000025.1:24168-29889 GCA_964629645.1 uncultured bacterium | reverse complement strand
AGTTTTGGCAGGGAACCAAAGATAAATTGTTTTTTTTCGCCACCCGGTCCTTAAGGGTCGGAAGCCAAGCGAGCGTGGAGCCTCCCCATGCTCAAAAAGGATCCATTTCTTTTCTGATCCACCCGTCTTAAACCTCTCCGCCCATTTAAACGGGCGCGCCGCGTGTGATGGGGCGCCTTTTTGCCGGCCTTTCAGAATGAGAAAAGGGGCGCAGTTCCACAAAAGTTTTCGGCGAGGTTTTTTTCATGATCCTCTCAACTCTTCGTTCATCAAAATAAAGGAACGAAGTGCCGATGTCGGCCTCGACAACCGGAAGAAATCGCGATAGGCGGCGATGAAGGTCGAGAAGAGTTGAGGTGAGCGATATCGTCGACACCCTGGACTTAAGGAAAATTTTTTCGGGGATTTTGAGCTTTTTTAACTCTAGCTGCGTCTCTTTTAATAGGGTCAGATTACGGTTAATAGAGGCAGATATTTCGCTCTGGCTGAGGTCGAACTGCGCGTTTGCCGATACAATAAATTGAGGATTTGGATCGGCAGTAGTAGACTCGACATAGCTCGAATCGAGTCGATGGGGAATGCGCAAGGACAATCTGTCAATTGAACGCTGAATGCGACTCAGATTGTCAGCAATCGCCCTGATGCGGCGTGCGGTGTTCACGAAGGAGCGTTTTATTTCCCTCGTAAAAGGGACGACTGCCCGCACCCGCTCAAAGAACGTGGACAGTTGTCTTTTTTTCAAAGCTTCCATGATCGTGTCCACAACAGCATTTTGCCGTCTAAAGACGCTTTCGATCCCGGGGAGGGCAATGCTTTCATTCTCGGGCCAACAGTTGAGGACCGAGGCCAAGAAACTCGGCCGCTCGTGGATAAGAGAAGAAAAGATGCCGGCGTGCGCATTGCCGCTAAAAAGCCTCATCACTTTCTTGAGCTGATCGCAGCTCAATTTTTCAATCACATCCCGATTGGGTCGGTACTGTCTTTTGAAAGGGAAGTTTGCCTTTGCGTCTTCGACCTCTAATTCAGGGAGAAGAGTGAT
Source organism: uncultured bacterium (assembly GCA_964629645.1). Taxonomy (GTDB): domain Bacteria; phylum Chlamydiota; class Chlamydiia; order Chlamydiales; family SLFE01; genus JAAKFL01. Next base: position 28,850 of record CAZVSU010000025.1, on the reverse strand, counting down.
GACAAGGGCGTGTTTTCCTTCACTCATTGCCAGGTTGAAGAGGCTCAGTGGAATCTCTTTTGATTTTTTTTCAAACGTTTTTTTCTGATCATCATGATTGAAGTCGAGCGTCAGCCAACCTTTGTGCTGTTGATCCGGTGCAAAACCAAAAGACTGGTACCATTTGCTCGCGTTGATTGAGGGCTGCAGTTTAAACACCTTTGTTTGTCCCGTATGGGTAAATGTGTGCAGTGTCATGTTCAGGAGGTGGCTGCCCAAGCCTAGGCCGCGGTATTCACGTTTCACGTAAACCGATTCTAGTTTGATCCACTCCTTTTCGATGCGAGCAAAAATGGCCCCTGCAGCTTGATGCCTCTGTTTGTCGTAAAGAAGTGTATACTTCCAATTCAGCAGATTGAGAAGCTTCGGCATCAATGCGATGGCTTTTTCGGCGCATTTAGGAAGATGGGAGAAGAGGTTGCAGTCCAGAAGTTCGACTAAAAGATGCTTTTGCACAGCGTGCGATGATGCCAGCAGGGATAATTGATTTAAGCGAAAAAAGGTGAATCCCAACTCATCCCAAAGCGTTGAGTAGGGCGCCGAATCAGGTTCTATGTCCAGTGTTTTCATCTCGGGATGGAATCTATAGCGTGACTTGGAAATGTCTCCCCATTGCTGGACAAAGTTTTTGTCGAGCCACTTAATAGTTTGCTGCGATTGACGCGTCCATCGACGATTGAGGGCGAGTTTGGCTTGGCCATTTGCTTGAGTGAAAAGCAGATACGTCCCTTGGTGGATGGCCGCCACTCTTTCTTGCTTTCCCCGAGGGGTCGTATGGATCGCCTCGCCCACGATATATCCCTCTTCAAATGTTGCGCGGATCGACCCGCCGTCGGCGAGAATCAGCGTGCCTTTTCCATGAGCGAAGTGTGGCCAACGGACACCTCCTTGACCATGTGATAGGTCCACTCGGATGCTTGACGTCCTGTGCATTGAAAACACCTGCATAAGAGCCCTCATTGAATCAAAATGCTGAGCCCAATTTACTTTCTCAATGTTAATATTATGTTAAGATGAAGGAGGGTCCCCAAAGCGCCGAGCAAAAAAGATCATGCGGCAGGCTTGCCTTTGCAATGAGAGAGGGCCCGATGCTCAAGGCGGGTTATTTTTCTTGGCTCCTTATCCCCAAAAACACCAAAAGATTTCCAAACTGTTTAAAGGGAAACGTGACAATGGCCTTCAGGACTGAAAAGACAGTGGGTTTTGGTTTTGGTGAGAATTTAAGTGTTGTGACGAGGGGAGAATGATCACTGGCAAGATAGGGGACATTCTCTTCGTTCGTTACGTCTAAATTTTCTGGTATTACCGTTGTTGCCTCTATTTTTGCACCATTCATCGCCTTATATTCAACACGATCGATTTCTCTTTCTGCGTGAAACTGCTCGCTAGCCACTTGGATCACTTTATTGGTGGTTGGGTCTGTGTTGTCGCCAATATTGACATTTGTCCCTTTCCCCAAAGGAGTATGGACAAAACCCTTGTCCTTGTATTCCTGAAATACGTCATTGTAAAGATCGCTTATGCAATTTGTGTCGCTTCCGAGGACAACGTAATCAACATCTTTTTTAACTTGATCCACCACATCTAATATGGCTCTCCGGGAGTCATCATGCGGATTGACAAACGCTTCACGTTGATCAGGATCTTCGAGAATATTTCCCTTAGCTATCCGTTTGAGGGGCAGCCCGGGCGCGTGCTCGGACACAAAAAGAAAGGTTCTTCCAGATGCTTTATGCTTAGCTTTGACTCCTGCAATCGCATTTTTGTAGCCATCAGCAGGTGTAAAAGTGACATCCTCAATGCGGCTAAACGTGTCGTTTTTTAACAACAGACAAGCATCTCCTTTTCCTTTTGCATCGGGTTTTACAATCGTGTAATTGTCTTTTAATGCCTTGACCACGTAGTTGTCATCGGGATTGCTCACCTCTTGGAGGAAGAGAACATCTGCAGCGAGTTTTGTGATTTCTTCGGCAACGTAATTTTGTGCATTCTCGTAGAGCGTTACGTTTTCCTCGTTGTGCCTCCAATCGACATCTTGGTTACCCAAATCTTTTGCCACTTTGCCATGATGCATCCAGGCCATGTTAGCGTCATCGATGCCATAGCCTACATTGAATTGAACGCATTTTAGTTCTGAATTAATGTTCATAATACCACCTTAATAAGTTCCATTCTTCATAATTATAAAAAAAATAAAATTTATTGTATAGTTTTTTGTTTAACCTAATAATTAAATATTTAAAATAAAATTATAAGGAATTTGTTCATTTTTGAGCCAAAAGCCGTGTCATCAGCGCTTTTTTCAGAGCGTTGATTGCGGTGGTTAGATCCTCTGATTGTGGATCATGTCATAGAGGGGACGGCCTGTGGGGCCGCGGTAGCCGACGTCGCGCAGCCAGGCAGAAATGGCGTAATTCCACCGTTTGCGGCAGCTGTAGGTATAGAAAAAATCGAGGGGAACGCTGATGCCGACCCCTTTATCAAAGTAGATGGAACCGTTGACCATGTCATTGCCGTTGGTGCGGGTGTACCAGGCAATAAATTGGACGCCGTTTGGAAAGGTGCGGGTCACCTCATAGCGCAGTCCAACGTCTTGCGCTAAAAACTTCCCTGCACTGATTTTGAGGTCGAGATTAAACTCGGCGTTGTTGTAGTAAAGGTCGACAAAGTATTGAGTGCCTGTGAAAGGGACGTATTCGGGAATGAAGCCGTCAAATTTTCGGATGGTATCGGTGAAGCCGATGCCTGTGATGGTCCGTTTTTTTAAAATGGCTGCTTCAAATCCGATGGCAAAGGGGGAATTGACCGGATAATAGAGCACCTCCCCTCCGATGCCGCCGTAGTTTTGTGAGAAATGCCCGATCGAGGCCCTGGCAAACCATCCATTGGAAATATTGGCATTTTTTTGGAGATACATTTGATCAACGGTCAATCCGCGGTATTGGTAGTAGCAGACAATGTCGGTGTGAACGTTGATCAGCTGCGAGGGGTTCAGCCGGTCGACCCCCATCAAATTTTCAAGACTGTTGATTCCGAGCCACCCCAAACGGAAGGAATAAAATAGATCGTAAGGGAGGTAGCCCGAGATGCCTGCCGAAAGGCCCAGGGCATATTTAAATTTCCCTGTCGTGCTGCCAAAAAATGTTTGCACTTTGGGAATCGCATCAAAGCAGCAAAGGCTTTTATGATGCTTGAAAAGAGTCTGGGTGGAGCCGTCGTCGGGCCTTGTCACATTGCTGATCGGGGAAATCAAGTTCAGCTCTGCATCCCCTATATAGTGGCGGCTGTACATTTTCAAGAAGGGCTGGTGGAAGCTGTACTCTTGGATGGGGCAGCCCTCTCCTTCTAAGACAACGACCACTTTATCGATCGTCTCGGGGGTGAGATTTGCCAGGAGATGGTTAAGACGGCACCTCACTTGGTGTTCAAACAAGTAGCTGCAGTTCCAGATTTTCATGCGGAGGACACGGCGGCAGCTCTCGTCGTAGGTCAGCCACACGCCAAGGAGGAGAAATCCCTGATCGCGAAACGCGTAATTAAAATCTTGGGCGAGGACGGCCTCGGGGCGTAAGACGCCGATCTCTTGGGTATTTTTGGGTGCGGTGTAGGGGAGCGGGTCGTCAATTTTCGGGAGAAATCCTTTCGACCGTCCCAAGTTGTAAGTGGCCGAGAGGGCAAAGGAATACTCCTCGCCCCGCACATAGGAGCCTGTAAAATCGAATAGATCCCAGAGCCTGTATTTCAATCCGAAGTTAAATTTGGAGGATTGATTCCGCCCGTCCGGATGAGGCTCTCTTTCAGGATTTTTGTAGTCGATCGCATCGTATTCTATTGTGAATGCCAAATTGCGAAGCGGTGAGGAGCTAAAATGGCCAAAGGGAAATGTGGTCAGACCGCCGAACCACTGCTTGATCCGCCCGCTGCCGTAACCGACGCTTATTTCAGTACTCAACCGGGGGAGCACTTGTGTGGCGACGATATACTGCGCCTCAAAACCTTTTGTGCCGATGAAGTCGTCGAGTCCGACAGCGATTCCGGGGAGGGCATAATCGGAATCTTCGGGTTTTAGGAGCGCCAGTTTGATGTTGGCCCCTTTATCGGAAAACTCCCCAAACCCCATATGGCCGAACACGGGATCCAAAATTCCGGAAAAAATGCGGTAGTTGCCGGTCAGTTCAAAGTTTTCAAAAAGCTGCACCCTCAAATTATAACTGCGGTAAGGGGGCACGCTCGAATAGCCGAAACTGATCTCTCCTTCATCTCCCACGCGAGCCGACGGCATTTGCAGCATGCCCCCCTGCAGCATGTTGTTATAGGTCACGGGAAAGCGGTAATCGAGTTCGCGGTTGATGCTGCGGACCATCATAAGGTCGCGCATCAAGTCGGGAACGTCGCCTTCTTGAGCTCCGAGAAGGTGCGCCCAAGTGAAACAAATAATAAAAAGAAGTGCTGGCCGTATCATGAGCTTACAAGTTCAGCCATGATAGCAGAGATCAATATATAATGAGACCTTCTCGGGGGTCGCCCACCTGTTTTTCTTTTTTGTGCATCATGCGGCTCCCCGACGCCCACGCGGCGACAGCATCGAGCTGATGCTGGCTTGTGGTTTTGGGAAGAGAATAAGGGGCGATGTGCATGGCGAG
>CAZVSU010000025.1:0-24158 GCA_964629645.1 uncultured bacterium | reverse complement strand
GCGGCCCTAGCTCAAGCAGCGCTTTAGGATATGTTTCAAAGACGGCAATCTTATTTTTTCTCCACTCGTGAGCCAGCCTCATCGCACGGGCTGTGAGCCCTCCGATAAACATCGGCGACATCGCATTCAAAGCGCGGTCGCACTCGCGGTAAAAAAAGTCCCCTCCGGACTCTGTTTTAACGGCGGAGGGAACAGAAAGAGGGGCGTCAATAAAGATTTGTTTCGGCTGCAAGAGGGCGATCTTCTCTTTCAGCCAACGGTCGGCATCTTCTTTTTTTGCTGATTGCAAAACAAAAAGAGTGGTTTCATAGGCGTAGCAAATCGCCGTTGTCCCCGCCGTTTTAGCGCCGAAGTCAATGCCGAGGTGGCTCGCTCCATTTGGAGGTAAAGGTTCGATCGGGGTCATACGTATTCTGTTGCCATTCGGTATCAAAATAAGGGTGGTCTTTTGGAGAGTGTCCCACACCTGCGATATATTGCCAATTCCCCCAATTGCTGCAGGGGTCGTAGTCGATGAGATGGGTTTCAAACCACCGGGCTCCCCAGGTCCAATCTCCTTGCAAATCGTGGCTGAGATAGCTTGCGACAATTTGCCTGCCCCGGTTCGACATGAAGCCGGTGTTCTTAAGCTCTCTCATAAAGGCGTCGACGAAGGGAACGCCCGTCTTTCCGTCAGCCCAAAGTGAGAATTTTTCTTGAGGAAGGATCGAGAGGAAAGGTTTGTCTTGAATGCCTGTTATTTCGTATAGCTTGCTTCCATATTCGCGGCTTGACCAGAGAAAAAATTCGCGCCAAAGAAGCTCGAATTTCAGCCAATAGGTCGAACTTTTTTGCTTTTCGAACTTTGTCAGTTCGTCGTAAAGCCGCCTTGCCGAAAGGGCGCCGAGGGCAAGCCACGGGGACAGCTTGCTCGAGTCATCGGCATCGAGGAGGCCATTTCTTGTTTTCTTGTAATGGCGCGCCGCTTCTGTCTCCCAGATATAGGAGGCAAGCCTCTCTTTGCCTGCACTCTCTCCTCCGCGAAAGGGCATGACGATGCGGGGGTCGGGGTCGGGCCCTTCAAACGGGAGCGTCTCGAGGGATTCGGGCCGCCCGCTTGGAAGGGGAGGCAAAGAGGCCGGCGGGTCGAGGGGAGGGGGAACTCGGCTCTTTTTTTCCACTTTGTTTCGAAAGCGGGAAAATGTCGGAGGAACGGCGTCGACGGGGCAGGAGTCGAAAAGGGCGCTGCCTTCGTAATAGGAAAACGGGTGCGGCAAGGTGTCGATGACAGCTTGCTTTTTAGCTTCTGTCGGCCGCGCGGTATAGAATTGATCGGCAAAGAGATCGGCTAAGAGCTTTTCCGGCGATCCTTGCAAGATGATCAAGTCCGACCCCAATTTTTTGAGTGAAGTTTTGAGATCGTCAATCGTTTCTAAAAAGAAGCGGCGGCGGTGAGGCCCCATCTCCTCTAAAGGATCGTCGATGATCACTGGCATCAGGTGGTCGTAAGACCCCGCGATCCGGCAAAAGAAAGGATGGTCGTCGATCCTAAGATCGTTTGTGAGCCACACGCAAGCTGTCGTCATGAAACCTCCATAAGTTCATTGTCTGCCACAACGTAGACACGATCGTTTCGTTCAGGGGAAATCGCGACCCCTCCTGTCAGAGAACCGAAGGAGGGGAGCACCCCGTACTGAGGGCGGATCCAAAAACAAGGCACCTTCACTTTTTGTTTGCCCCTCCCTATTTGAGCCAGAGGGTGGAGGTGGCCGCCCCAGGAAAAGGCCTCGGGATGGGGGGCGGCTTCGTGAGTGAAGCAAAAGGGCCCTTCGGTCATGGACTCCTGGTGAATAGTGATGTTCCACTCTTTGATTTTTCGCTTGAGAAGGGCGCGGTCGTGATTGCCGGGGACGAGTTCTACAGCGCACGGCAAGTGATTGAGCCACCTCTGCACCTCTTCAATCACATGGGCGGTCAATCCCATGCCGGCATGGATGAAATCGCCTAGGATCAAGAGACGCTGACATTGAGTGCGGGTGACCAAAGCCGATAGTGTTTCGAGGTCGCGGCGCATCGATCCTTCGGGGATGGCCGCGCCGAGCTTCCGCATGAAGGCCGCTTTTCCAAGGTGCAGGTCCGCGCACATCAAGACTTTCCGATCGTGCCAGAGGACTCCTTTTTCGCTGAGAAGTTCGACAGTCTCCCCTCTGACCCGGAGTTTCATCGCCACCCCTTTTGGATCCTTTCGATCCGCTCTTTCAGGGTTTCGGTGCTCACCCGCGCCGACATTGTTTCTGCAAAAATGGGAAGAGAGAGCGGGGAGAGCTTTTTCAGCGGCACCACCTTTATTTTTTGCGACAACAAACGGGCCAGAAGGGTTTTCATGCGGGGGAGGTCGAATTCTTGTTCAAAAAGTTCTCGGAAAGCTTGTCGATACAGAAAATGACTCTCTTCGTGATGGGCGAACACATCGAAAATCAAACTGCTGGTCATGGTCACCTGCCTGATGCTTTTTTTCTTTCCCGGATACCCGGTAAACACAAGTCCGCTTATTTTTGCGATATCGCGGAAACGCGTTTTCGCAAATGCAGAGAGGTTGATGCTCTCTTCCAAGTCGCTTTTGAGTGAGTCTATGGAAAAAAGTTTCTGGACGAGCGCTTCTGTCCAGTCGATTTTAATCGATCCCAAAATTTCAAATCCATAATCTGTTGCGCTTGTCGTGAGCGTTGACGGCGTCAGTTGCGACAGGCGGTATGCGATCAGGGCTGCCAAAGCGTCGTGGACGGCTTTTCCTTCAAAGGGATAAAAAAAAGTGTGCCACCCTTCTTTCGTCTTCGCCGTCTCGATCATGAACTCGTCGGCCTTTGGAATATCGGAAACCGTCTCCTGCGCTTTTAAGATCTCTTTTTCGAACTCCCCAAGGCGGTTGGACGAAAACTCTTCGCGAACGGCTTTGGCAACCGAAGGGGAAAAAGGAAGTGCAGAGCCGACCCAGACCGGCATCACCGGATTTTTTGCTTGCGTCCGCCTGACGCGCACCTCGAGATTATCGGTGAGCACCACTTTGTAGGCTTTGCCTCCCAAAAGGAAGGGGGTGCCGGGGGGAAGCTTCGCAATGAAACGCTCTTCCACTGTTCCGAGCCGCTTTCCTTGCAGTGATTTTACCTGAACCTGAGGGTCACTTTGGATCACGCCGATTTGCATCCGGTGAAAGGCGGCTTGCCGCGGGTTGCGCAAGGTGTAGAGGCCGTTTTGTTCTTTCAACTTGTGATAATCGGGGTAGGCCTTTAGCGACCGTCCTCCTGTAGTGAGGTGGGACAAGACCTCCTCGTAGGCCTCCATCGTCAATTCGGCATAGGCGGCTGTTTTTTTGAGGGCGCCGTAGGTGCTTTGCTTGTCGAAACCTCCTCCGACAGCAAGCGTTGTCAAATGCTGCGTCAACACATCGTAACAGAGCTTTAAGGGGCGCCTTGACTCGATCTGTCCTTTTTCCATGGCTTTTTTGACCGCTTCGATTTCGATCACCTCCCAAGCGTGCGTCGGAATCAGATCGATCCGGCAGGGAGACATCGGGCGGTGGGAAGCGCGTCCTGCCCGCTGTATCAAACGGGCAAGGCTTTTCGGGGATCCCACCTGGACCACCCGTTCGACTTTGGCAAAATCAATGCCGAGATCAAGCGATGACGTGCAGACAACAAAAGGGAGAGAGCCCTCTTTAGCCCCCTCCTCGACGCGGTGTCGTTCTTTGAGCTCCATGGATCCGTGGTGGAGGCCGAAAAGCTTCGACCATTTGGGGCGGCAGGACTTGAGCGCTTCAAACCACCCTTCTGCTTGAGCGCGCGTATTGGTGAAAATTAAAGTGGACACCTTGGGATTCAACGTTTCAGCAAGACGCTCGGCATGCCTCAAACCAAAACGCCCCACCCAAGCGATCTCCTCGACGCTGTCCGGATGGAGGCTCTTGATGTCGACCGGTCTTGAAAGCTCGGTTTGGATGATTTTGGGCGGCCGCTCTGTTCCCACGGCGACTTGCGCTGCTTCTTCAAGATTCGCGAGTGTCGCCGACAGAGCCCATGTTTGCAGTTTGGGTTGGATCGTTCTTAAATGAGAGAGAGAGCATTCCGTTAAAACGCCTCGCTTCGACCCTAAAAGCTCGTGCCACTCGTCGAGTATCACGCACCTTAAGGAGCGAAAGAGTGTTTCACGGTCATTTGAACTGAGTAAAACGGCAAGACTTTCCGGCGTGGTTAACAAAACGTCAGGAGGGGTCTTTTTTTGTTTTTGTTTTCGGGCGCTGCTTGTGTCTGCTGTTCTCGATTCGACGGTCAAGGGAAGGGCGAGCTCTTCAATGGGCCTGAGCAGCGCTTTTTCAATGTCGCGGCTTAAGGATTTAAGCGGGGTGAGATAAAGAATCTTAAGCCCTTTTCCGGGGCGGTCCAGACAGTCGATCAAAGGGCCAAAAAAAGCGGAGTAGGTTTTCCCGGCCCCTGTGGGGACGGAGATCAGGCCCGATTCGCCGGCAAGGTAGCTGTCCCACGCCTCAGTTTGAAAGGGCCAAGGGGTCCACTTCTGCGTTTCGTACCAACTGACGATCTTGTCTAAGCCGCTCAAATCATCCCTTGCAAGGTTTCGAGCGTGTCGGCCTCTTCGATCGTCTTATCTTTTCGCCACTTGCTAATGCGGGGAAAGCGAACGGCGACTCCCGATTTGTGGCGAGAGGAGGGCTGCACACCCTCAAAGTGAAGCTCGAAAACATGGGTCGGCTCGACAGAGCGAACGGGGCCGAATTTCTCGATCGTATTGTTTCTGATCCACTTGTCGAGCTCGTCAATTTCTTTTTGGCTGAGGCCCGAGTAGGCTTTTGCAATCGGAACCAATTGATCGCCGTCCCAAACAGCAAACGTATAGTCGGTATAGAGATTGGAGCGGCGGCCGCTGCCCGGCTGCGCATAAAGAAGGACGGCATCAATTTCGAATGGATCGGTCTTGAACTTCCACCAGTCCCCTTTGACTCTTCCGGTGCGGTAGGGAGAGCTTTTCTTTTTGAGCATCAGCCCTTCGATGTTTTGATCGCGGGCATTTTCTCGCAGCCACCCGGCATCTTCCCATGATTTAAAGATAAAGGGTTTTGAGACCTTCCATTGCTTTTCTTTTGAGATCACGTTCAAAGCCTTCAACCGTTTTTTAAGCGGAGCGTCCCGAAGATCTTCTCCGTTGAGTTCGAGCAAATCAAAGGCCAGAAAGGTCACAGGGTGGCTTTTAAGCAGCTTTGCGCTCACTTTCTTCCGTCCAAGCCTTGCCTGAAGTTCAAAAAACGGGCGGGGGCGCTCGCCGTCCATGACCAGAAGCTCGCCGTCGAGGACAAATGACGGATCGACATCTTGCATCGCCTCGACAACTTCGGGAAAGGTGTTGGTGATGAGCTCTCCCGACCTCGACCAGAGGGCGATTTGATCGCCGCGCTTCACAGCTTGACAGCGGATGCCGTCCCACTTAGCTTCTGTGTGCCAGTCCTCAATGGGACCCAGCTCTTCAGCGGGGCAGTCGAGCGGGGAGGCGAGGTAAAACGGATAAGGGCGGAGCCCCGACTCGCGTTCGGGGTCTGAAAGCGAGGCGTAAAAATCGATTGAAGGGGTCCAGTCGCCCATTAAGCGGAGGAGCAGCTCCTCTTTTGAAACGCCAAGCGTTTCGCTGAGCGCTTTTGTGGCCAGCTGCTTTGAGACGCCTACGCGAAAGCCTCCTGTTAGGATCTTATTGAAAATAAACTGCTCGCGACGCGAAAGTTCCTGCCAATACTGAAAGACGGCCTCTTTTTGCGACGCGTCGTCGAGATCTTTGAGCGGGAGGATGCGCGTTTCCATCCATTCAGACAATGTGAGCGGCCGGTTTGTTGTTCCCTCCTTATTATTGAGAAGCGAGACAAGCTCCGCTGTGTCTCCCACTGCGGCTGCACACTCGTCAATCAGCCAGTCGGGTAAGGGGCTCTTTTCTCTTAGCCATGAGCGCAGTTTCCGGGAGCTGATCATCCGCTTGATGCGCTTGCCGGAAAGAAAAAACAGGGCCCAGACGACATCTTCAGGTGAGGAGCTCTCGAAAAACGTCCGCATGGCCGAGACTTTGGCATTGGTGGAGGTTGTGCAGTCCAGGTCTTCGAAAAGTTTGGCAAAACGGATCATTCTTCTTCTCCGGTGTCAAAACTCCCGAGAGGGGAGGCTTCGATCCCGACGACGTCGCTTAAGTAGCGGCTTAAAGTGTCTGCGTTGCCGTGGGTGGCCAATATTTTTTTCGCTTTGGTGTCTCGGCAGGTTTGGATGAGCTCGTCCCAATCGGCGTGATCGGACAAGACAAAACCGCGGTCGTAGCCTTGCCGCCTTCGATTGCCGCGCACTTGCATCCAGCCAGAGGCAAAGCCTGTTTTGACTCCCTTGAAACGTTTCATCCAAGAGCTCCTAAAAGCCGAGGCGGGAGCCAAAATAAGCGACCCGGAAAAATCGTGCCCGTTTGCTTCTTCCGAGACGCTAGGGGTCTCTCCGAGTTCGATGCCCGCCTCTTGATACATCTGGTGAAAGGGAGCCGCGGCGCCGTGAAGATAGATCGGATCTTTTGTGAATGTGCGGAGAAGCCCGGTGATCCTTTGCGCTTTTCCCAATGCATAGCAACAAAGAAGAGATGGAAAGCCCTCCGAAGCATTTTGCTGCCACCAATGAAAGATCTCTTCCGCCACTTCGATGGAAGGGCGCCATTGATAAATCGGCAGCGCGAATGTGGCTTCTGTGATGAATGTGTCGCAGGTGACCGGCTCAAAAGATTCGCAAGAGGCATCCTCAGTCCGCTTGTAGTCGCCTGAGACGACCCAGACTGAGCTCCCCACTTCGACCCGCACCTGAGCCGAGCCGAGAATATGTCCAGCCGGATGGAAGGAGACCCACGCTTTGCCGAGCTTGAATTTGTCTCCAAAGTCGTGAGGCAGAATCGCAGCCCCTTTTTCGAGCCGCTTTTTTGCAAGGGGCGCTGTGCTCTTTGAGACATGATACTTTTTGTGTCCCCACCGCAAGTGATCGGCATGGGCATGCGTCACAACGGCAGTCGGCACGCTGCTGACAGGATCGATGTAAAATCGGCCTGCAGGGCAGTAAAGCCCCTTTTTTCTGATCTCGAGGGTGTCTCCCATAGACTGAGATCTTACTAAAAAGGGGCTTAAGATGCGACCTTATGAATGATCGGGAACAAATTCTTGATTTTCCAGAACGTGCTCGGTGACACCAAGTGCTATACTTCCCAGCACGTTGATGCCGAGAGCCGCAAGGAGGATAAAGGGATTAAAAGGAATAATCATCCCTGAAATAGAAAGCCCGAGAGTCACAATTGTCTTTAGGAACTTGACTGTTTCGGTTGCAATGCGGCGATTCAAATTTGTCATCATTTTACCGACAATATCTTTGATTTGAGCAAGGGAATACTGATCTTGGACCGCTTCGTGCAAGGCTCTGCAGATTTCTGCTGTTCCCTGCTGTTTCCACTTCCGGACCTGTTTTCCGGCAAATTTTTCGCTGTAGACCTCAAGAGTCGCTTCTTGGAGGCGGGGATCAATTTGATCCATTGAGGAAAGGATCATAGTCTTGACTTTTGTCTCATCGAGGCGAATCCCTTTATTAAGAAAATTGCTTATCTTCTCTTGCGTGACACGCAAAGACGATGTTTCGGCAGTTTTCTTTAAGAAGGAAATGCGATATCTCAATTTCACAAGTTGATAGAGTTTGATTCCGTTTCTCAAAAGGGAAGCCGAGAGGCAGGCCGTGCCGATGATGGGAAGAGCGGTCAGAGAAACCGACAGGACCGTATGCAGCTCCTGTAAGATATGGCTCACACCGATGACGTGGGAGATTTCCAAGATTCTGAGGAGAGACTCGCTTGTTTCACCGACTAGATCGAAGACAGTGGCTATGGCAAGGGCCGTATCTGCTTCGGAAAATCTGTGGGCAGCGCCGACGAGAGGACCCACAAAAGGCGTTTGCTCTGTCATGCATAAAGCCACTGCTGCCGCGTTGCCGTGGTGCTCTCCATGGTTCAATTTTCCAACGATCAAGCTTTCAATCTGATCAAAGGTGCTTTTGATCATATTGCCGTCGGGATTGAAAGAAGAAGCGGGAAAGTATCTTTGGATGAAAGCCAAAAATTTGTCATCGCATTCGTCTCTTATGTCGAGGCCGATTTGATTCACGTCGTTTTTTTCCCGTCGATCCTGGTAATTGAGCATCCTGCCGATCACAATAAGGGGATTGATTTTATTGGGACTTAAATCAAAATGACGGATCACGACGGTTTCGGCATGGGGAAAAAGTCCGTCAAATGTCTTCCAGCTCCTGTCTATGATCTGACAGATTTTGTTAAAGGTATAAAGGGGGTGATCCACATTTAATATTGAAACAAAAGGCCCGACAACACGAAAGAAAAGACCGGGGTTTTCGTGTTCAAATGGGCGGTTGTGATAGAGAGAGAGAAAGTATTTGTAGGCCAGAAAGTTGGCACCCTCCTCAAGTTTTTGTCTAAAGGAAGGAGGAAAACTGGTCTTTCTGATCCCACGGGCTTGGCAGGTTTTGGCAAGGGTTTCGAGAAGATCGATTTTCTCGTTGAGACAAAGTTCTGTGTCGCCGATCAATTTTTCGTATTCAACGTGGATGAACTGCAGGTCTTTACCGGATTTGACCCGTCGAATTTCCTCCTTGAAAAAGGCAATGCCGACCTCTCTTGTGGAAAGAAGAGGCACCGATTGAAAAAAAACAACATCGACTAGAAAGTTGCGGCTTCGACCTTTGCTGATCTCTATCACCTTTCCTCGGAGGAGATTAGCAGGGGTGGTGTGTTTCGACACAAAATGAACGACGTTTTGGATCACCTTGTTCGTGAGAAGATCGGTTCGTGTTCGATAAAATGTGTGGTCATGTCCTTCGCAAAGCATATACTGTTTTAGATCCCGGATGGGATTGAATTTTGCTGGTCGGTAATTGTGTGAAAGAAAATTGTTGACTTCAGTGATTTGATTCAGCATGCTAGGTCCTTTTTTTTGTTTTGGTTGACTGAAATCTTACGGCATTGGATAATATAAGTCACTTAAAACAAGGATTATATATGCCAAAAGAGATCACCGCTTCTATCCGGAGAGAAATGGACGCCTTTTTTTTGGGGGTGCTTCCGGAAGGACCCGCTGCCGAGAAGGAAACCCCTTACGTGATTCTCGAGCGTTCGAAAAGAGATCGGAAGTTGATCGAAGAGCTAAAGTCGCTGAGAGAAGCTGGCGAGGAACTCAGAAGAAGGAAAGAGGCAGGAGAAGAAATCAACGGTATTTTTTATGTTCCCGACTCCGGTGATGGCCAAGATCCCCATTACCTCATTTACAAAAGGGAGCAAGAAATAAGGGAGTTATTGAGGGGATCAACGCTGGTGTAAAACCCCGCTTTGCATTATTTTGCTAAGAAATGGAGGTTACTATGCGTGTGCTTGTCGTCTGTTTCTTGTGTCTTTCTCAAACGATCTTCGGGTGTACCGGCATTATGCTTCTCCCCGATGATGGCAGTGTCATCACCGGGCGCACTCTTGAATTTGGAACGCCGATAAAACTGCACGGCGTCTTCGTCCCAAAGCGGTATCGTTTTGAGGGACAAACTCCTGAAGGGAAAGGATTAGTTTACACCTCAAAATACAGCGCTGTCGGATGCTCTTGTTTTGACAACGCGTCTCTTGTGGATGGCATGAACGAAAAAGGGCTCGTCGCCGCCACATTCTATTTTCCAGGATTTGCCGGCTACGCCCAGACCACAGCAAGCAATCAACAAAAAGCTCTCTCCCCGGTCGACTTCCCCAACTGGATTTTGACCCAATTTGCCACTGTTGAAGAGGTCAAAGAGGGGGTCAAGGATGTCGTGATCGCACCGACCGTGATTGAAGGCTGGGGCGATGCCTCTCCACCCTTTCATTATATCGTTTACGATCGCACGGGAAAAAGTATCGTGATCGAGCCGATCGATGGCCGGCTTATCGTGCACGATAACAAGATAGGCGTTTTGACAAACTCCCCGACATTCGACTGGCACATGATGAATTTGCGCAATTTTATCAATTTGCAGAAGTTCAACGCGTCTCCGATAGATGTCAGAGGTGTTGCGCTCGCACCTTTTGGACAGGGTTCGGGGATGGTGGGACTGCCGGGAGATTTCACTCCTCCTTCCCGATTCGTGAGGGCGTCTATTTTTTCGACTGTGGCGACACCGACCGCGGGTGGAAAAGAAACTGTCAACCAAGCGTTTCATATTTTGAATCAATTCGACATTCCAGTCGGCTCTGTCCAGGACAAGCAAAACGGCCAGGTTCATTCCGATTACACAATGATGACCTCTGTCAAAGATCCTCAAAATCTCATTTACTATTTCAAATCCTACCGAGACCCTACAATTCGGTTTTTGGATTTAAAGGCATTTGATCCGAATGGAAAAGAAATCAAAAGCGCTGATTTTGAGCAGTCAGCCACTTTCGTGGATGTCTCTGCAGAGTTAAATTAGGGGACGTCTTCAAATTTCGCGGCAGCATTGGATGTCCCTGGAGGGAGCAGATGTCACAAGTCGTCTGAACCCTCAATTAATTTTTCGATTTTGAAGATTTTCAGCCGGTGGTTCACATCCCCTTTTTTCGCATGGGGATGCTCGTTTTTTGGCGGGGGACTTTTATCTAAAATTTTAGTGAGGAGGTCTAAAAATTCCCGGTTGTTATCTGCTTTCAGAAGGCCGATATTGGGATCGAGGATGACGCGTTTGTCACCTTCAATTTTTAAAAGTATGACATGCCCGCTTTTTTCTAAATGGAGATTGAATTCGTAGATGCCGTCGTCGAGTTTCCCAATCAACGACAAGAACTCTTGGTCGTTAGGGTGTGTCCCTGGTGGTCCGAATACTTTGGACATGTCCTGAAGTTGCAGGCCGCGGTAACGCGCGACCACCCCTTTCTTTTTTTGATTGCTCATCGTTTTGAAACTTTCCTGCCATTGGTGTTTAATGAGCGGGTCATTAATTTTGTCAAAGACAGAAAGAGTCGGCTGCGCCGCTTTCGGGCGTTTGAACAATTTTTCCGCATATTGAATCAAAGCTCTCCAAAAAGAATCGGTCGATTCTTTTTTATCGGGGGATTTTTCTTGATTTAAGATTTTTGTTTCGATCCCATTGGCTAACTCCTTCATTGCTGTGAAAACAGCCATTTCCTCAGGCGTGATCGCCTCATTTTGTTCCGAAGTGGGGATCAAAAGAGAGAGATAGCGAGTGGGAAGCGAATCGCCTAATTCTCGGCGATAACGGTTCTTGCTCTCTAAATTTTGAGCGGTTTGGCCGAGGCGAAGCCCTATGAGAGTTGGGGTCAGCGCGTAGAGGAGAGCATCAAAGTCGACAGTCTCGTAATCGCCGGAGTTTTTGAGTTGTTGAACGAGGTCAAGAAACAGCTCGTCGTATGTGATGGCGTGTGTCAGAAGTTGGTACACGGCTTGGCTCGCGGCAGCTTCTGCGGAGCCTCCTTTTCTTTGAGCAGACACAATAGATTCAATCGGCTCGCCATCGATCGCCCGCTTGGCCACATCCAGACAATAGCCGAAGCAGATCCCATCGGTAATGGCGCCTTCCGGATCCTTTTCAATCGCAATCGATGCCAATGAGGGAGCGCCCTCTTTTTTTAAGTCGTCGACAATTTTTTTTGATTGGTTGAGATCTTGCTGGGACTTTAAGACTTGACGATTCCCGATATTCAGTGTCGGGACGACGAGGCTTTTCCCGAATTCGCGCTGCAGCCAAATCGACTCGATTTTCATATCGGCCGTTATGACTTGGGCGCGGTAATACTGTCGTTTCTGGATATTTTGGGTCAGATATGTGGATTTCTCAAATATTTGATAGACGGTACTTTCAATCAGATAAATGAGGGTTTTTGCCGCATCCTTTGGAAGGGTGAGGATCTCATTTTGGACCCAGTTTGTGAAATTTTCTATTTTCATCCCTCTATTATACCACACTTCTATTAAGAAGTGGCAGAGGCATAATATGCTGAAAATTAGGTGTTTCGGCTGTTTTCTTGCGGTTGATAGACTAAAGAGAGGAGGTGGATCGAAGCGACGCCGCCAAGAACGGTGAGGGCCGGGTTTCGTTCTGCAAGGGCGATACTGATACCCCCAATAGCCCCCCCTAAGGCTGCGATCGCCATTTTGGTGGTTCTCTCGGTTGCGGGTAGGTGATAAACGGGGGCAAACGCTGTCGACGCTGCCGTCAATAATGCGACGCCTGCTCCAAGTGCCAGCAGCTCTCGAGAGGTCATTCTAAGACCTCGGCTCTGTAGGCTTGCAGGCCATTTCGGATGATGTCGACCATCTCCATTTTGGAGGGGCAGACAAATGTAGCGGGACCAAAATCTTCCGGGGCGACTTCAAGCAGTCCATAATCTTCTGCAAGATCGAAATCTTCGGCCATGACTGCTTTTGCAAGCTGCATAGTAGGAATTCGCATCGGCATAATGTCATCATAGGGGTGGCCGATCACAAAACCTCGGTGTTCGCCGTGGTTATTCGTGGTGAACGAATACTCTCTTTTGGAGTTGTCGAGATGTCCCGACAGATAGGTTTTGCTCGCCGTATATTTATCAATTCCCAAACGGAAAAAATGGAGAAACTCCCGGGAAACATTTTCAGGAATCACGATCAACTCTGTGTCGTAAAAACCTAAGAAGCCGTCAGATCCCACCTGCTTTCCCGTGTAGATATTTCCGCTGACAAATCGCATGTGCCCTTTTTGAACGCGATTGGTAATCAATGTTGCGACAGGACACCCCCGCCGGACGCGGAAATACCCCGTTCTATCGGGAATGACGCCGGGCCCTGCGATGCTGATGACTTTTTCGAGAAGCATTTTACCCGTTCTCAAGAGATGACCGATACAGATCACGTCATAAGCTGTGACAGTCCAGACAACGTCTTCATAGTTTTGAATAGGGGAGATAAAGTGAATATGGACGGAACTGTTGCCGACAGGGTGGGGCCCCTCAGCGGTATGCCTTTCCACATTTTCTGCTTTGGTGAAAGCATCACACGTTGTGTCTTTGGCATAAACTAAGTGGACGGGACAAAAGCGTGCGAGGGCGTCAAGTCCCACCTGAAAATCGGTTTTGTGCCCCTCGACTTGTAGCTCGAAAGGGGGGGAAAGGGGATTGGTGTCGATCGCTTTGACAAAAATAGCGCGCGGATCACTGTCCGGATTGGCGAGAGTGTCAAACGGTCTTTGTCGAATATGGGCGAAGAGGCCCGATTCTTTGAAGTGTTCGGTCAGCTCTTCTTTGCCGAGGTCTTTGGGTTTGATCTTTGGATATTCAACAACCTCTTCGTTTTCAGATACTTCGATGACAATAGAGAGCAGGCGTCTTTTCAGTCCTCGCCTCACTTCTTTAACGACGCCGGCAGCAGGCGAAGCAAAATAGCGTCCCGGAAATTCTTTGTCCTCAACGAGGGGCTCGCCGATTTTAACCACTTCACCCGCTTTTTTTAAAAGACGGGGCTTGACATCAGAAAAGGGATCAAAGTCGAGAGCGATCAGTTTGAGCTGGCCGTAAGCGTTGGGCGCATCCAGTGGTTGTACGTCCCCTTGAGGTTTGCCTTCAATGGGGATGTCCAATCCTTTCTTTGTTTTTATGTGAGTCATAGGTCTCTTATGTGTTCAAAATTTCCGCCGCCGGCAAATACACTTATTCTTTAGGTGTTTTTTGCTCTCCCAGAAGAATAAATTTGATCCCTATGGCACCAGCTGCGCCTAAAAAGAAGGCGGGAGCCACAATCAGAAAACCAAGGGCGACACAGCTTAGAATCAACACTTTTACAAGCCCTTCCCTTTCGAGGTACTCCTGGAAAGTGCGCACCCAATGGATGATCGGGTCGGCAAAATAAAATCCCCCTATGGCTCCGATGATCAATCCCCCCCAAAAAGGCTGGAAGAAAATGAGGAGAAGCCCAATGAATAAAAGCACGTAAGCAACAGAATCGCGCGTGTTTGATCGGGTATAGCCAAGGACTTTTTGAACGTTTTCGTTTTTTTTCAATTCTTCGAATCGACTTGATAGTTGGTCCTGGATAGAGGGCTCTTCTTTTTTTTCGGGCTCGTCATGCAGCGGCTCGTCGTTTTTTCTCTCTGGATCGGTCGGTTCTGACATAAGATGTCTCCTTAAACTTATACTTTCCCTTTTTATATAAAAAATTTGCGTCCGGATCAATCATTATCTTTCCTTCTCATCTTGAGTGCCTTAAGAATAAGCGCTCAACCTATCCTTTTAAGGAGCATCGATTTGCCTTTTATTGAATATGAAGGTTATAATTAATGATGAGGAAATGTGCGGCTAAATAAAGAGGCTTTTAATGCGGATCACGCCAAGAAAGTGGGTCATGTGGCTCAATTTGGGACTTGCTGTTATTGCCCTTATCGCAGCAGTTGGCGCGGCGGGCCTTCACTTTTCGCGACCCGCCGGCATCGCTGTTTGGGAAAGTCCGCCTAGGGCGCGCACGCTGCCGACCGGAGCCTTCGTGCAAAAGCAAGAGGCCTACGATTCGATCGGCCCCTCCCTCTTCACTCTTAATTTTGCCCCTCCAAAAATGCAGCTTCCCGATCTAAAGAAACTCTTGACCTACTATGGTCCCAACGGCCGTCCCGACATGAACCTTGACTCAAACGCTGTTTATTTCGGCTTGGCCAATACAAAAAATCAGGGGGCTTTAACGCCGGGCGAAAAGCTCTATCTGCTTTATGACAGAACGCAAAAGCCACCCCGTTATATCTTTAGTCCCGGCAATAGCCCGACAACTCTTTGGATCGAGGCGAAACCAGGCGAGAAGACGGCGCAAGTGACGGTCGCGATGATGAACGAAGAGGGAACCGTCGTTCGCGAACCTGCGATTCGTTCAGAGTTTCAACTACCGCAAAAAGAATTTGCACAATTCAACCGCGGGTTGCAGTGGACGATCGGCGATAATCGGGTCGACGGCACTTTGCTCGCCAGGCAAAAGGCAAAATGGTACGGCAGCGACAAATTTTTCGAAAGGCACGGAGGCGAAGAGTACGAAGATGTCGCAAAAAAACAGCGGCTTGATTTTATCGATGGCGAAGACGTTTATTCGGTTTACCTGTCGGAAGGAGATGTTCTCTACTGGGAAAACGGCCGTTGGAACGCTGCTGAAATCGGTCCTGAAACGAAAGGGAAACCGCTCATGCAGCTCAAAAAAGTTGCCGAGCGCCTTTTGACGTTTGACCTTTGGAATCCCGACGGGTCCAACCGCATCGTTCTCAATTTGCTCAAATCGCAAGAACGGTGGTCGCCGCAGCAGATTCAACAAGACTTTCGATTTGTCTCGGCGCGAACGCGGTCGCAGTATGTCTTCGAAGTCGACCGGGAAAAAATGGTGCTGGCGCCGAAAGACTGGCTCGTCAAAACAGAGTCGGGCTGGGAAAAGCTCGATTCGATCGAAGAGATCGACAGCTACGTCGACCGAAAAATTCAGGGCCCTCTTTTTGTCTTCGACGGGGTTGAAAAAAAAGACGACAAACAAGTTTTGGTGGGCACTCTTTTCAATGCGTCAAGGACTGATATGAAAGAAGTAGAACTCGATCTGCCTCAGTCGGCGATGACCGTCATCAGGGTGCCGAAAAATGTCGACAAATTCATGGGTAACGGAGACGAAAACGGTAAGGCAAGACCTTTTAACGGACGATAACGAAAAATGAAACGAATTTTCCTGCTTCTGACTATTTGCATCATCCCTTCATCGCCTTTTCTGTTTGGACAGACGATTGCGGAAAAGAAAAAGGGGCTCGTCCGCGGCGTCACCGATCTAAGTCCCAATTTGGAAGCCGAGCTGATCCAGGTCAATACGGCTCTCGAGGACAAACAGGCGGAGCTCAAAGAGCTTTACGCCGATGTCTACAAGCTGATCGAGCTCGGCGCCTCAGACGATCGTTTTGCCGAGCTTCGAGACATGATTCAACAGGTGCGTCAGGAGATCGACACCCTGGAAGAGGGGTGGAGACGGCTCGCCCGCCAATCCAATCGAACTGATCTTTACGCTCTTTTTCATCAGCCGGACGCCACGATCGAGCAGCTCGTCATGGATTACGGCGCAAACGATTATGTCTACGTCATGACGCCTGAAATTCGGGAAATGCCAATCAGCGTTAACTCTAATCTTCCCATTCCGAAGGCGGCGTGGGGCGAGATGCTGCAGCAAATCTTATCGCAAAACGGGATCGGCATTCGCCAGATCAACCCCTATCTGCGAGAGCTTTATCGAACAAACGAAGAAGCGGCTCCCGTGACTTTAATCACCGACAACCCGGGAGATCTTGCCTATCTTCCCTTGCAGCAGAGAGTCGCCTTTTTGATCACTCCCGACCCCTCCGACGTCCGCCGCACGATGACCTTTCTGGAAAAATTTGTGAATCCCAAAACGACTGAAGTCGAGCAGATGGGGCGGGATATTCTCGTGATCTCGGAGGTGGGACATATTCTCGACCTCCTGAAACTGTACGATTTTGTCGCGACCAACCGATCGAAGGTGCAGTATAAACTCGTCCCCCTTTCAAAAATCCCCGCCCAGGAAATGGCAGCTGTTTTGTCGTCAATGTTCGACCACATGTCGGGAGAGTCGATTGTTTTTGAAACAGAGACAGGGCCGCAATCTGCTTCGAAGGAAGAAGACAATGTCAACGGCCTGAAAATTATTGTTTTGGAATCGCTGTCGCAAGCGGTCTTTTTGGTCGGCACAGAAGAAGAGATCCAAAAAGCGGAAGAGATGATTTTCCGCATCGAAAGCAAGATTGGGGGAGGGCGTGAAAAAGTTGTCCACTGGTACCGGGCAAGACATTCGACGGCGCAAGATCTGTCAAATGTCCTCCAGCAGGTGTATTCGGCGATGATCAGCTTTAGGATCGGGCAGCAAAAACAAAACGGACAGCCGCAAAACGGGCAGCAGCCCGGCGATCAAGTCGACCAGACGCAAAACGTGACGCTGAACGAAATTGAAAGGCCGCAAGAGCCGTTTCCCATCTTCGATAATAACTTCTTTGTTTCCGACGAGCCGGTGATCAGCGTTCCAGCGATCGATCCGGGACGCGTCGTCAACGAAAAAGAGCGGCCGGCGCAAAAAAATCCCAATTTTATCGTCGACGACAAGACCGGTTCCATCATTATGGTGGTTGAAAAAGATCTTTTGCCGCGTCTTCTCGAAATCACAAAGAAGCTTGACGTCCCCAAAAAGATGGTGCAGATCGATGTGCTCGTGTTTGAACGCCGAACACGGGAAAGGACCGATTATGGCTTGAACCTTCTCAAAATCGGCGGGTGTGCCGACAATAAGCGGCTCACTTGCATCGATTGGGGCGAGCCTTTGGCGCTCGGCGTTTTCCAATTTCTTTTAAGCCGTCCTAGAACCGACTGCGGGGCCCCTGCTTTTGATTTGATCTACAAATTTCTTCTCACCCAAGAAAACTTAACCATCAACGCCAACCCTTCGATCGTGACGGTGAATCAGACCCCTGCCACTATCAGCATCAGAGACGAAATTTCGATTGATACGGGTGTGAACTTTATCGCGACGACAAATGCCAATACGCCGCAGCAAACCTTCAAACGGGAACAGTTCGGAATCACAATCAAAGTGACGCCGACTGTCCACCTCTGGTCGGAAGAAGACGGCTATGACGACGACGTCGACTACATCACCTTAGAGACCTACATTAACTTTGATACCAACGTCCCCGACGCTTTATTAGCCGCTCAGGACCGCCCCTCTTTTTTGAGGCGGGAGCTCGAAAACGAAGCGCTTATCGCCGACGGGCAGACGCTTGTGATGGGGGGCTTAAGACGAAAAGATACCTCTGATCAAAAGCAGTCGATTCCGTTTTTTGGGGAGATACCCGGATTTGGCAAGCTGTTTAGCATGACTGAAACTGACGATCGCACGACAGAACTGATCATTTTTATGACGCCGCAGATCATTCACGATCCTTGTGAAGACATCGAAAGGATCAAATTTGAAAAACTGAGGCAGCGGCCGGGTGATCTGCCTTGCTTTATGTGCCGTATGAACGAGTCCCGCAACTACCATCAAAGGCGCGCTTTTTCCCACACATTCCGCATTCTCTGCGGCCAGCCTCCCACCGGGTATTTCCCCAGCCAGATCGGATGCGTGCCCGCATCGATAAGCCGCGGAAATGAGGGCTGCCGTTTACGCGGAGAGTACGATGGACGCTAAAGATCTTCTCGACCAAGGCAAGCGCTGGCTGAAAAAAATCGTCGATCATAACGACAAAAAGCAAGAAACAGCAACGGAAAAAACCGGCAGCGGACTCTCCCTCGGCGACGAATTGGTCCGCCAGGGAATTTTGGGCGGCGACGATGTCAATGAAAATTTGGCCCGTCAATTCGGCCTTCCCACCATGTCTGAAGTTCCCGAAATTCAGCTGACCAGAGAGTTTTACAAAAAAGTGTCCTACTCGTTTGTGAAGCGACACAATATATTGCCCTACGATCAAGAGGGAGACGCTATCTTAACCGCCATTTCCGATCCGCTTAACTTAGATCCCTTAGAAGAGCTTCGCCTCATGCTTGGCGTCTCTGTCAAGCCTGTCTATTGCCCGCGAGAGGCCATATCGACTGCGATCAACGATTGTTACAACAAAGAGCAGGGGGCCGCATCGCAGCTACTTGCCGAGATCGGAGAGCAATCAGAGGATGGAGAAGCCGACGGGGACGTCGAAGTCTACGACCTTCTCGATGACACCCGCGTCCATTCTCCTATTGTGCGGCTTTTGAACTTGATTTTGTCGGAAGCCATACAGCAAGGGGCGTCCGATATCCACTTCGAGCCCTTGGACGACAGCCTTCGCGTCCGCTACCGCATCGATGGCGTTTTGCACGCGCGCCACACCCCGGCCGTTGAGTACCAGTCTCAACTCTTAACCCGGGTGAAGGTGATGGCTAAAATGGACATTGCGGAAAGGCGGCTTCCGCAGGACGGGCGGATCAAATTAAGGATGGGACGAAGGGAGATCGACTTCCGCGTCAGCACTGTTCCGATTGTCAATGGCGAGAGAATCGTCCTTCGTATTCTGGACAAAGGCAATATCACTCTTGGACTGAATCAACTGGGGATGCTCCCCGAAACTCTCGCTGAATTTCGGCGGTTGATCCATCTTCCGGAAGGGATTATTTTGGTGACGGGACCCACGGGCAGCGGTAAAACGACGACGCTTTACAGCGCCGTGTCCGATCTTTATTCCGAAGAAACCAACATCATGACCATCGAAGATCCCGTCGAATACAATTTGAAAGGAATCGCGCAAATTGGCGTGCGTCCGAAAATCAACCTCTCCTTCGCGGCGGGTCTTCGCCATATTTTGCGTCAGGATCCCGATGTTGTGATGGTGGGGGAGATCCGCGATTTAGAAACAGCTGAAATCGCGGTGCAGGCCTCGCTGACAGGACACTTGGTCTTAAGTACTCTCCACACCAATGACGCCCCTTCCGCGATCACCCGCCTCGTCGATATGGGAATCGAACCGTATCTTCTCTCTTCCAGCGTGATTGGCGTTTTGGCGCAGCGGCTCGTCAGAAAAATATGCCCGTCCTGCCAAGAGACTTATCAACCGACAGACGAAGAGCTGGCCAGCATCGGCCTTAAGCGGCACGATATTCCCGGCGGGATGCTTTCCCGGGGCAAGGGATGCGGCGAGTGCTACCAGTCGGGATATCAAGGGCGCCACGGCGTCTATGAACTGGTGACCATAACGGGACCTTTGCAGCAGCAAATTGTCAAAAGCCCCGATGCCGTCCAGATGCGAAAGGCGGCCATGGCAGAAGGGATGCAGTCGCTCAGAACCCACGGCGCCCACCTGGTGGCGCGGGGGGTGACAACTGAATCAGAGGTGCTCAGAGTCATTCGGGGAGTCGAAGAAGAGTAATGCCGCTGTACTATTATGAGGCGCTGGACGCAAAGGCCAAAAAATTCAAAGGGGTCGTCGAAGCGCAAGGGGAAAAAGAAGCGCGCCTTAAGCTCCGCGACCGCGGCTTAATGGTCAGCATCCTCTCGACAAAAGTGAAAGTCTCCTCCCGCGAGAACTTGAGTGCAGACGCCCTTGTCACCTTTACCGCTCAGCTGGCTCAGCTTGTCAATGCGGGCGTTCCTCTTTACCAGTCTTTAGTGACCATCGAAGAGCAAAATGCGCGCGAACGGTATCACCGCATCTTGCTCAGTCTTTCCGATCAGATCAAAGGAGGCCACTCTCTGTCGCAGGCGATGCAGTCCTATCCCGACAGCTTTGATCAACTCTATACGTCAATGGTGGCAGCGGGGGAAGCATCCGGAAATTTAGGACTTGTTTTGGAGCGGCTTGCTCAGCTTTTGATGAAAAAACAACAGCTCAAAAGCCAGATCACAACGTCTTTGATCTATCCCGGCGTTCTCGCCCTCTTTTCCCTTCTGATCATCGCCCTGCTCCTCGGATTTGTCGTTCCGTCTATCGAAGGAATTTTTGCCGATCGCAAACTCAATGCCTTTACGGCTTTCGTTCTAGGGGCCAGCCATTTTTTCCGCGACTGGTGGTGGATTTATCTCCCCATTCTGATCGCTGTTGTCGGCGGCCTTATTTGGCAGTCCACAACGGAAACGGGACGAGAAAGATTGGAGCGATTTTTAATGAAGCTACCTCTTGTGCGGACGCTTCTTGTGCAAGCGGCCGTGACCCGCTTTTCCCGAACGATGGCGACGCTTCAGCAGGGGGGGCTGACCATCATCGAAGCCCTTCGCATGTCCGGAGCTGTGATGAATAACCGTATTTTGGAAAAAGAGATTCATGAAGCAGAACAAAATATTGTCGAGGGGAGCTCGTTGAGCCAGGAGCTCAAAAAATCCTCCCACATCCCGAGCCTTGTCTACCGCATGCTCGCGATCGGAGAAGAAACAGGCAATACAGTTGCGATGTTAGAAAGTATCGCCGACATGTATGAACGATCGTTAGATAAAACTTTGGGGCGTTTGGTCGCGCTGGCGCAGCCAGTGATCTTAATCGTGATGGGAGGAATAATCGGGCTTGTGATGCTCGCGATTCTTCTTCCCCTTTCCGACATCGCGACATTTACCGGCGGCCCGTAAACAAAAGGACTGGTCATGAAAAAATGTGTGAGACGCAATATTACCTTAATCGAAGTGATGATCGTGATGTTTTTGATCGCTTTGATTATTGGAGCCGTTGCCTATAACTACCAAGGCGCCACGGAAAAGGGGAGGGCATTTAAAACGGAAACAGGAATAAAGCGGCTCGAAGAGATCTTGACAATTGCCCTTCTGGACACTCCCAACGCTGAAGACGATCTCGAGTCAAATTGGGAGCAATTAGTCCGACAGTCGCCGCTCGTTTCTAATCCTAACGCCGCCATTTACGACGGCTGGGGCAACAAATATGACGTGACAATCGACAATAATGGACAGGTGAAAGTCACCTCGCAGGCCTATGAAGAGTATCTACGACGCACAAAAGGGAGCTAAAAGGCCCGTCACTCTTTTAGAGCTGATGATTGTGATGATGCTGATTGTCTTAGCTGCAGGCGTCATCGGTTTCAATACTGTGAGGATGAGGCGGGATCAGCAATTTCGTTCAGGCATGCAGGTGGTGCAGCAGAAGCTGCAGACGGCGCTTGAAACAATGCTGATCCACAATGAAAACGTCGACGTGGTTTTTGAGCGCGTGCCAGAGGGGCTAAAGGTGCTCATCGAAACCGAGTCCAATGTTCAAAAAGGGCTGGGGCGGCTGTTAAACAACAGCCCGCTCGTTCAAGGCATCGACTCTTTTTCCTGGGATCCCGCCGAAGGGTTAACGACTTCGGGAAAGACCACGCTACGCTTTTCGGCAGTTGCGCATGCCACCCCGAAAGGGTCGCTGACATTTTCCGGATATCCCGATATCCGAACAACCGGCCCCTTGAAAAGAACCATCGTGCTCCGGGGTTATCCCCATCCCTTTCAAGTCACGACGGGAGAGCGTTTTGAAGAAGACGCGCTCGACAGCGAAGAGATGTATCCGAGAGAAATCAGGGCGCTTTGGGAGGCGAAAAATGCGAATTAGCAAACGCCCCGTCGTTTTACTGGAAGTCATCATCGCTTTAGCGCTTGTCGCCCTCTGCGCCTTACCCCTACTGGCCCCGCAAACTGATATCATTCGCGCCGAAAGGAGGTTTTTGCATCAGATCGAAGCGGACCGTGTCGCTGGTGTGATCTACGCCGATATCGTTCAAAAAATGTATGGCGGTTCGATCGCTTGGGAAGAGCTGCTCTCCTCTGAGGAGCGTGACGTCGAGGGGGTTCTCTTTCCTCCAGGGTGGCCCTTTAAAACGACCTATCACTTTGAAACGATCAAGATGAAACCGGACAAAACAAACCCGAAATATGCCCTTTTTCGCATCCTCATCACGATGCGCGCGGACAACATGAAAACGCTTGAATTCTCATACACTATTTTTGTTGAAAAAGAGCAGCAGGCCGAAGAAAAAGCAGAAACAGTGGAAGACAATGACGAGTAAACGCTGCGCCACATTAATCGAGGTTTTGATCGCCCTCGCACTTGTTTCGATCCTGCTCGCGGGACTGCTCGGGATCTATCGCCAAACGGTCGGAACTCAAAGGCGGATTGAAGCGTCTTTACAGCGCAATTTTCAGCTTCTTTATGCGCAGTTTCGTCTAGGACAGGTGATCCCGATGATTTTAAATCCCGCAGATGACAAAAAAAATAAAGGGATCGTTTTCTATACGCAGACTCCCCAATCTCTTGTCTTCGCATTCGACAACGGAACGGGGTCGGGCGAGCTGTTTTCCAATGAAGTCTTGGCCCGTCTTTTTGTCGACGACAACCAGCAGCTGATTTTGCTCACCTGGCCCATACTCAGCCGCTACCCCAATATCGAGCCTCCGATGAGGACAGAGGTTTTGCTCAATAACGTGACCGACCTTAAATTTGCCTTTTTTACGCCCAGATCTTCAGATGAACAAGGGCAGCAGATCGTGGCAAACGCTTCTGAGCCGTCGACATGGCCGATCGATGAAGAAGGGATTCCTTCGATTTTACGCATGTTTGTGACAATCGATGGTCAGGGCGAAGTGAAGTACGCCTTTGTTCTCCCTAACACGACAACTCCGGTGAAATACCCATGAATATCATTCCGATGGTCTTTTCGATTCTCATGCTGCTCGCGATCATCACCTACTCGAGCCTGCAAAATTTTGTGCTTAGGGAGGCTCTGAGAGCAGAATACGTCTGTGTCGTCACCACGCGCTCCCGAGACCATATCAACGAATTGCAGGTATCTAAGTACAGCGGGCTTCAAGTTCCAGGAGAGAAAGAAGACAATGAAGAGAGCAGGGGAAAAAACGGGCCGATTAATGCTGTCAGCCATATTGATCTTTCCATTTTTGAGTTTGACCCCACACCGCAAAATGAAGCGTTTCAAAAAGCCCACGAGGAGGTCGCAAAACGTCTGATCGAGCTCCTTTATTCCGACCGCAACTTTTTTCAGGAGTTTGAAAAGGATCATCCCGATGCCGTTACGGAATTGTGGAATGAAATTGTTGGAGCGCTCCGCAGACAGCGCCAAGAGGGCAAAAATCTGGGAAATGCCAAGTATCTTGCAAATCTCCGCCTCGAGGACCCCGCCTATCAAGATCTGCTCGCCAACATGTTGAAACGAACAGAGACATCGGAGAGTTTGTCTCTGACCTGCCGTGGAGAAAACAATAAACCGGACTATTATCCCAACCTCATCGATTATTTGTCGGCTACAAATTCCTCGCCGAAGCCTTTCCGTATTTGGCTTGCGCCTCCCCCTCTTTTGCTCGCGATTTTCCAAGATCCCACTGTTGTCGACCGGATAGTCGATGAAAGGCGGGCGCTTTACCGACAGCTCGACAGCGCACCAAAAGATGAGCGTGCAAGTGTGAAAAATACCTTAACAACACAATTTGATTACGAATTCCGCCGCAATATCCCCCCCAACATGCCCGAAGCCCTCATCAACTTCGAGATCTCTTTATCTCGACCAAAAAACTGATTTCCGTTATCCCATTAGGGGACGTC
>CAZVSU010000024.1:8087-31499 GCA_964629645.1 uncultured bacterium | reverse complement strand
TAGAAAACTTGAGGTCAAATTTCAATTTCAATCTTCAACCCCGTGACCGTTTACGACGACGGGAATATAGTCGCAAGCGCGTTCAACGCTCATGAGTGTATTATTAATAAAATTCATATTATCTCTCCTTTATACTTAGAACATATTTCTGATCGCTTAGATAATTAGTGTAACATCCCTCCATTAAGATTTCGTCAAGATTGATATAAGTGTTTGTTTAGACGCATGAGACCCCTGATGGGGACCAGATTAGTCAATTGATGAGGTTTTGCCAGGCGGCTTTTATCGCGGCGTAATCTTTTTCTGTGGGCCGATACCCTCTGAATTCGACCGCCTCGATGTTGTGAAAAAGCCGTTCATGCTGCTCTTTTGACTCGGTGAGTTGATGGAGAATTTCTCTGTGCGTGCTCACCTTGGCCGCAATCTTGGTCCGCTCTTCAATGTGGTCTCTGATCGCTTCGTCAAGAAGGCGGATGCGTTCGCTTATATCGTCGACTTTCTCAATCTGATCAAGCCTCTTTTCCGCTTTTTCCCGCGGCGACAGCTTTGGCACAGCACGCGACCCGATCCATTTTGTGAGCGCCTCTCTGTTCTGAATGCAAATGGCGGCAAGCCCCCCGATGGCGATAAAGAGCAAGAGCCGACCCAGAGGGAAGCGATGAAAAGCGGCAATTTTTTGATTGCGGAGCGCCTCCTGTTCAAGCGCCTCGGGGCCATCCATCCATCGGTTCCGAATGTCTTCGGAAATCCGAGGTGGCGGCTCCTTTTCAAAGGTCAAATAGCCTTGAGCCTCTGCTCCCAAAACAAGGGGAAGGAATAAAAACACGATCCAACGCCTCATCGCCTTTTTTTCCTCTCTTTAAAAAAGCGATTGATGGCTGCGGCATAGGGGGTATCGGTTCGAAAGTGGAGGCAGTGAATGCCCAGTTTTGCC
The DNA here is from genome assembly GCA_964629645.1 of uncultured bacterium. Classification (GTDB taxonomy): domain Bacteria; phylum Chlamydiota; class Chlamydiia; order Chlamydiales; family SLFE01; genus JAAKFL01. The sequence goes on along the minus strand of CAZVSU010000024.1, from coordinate 30,565 downwards.
GTTAACGACATCAGCGCCTCTTCTTCTGCTTGGACCCGCTCTTGAAAGTCTTTCTGCGTCCGAGGGTCTTGTCCATTGATGATGCCCACCTCTGCTGTTTCGGTATCTTTCAATGTGAGAAAAGAAAACGGAGGGCACTTTTTTTCGAGGGCATCTTTGACATTAAGGAGGATTAAGTCGTGATGTTTGGCATTGATCTTCAGCTCATGCTGGTAATTGGAAGGACACAAAAAATCGGACACCAAAAAACAAACGGCCATTCTTTTTTGGACATTGCCTAAAAAACGGAGCGCTTCGGCGATATTTGTCTTCCGGTGTTTCGGCTCAAAAGCCAAAATTTCTCTGATCACCCGGAGGACATGGCGCCTCCCTTTTCTCGGGGGAAGATAATGCTCGACTTGATCGGTGAATAAAATGAGACCCACCTTGTCTTGATTTTTTATCGCGGAAAAGGCCAGGGTCGCCGAAATTTCAGCCATCAAATCTTCTTTTGTCCTGTTGGGAGCGCCGAACCTCGCGGAGGCCGAAACATCGATGCAGAGCATCACTGTAAGCTCCCTTTCTTCCCGAAACGTCTTGACAAATGGGGCGTTCATCCGGGCAGTGACGTTCCAGTCGATAGAGCGGACATCGTCGCCGGGGAAATACTGTCGGACCTCTTCGAATTCGATGCCGTTTCCTTTAAATGCGGAACGGTAGGCGCCTCCCAAAAGCTCTTCGACAAGTCGATTGGTGGTGATCTCAATTTTTTTGATCCGTTTGAACGTCTCGGGAGGGAGGGCAGCCATCACGGCACCGGTATGGTCGATAAGATTTGATCGATCAGATCGTCGGAAGTGACACCTTCTGCTTCTGCTTCATAGGAGATGCGAATTCGGTGACGCAAAATCTCATGGGCGATGCTTTTGATATCGTCGGGGGTGACAAAGCCCCTCCCCTCCAAAAAGGCCTCGGCTTTTGCGGCAATCTGCATGGCGATGCTCGCCCTTGGCGAGGCGCCGAACTGAATCAGCGATCCGATCTCAAGGTTGTGCCTTTCGGGGGTGCGGGTGGCAAACACAATATCGAGGATGTAGTCGGTCACCTTCTCATCGATAAAAATAGAATCGACCACTCGACGAGCTTTTAGGATGTCATCCCCCGACATAGCGGCACCTGCCGAAGGGAGATCGCCCATCTTCCCCATTCTGGCAATGATCTCTTTTTCTTCTTCTTTTGTCGGGTAGTCGATGAGCACTTTCAGCATAAAGCGGTCTGTCTGCGCCTCCGGAAGACTATAGGTGCCCTCCTGCTCAACCGGATTTTGAGTCGCCATCACTAAAAATGGAGTCCCTGTTTTAAAGCTTTCGCCGCCGATAGTCACTTGCCGCTCCTGCATGACCTCTAGGAGGGCCGCTTGCACTTTCGGAGGGGCGCGGTTGATTTCGTCTGCGAGCAAGATGTTGGTGAATACCGGCCCTTTTTTGACCGTGAACTGCCCCTCGTTTTGGTTGTAAATGGTCGTGCCGATTAAATCGGCTGGGAGGAGATCAGGTGTGAACTGAATGCGCTTAAAGTCGCATGAGACAACTTTGGCCATCGTATTCTCGAAAGGGAAGAAAGGGCCAGAAGGATCGCTCATTTTTTCTCGTTTTTTTCTGAGGTATCGTCTACTTGATAAAACGTCAGCCCGTAATCTCCGACCTCCTCATCGCAGAAATACTCAACTACGAATTTCATTTGAGGAAAATCTGTTTTGAGTTTGGCTCGGTATAGCGAGATAAGTGCTTTAGCAAATACCTTAGATTTTTCTTCCCAGTCGGGAAGATTTGAAAAGTAATGCTCAATAGTCAGTAAGTTTATCCAATACTCTGGATTTAAACCATCGCTGGATAATTTCGAAAAATAATTGGCGTCAAAAGTTTCTTTCAAGAAAACATACCCATCCTTTGTGATAAAAGAAGGCCAAAAAATTTCCAGCATAGTAAATAAGAACTCGGGTTTTATGACCTCATCCTGAATAAGATAATAAACAATATTATATACATCGGGTTTTTCGTTCTTTTGGCTCATTTTATTTCCTATTTTCTTTTAGGAATTTCATCGGGATTTGCTGGTCTGACAGTTGGTCGATTAATATGAATTCGGCCATCTGGGCTCACGTTGACAGATGGTTCTTTGACATTCGGTCGTGCGACTTCACCATGTGATTTTCCAGAACCTCGATATTGCTTCCAATTGCGACCATTGTCGTGATGTGTTGTATATTGGCCATCGGGGCCGGGTTTTTCGATTATTGAGTGCTCAGAGCCTTCTGCTCTTGGATCCGGATCTGGACGTGCATTTCTCTGCTTCTTTTTACCTTCTTGTTGATCCTTTTTATCAATGCGGATCTCGGAAAGACTAATATGATAATCAAAGGTGGGAAGAGTAATGAGTCCATGGGTTTCGTACTGTTGTGGGGATAGTGTCGGGCAATGCAGGTCGGAAAGAAGAGGAAGTTCCGGTAGATTGTAGAAGGTCATTGCAAGGCCGGACCCGATAAGGGTGGCGCCCAATTGTAAATGCAATCCCAAGGCAATGGTATAACCCCCGCAGGTGGCGACCTCAGCCATGCCGCCAGTCAAGATGATACCTGATCCCAAAATGACTGATCCTAGGCCGTAAAGGAAGCCCTCAACGCTTTCCCCATAAGGATCGAAGTATCGATAGGGATTGTTGTACACATATTGGTAGGGATTAAAGCTATCTTCAAAACCTAATGGATCCTGCGTCAGCCACCTCCCTATTGCGGGGTCGTAGTCTCGTTTGCCGAAATAAATGAGTGTTAAGCCGGGATCAAAGCGTTTTGACGCAAATTGCCAAGGGTTTTCGATCGTCTCTTTTCCCTGCAGTTTCTCACCAAATGCGGTATAGTCGTATTGCTGAACAACGTCGTTTGATTCAATATCGACAAGCCGGCGAATGTTTCTCTGCACGTCTGTGATGGGGGCAAAGACCTTGCCGCCGGCTTCGATGCTGATTGTTCTGGAGGAAATATCGGGACTGACAACTCTAAAGCTGTCAAGCTCGCCGCAAGCCTTCAAAGAACCGATTTCACTGTCGCCGTCATAGAGATAATAGTCGCGGCCGGACTCCTCCCAGTGATCACCGACTTTTGTCGAAACAATTTTTGTCAGACGTCTTCCTAATGGATCGTAGATAAACTCTGTCTTGTTATCTTTTGATTTAACTTTAATGAGTTGGTCCAGGGGATCATAGGTATAACGAGTGGTATCTGTACGATTCTTTTTACTGACGCGATTGCCCCTTAAATCATATTCGTAGACGTTTTCACCATCTGAAATCAATTCATGTAAGGAATTGGTTTGGTAGTGGAGGTTATTTTTGCGGGTTCTGTTGAAAAGAGAGTCGTTTCCATATGTGATTTTGCCTTCGGGCGACTCTTCTTCTATCAGCTGCCATGTCCCGTCGTATTCGTATTGAGACTGCTCTCCATTTGTCACATGTCTGATAAGGTTGCCGATGGAATCATAATCGCACGTTTCAGAAAAGGCGGGACTGTTAAGACGCGTCAGCCGGCCTCTTTGATCTCTGGTATAGGAAACAAAACCAAGAGAGCCGATCGGCTGCTCCTTTATCAGATTTCCATCCAGGTCGTAGTCAACGAAGGTATGGCGGTAGACCTCTTGGCCTTGCGGGGCCTCTCTTATGATTTCTCTTAAGAAGAGGGGGTCGTATTCATATCGCACTTGGCCATGCTTGAACAGATTGAGGCTGACCGGCCGATCAAAGTCGTCATAGTCTTTTTCAATGCTCAGCCCAAAGGGAAACACTTCGGCAATCACATTCCCGAACGAATCGACGGTTCGTTTAATTTTGAGGTCTTTATTTTCATCATAGGCTTCTGTGAGGTCTCCTAAGGCATTATAGGCAAAGGAGTAAGAGATTTTTTGATCAGAGGAGTCGATACGGCTCAAAGACCCTAAGGGGTGATAGGAAAACGTGAGCACCGTCCCGTCGGGGAGAATTTTTCCTTTTAATTTTCCGGAGGGCGCATGGGTATAGAGAGTCTCTCTTTCGTTTTCTGTTCCAAAGCCTCTGATCATTCTACCGATTTGATGGCTGTCTGTATAAAAATAGCGGACGGTTTGGGTCGATTGAAATTTGCCTCCTTCATAGATATGGTCTTTATGAACAATGACATTGCCTGCAGGATCACGCCAATTCTCTTGGCAAAAAAGAGGCGCTCCTTCATTCGAAATTTTTTCTTCACGGACAACATGACGCAAGGCATCGAATGTCTTAATCAATGCGCAGCCCTTTGGATCAACCGATGTTACCTGCATGACATTTTGTCCAAGTGGATTAGAATAAGTTTCATCATAATAGGTATGAAATTCAAAACCAGCGGCATCTTGATAAAAGATAGGCCTTTTGAAGGCGTCATAAGAAAAGCGTTCGATTGCTTCTTTTCCATTAATAAAACGGGAAATGGTCTCACGGTTTCCGTCATCGTCGTAGGAGTGTTTAATTTTTGAGAGAACTTGGCCTGAAAGATCGGTCTTTTTTTTAGAGACAATGCGATCTTCCACATCTCTTTCATAGTGAACCACAAGGGCATCTGTCCCATTATATTTGGTTATGGTACGTAGCCTCCCTAGGGAATCATACCCAAACTCTGTCACGCGACCACAAAACTCTTCGCGAATTTTTCTGCCTGCACTATCGTAAAAATAGTGTCTGAGATGGCCTTCTTTATCTGTTTCTGATGTCAGGTGGAAACTATTGTAGGCAAACGTCTCTTCTCCAAGAAAATGCCCGTCTTCTGACAGATAAGATTTCTTAAGGGGTCTTCTTAAAATATCGTACTCATAGTCAACCCTTAGTCCGTCAGGATCAGTTTTAGAAACGAGGTCGCCATTTTTTGCATAGCGAAAGGTCTCGATTCCGCCGTTTGGGTGATGAATCCCGCTCACAGACCCCCGTACGTTGTATGTATAGGTCGTTATTTTCCCGTTCGGATCGGTAAAACTGGTTTCCCTCCCAAATGGATCATAAGTCGAAACCGTCACAACATCGAGAGGATGTCCATCCAAACCACAAATTTTAGGGAAATCTGTTTGGCACACTTTATTGACGCATGGATCGTATGTGAGTTGCGTGCTGTTGCCAAAATAATCGTTTGTTTCAATGAGACGATCATGCATGTCGTATTTTGAAGATTCTCTATGGCAAGCTCCTTCAACCCCCTCTTCTTCAACGAGGCTGAGCCTTCCTCGTAAGTCATATGACATTTTCTTTTGCCGTCTGTTTGAGGTGCTGGATGCCGAGATGCAATGCCCATTTTCATCATAAGAATATGCAGATGTCTGTCCAAGGCGATCGGTCTCGGTTAAAAGATCTCCTCTTTCGTTGTAGGTCCTGTGAATAGAAAAGGCTCTTTTGCCTAAAGCATCGTCAATATCTTCTCGCGTCACATTTCCATATTCATCGTAGACTAAATGGCGTTCCCTGAGCAGTGTTCCAAAACTTGTGATACTCTCTTTCTCAGGCATATGGAGAAAGGGGGCCGACTGGCGAAGACTGTAGGTTATCTCATGGCTTTCAGTCGCGCCGCTCATATTGCATGGGTCTTTGCTGTTTCCGTTGTCGGATCGCTTTTCTATCAGATTGTGGCTTTCGTCATATTTCCAAAACTCTCTTAAGATGATCTCATCACCATCTTTGATGAGCTTTGAGGCGGCAAGGCTTGTCCCTTCGAGATAAGACCAGACGGTTGTCGAACCATCTTCCCTTGCTTCGCTAAGAAGAAGATTTTTTCCGTCGTCAGAAAAGGAGCGCTTTGTCCATGTCGACTCTATTTCACCTGAACCGGACAGATCTCCTGTGAACGTTTCCAAAATAGGATTTCCGAAACGGTCATACTCAAACGATCTACGAGAAAATAGCTGTCCCTGCCCGTATCGAATGTCAACAGATTGAAGCCAATTCCGATCATCCCAAGAAAGGAGTTTTTCTTTTTTTAGATCACCTTCTGCTCCAAAGAATTCAATCTTCGTCATCAAGAGCTGCTTGGAAAAATGATAAACAGTAGACGTTCCATCGCTTGAATGGACTGTTGTTGTTCCTCCTTTTCTTCCTGCAACGGGAGGGTCGTAAGACATTTCGTAAACAACGCTAAAGTCTCCACTTTCTACATCCGGCTTCAACAACCAATGGACGCGGTAGTGATAGGGGTCTTTTCCATAACCCCCATTGACACTTTGAAAATGCTGGTCTTTATCCTCATAAGAGGTAAGTAAAAATCGATCGCAATAACCGAAACGCTCTTTTCTGAAATTCGGCGATCTCACTTCCGAGAGAATCGGCGGGCATAGATAACGCCTCTCCATTTCAAACTTTGAGTCTTTAAACCAACCCTCGGTTCTTTCTTTGACATGAACATGCAACGGCCTTCGCTCAAACACATACTCCGCCTCTTGACCAGAGGAGGATGAAAAGAACGTATTTCCTTTCCAAGGATTTCCCTCTATTGTCAGTGACGCATAGACAAACTGTTCATTCGGAGCTAAACTTTCGACCCTTACGGGCTCTCCTTTTGTATAGTGGTATCTTAGGATTTTTCCGTTCGGCAGCCTTTCTTTTTCTAAAAGGTAGAGGATTGTCCCTTTTGGCTCATATTTTTCAAAACGATAAAATCTCTCCACTTGATCGATTCCATAAACAATGATCTGACTGCTTTTTTGGTCGTAAACGACGCGCGTATTTCTTGGATCAAAGGCGCCGCTTGGACTTTCTCCTGCACAATTGCTGATTCCATACGATTTTCCCTCGAATGTCGCTTTTGTCATACGGGGTCCCTTAAAAGAAAAACCGAGCGTACATCCATTTGGATCAGTTACGAGAATCTGCTTTGTTTCAGGAGAAAAGATTAGTTTCAGATGAGGATAGAATTGCCATCCTTTGTAATTCGCAGCAAGATAATGGTACAGGCGGTATTTTTCCCACTCTTCCCGGCTCTGTTCGGTGTATGCCAGCTGAACCGGCATATGGGGAGACATGTAGGTTCTGCTTAAAGTTAGTTCTTGAGCTCCCCTTATGATCAGATCTATTTTTCGAAGCGAAGGCTGGCCGCTGAGCGGATTAACGACGCCTCCCACAAGAAACTGGGGTTCGTCGCTCGATGTTGCGACTTGCTCGGGTCTCGAAAGGAAAAACGCTTCTTCTGCTCGCTCATCAAAAGAGAAAGCAAACTGGGCAGCCAAGCAGAAAACTGAAAACAAGAAAATACGAAGCATGATGCGCTCTTTCCAATGTATTTTTGAAATGTTGATGCGCCGAGATTACCAAAATAAAATATAATTGTAGATAAAAAATTTGACGTGTTTTGAAAAGCTGGCTGACTATTTACTACTTAGCCTTAGGCGAAAGGACCCCTCTTGCCTAACGCAAGGGGAGGATGTCAATTGATGAGGTTTTGCCAGGCGGCTTTTATCGCGGCGTAATCTTTTTCTGTGGGCCGATACCCTCTGAATTCGACCGCCTCGATGTTGTGAAAAAGCCGTTCATGCTGCTCTTTTGACTCGGTGAGTTGATGGAGAATTTCTCTGTGCGTGCTCACCTTGGCCGCAATCTTGGTCCGCTCTTCAATGTGGTCTCTGATCGCTTCGTCAAGAAGGCGGATGCGTTCGCTTATATCGTCGACTTTCTCAATCTGATCAAGCCTCTTTTCCGCTTTTTCCCGCGGCGACAGCTTTGGCACAGCACGCGACCCGATCCATTTTGTGAGCGCCTCTCTGTTCTGAATGCAAATGGCGGCAAGCCCCCCGATGGCGATAAAGAGCAAGAGCCGACCCAGAGGGAAGCGATGAAAAGCGGCAATTTTTTGATTGCGGAGCGCCTCCTGTTCAAGCGCCTCGGGGCCATCCATCCATCGGTTCCGAATGTCTTCGGAAATCCGAGGTGGCGGCTCCTTTTCAAAGGTCAAATAGCCTTGAGCCTCTGCTCCCAAAACAAGGGGAAGGAATAAAAACACGATCCAACGCCTCATCGCCTTTTTTTCCTCTCTTTAAAAAAGCGATTGATGGCTGCGGCATAGGGGGTATCGGTTCGAAAGTGGAGGCAGTGAATGCCCAGTTTTGCCGTTAACGACATCAGCGCCTCTTCTTCTGCTTGGACCCGCTCTTGAAAGTCTTTCTGCGTCCGAGGGTCTTGTCCATTGATGATGCCCACCTCTGCTGTTTCGGTATCTTTCAATGTGAGAAAAGAAAACGGAGGGCACTTTTTTTCGAGGGCATCTTTGACATTAAGGAGGATTAAGTCGTGATGTTTGGCATTGATCTTCAGCTCATGCTGGTAATTGGAAGGACACAAAAAATCGGACACCAAAAAACAAACGGCCATTCTTTTTTGGACATTGCCTAAAAAACGGAGCGCTTCGGCGATATTTGTCTTCCGGTGTTTCGGCTCAAAAGCCAAAATTTCTCTGATCACCCGGAGGACATGGCGCCTCCCTTTTCTCGGGGGAAGATAATGCTCGACTTGATCGGTGAATAAAATGAGACCCACCTTGTCTTGATTTTTTATCGCGGAAAAGGCCAGGGTCGCCGAAATTTCAGCCATCAAATCTTCTTTTGTCCTGTTGGGAGCGCCGAACCTCGCGGAGGCCGAAACATCGATGCAGAGCATCACTGTAAGCTCCCTTTCTTCCCGAAACGTCTTGACAAATGGGGCGTTCATCCGGGCAGTGACGTTCCAGTCGATAGAGCGGACATCGTCGCCGGGGAAATACTGTCGGACCTCTTCGAATTCGATGCCGTTTCCTTTAAATGCGGAACGGTAGGCGCCTCCCAAAAGCTCTTCGACAAGTCGATTGGTGGTGATCTCAATTTTTTTGATCCGTTTGAACGTCTCGGGAGGGAGGGCAGCCATCACGGCACCGGTATGGTCGATAAGATTTGATCGATCAGATCGTCGGAAGTGACACCTTCTGCTTCTGCTTCATAGGAGATGCGAATTCGGTGACGCAAAATCTCATGGGCGATGCTTTTGATATCGTCGGGGGTGACAAAGCCCCTCCCCTCCAAAAAGGCCTCGGCTTTTGCGGCAATCTGCATGGCGATGCTCGCCCTTGGCGAGGCGCCGAACTGAATCAGCGATCCGATCTCAAGGTTGTGCCTTTCGGGGGTGCGGGTGGCAAACACAATATCGAGGATGTAGTCGGTCACCTTCTCATCGATAAAAATAGAATCGACCACTCGACGAGCTTTTAGGATGTCATCCCCCGACATAGCGGCACCTGCCGAAGGGAGATCGCCCATCTTCCCCATTCTGGCAATGATCTCTTTTTCTTCTTCTTTTGTCGGGTAGTCGATGAGCACTTTCAGCATAAAGCGGTCTGTCTGCGCCTCCGGAAGACTATAGGTGCCCTCCTGCTCAACCGGATTTTGAGTCGCCATCACTAAAAATGGAGTCCCTGTTTTAAAGCTTTCGCCGCCGATAGTCACTTGCCGCTCCTGCATGACCTCTAGGAGGGCCGCTTGCACTTTCGGAGGGGCGCGGTTGATTTCGTCTGCGAGCAAGATGTTGGTGAATACCGGCCCTTTTTTGACCGTGAACTGCCCCTCGTTTTGGTTGTAAATGGTCGTGCCGATTAAATCGGCTGGGAGGAGATCAGGTGTGAACTGAATGCGCTTAAAGTCGCATGAGACAACTTTGGCCATCGTATTCACGGCAAGCGTCTTCGCAAGGCCGGGAAGCCCTTCAACTAATATGTGGCCATCGGAGAGAACGGCCAAAAACAGACTTTTGACGACTTCCTTTTGCCCGACGATCACTTTGTGCACCTCGTCTCTAGCCTTTTGAAAAAGGGGAGCGGCTTCCTGCACCTTCTCTGTAATGGAATCAATATCGACTGTCATATTGCTTTTAAGGGATAGCAGAGAAACGATATGGGGGTCAAGCAGACATAAAAATTGTTGCGGCCGCAATCACAACTGTGATCATGATCAACTCCAAACAAAGGCCGGGGGCCGGCTCTTTTAAGTGGGGCGGACACTCTTTGACTTTAGTCCCATCCAAGGTGAGCCGTTTCAACTGTGGGCAGCGGACAAGAGAATCGGGCAAATCACGGATTGGGTTGTGGCAGAGCCAAACGTCCTGAAGCGCTTTCATCTCTCCAAAACTATCCGGAAGCTCTTGGATCCGATTCCTTCTCAGATGCAAAACGCTAAGCCGTTTCAAAGAACTGATTTCTTCCGGAAGCGTGGTCAAACAGTTGTCGTTTATTGAGAGGAAAAAAAGACGAGAGAGGGCGCCAACTTCAGGAGGAAGGGCGGTCAGGCGGTTGTGGTCCAGCCAAAGGCTTTCTAATTGTTTGAGCTGACTCATCTCCTTGGGAAGAGTCGAGAGTCTGTTGTGATCGAGCCTAAGCTCTTGCAAGTGGGTAAAACGACAGATCGAGAGAGGGACATCATGAAGCTGCTGTTTGCAAAGAGATAGGTGTGCGGGGACGTGATCCCGTTTTTCTTTTGATGTGACGCCGGCAACTCTCATGGAAAATCATCATGAGCCATCAAATTGAGAAATGTCAACGATTATTGACGCGTCTTAGGGAGGCGCAGAGTGAACGTCGAGCCTTTTCCGGGACCCTCGGATTCTGCTTTGATTTGTCCGTAGTGCTTTTCGGCAATTGTGCTGACGATCGAAAGGCCAAGGCCCGATCCCCCTTTCTTGCGGGAATGGGTCTTATCCACGGTATAAAACCTTTGGAAAAGAAATTCCAAATCGCTTTCGGGGATCCCAATGCCCTGATCGGCAACCGTGATGAGCAAATCGCTTCCATCTTCTGCGATCACGACATCGATTTTCGCTGCCCCTTCGGTATATTTAGCCGCATTATTGAGGAGGTTGTTGATCGCAAGCTCCATCAAATAGCGATCAGCCGTCATGATAGCATTGCCCTCCATTTCTTTGGCAACTGTGACTTGGGCGTCGGTAAAGACCGACAGCAGCGTCTCGCGGCAATGGAGAGCGAGATCATAAATGTCCACTTCATCAAGTCGAGACGATGGCAGATTTTCAATGTCTGATAGGATGAGCAGATCTTGAATGATGCTGTTCATCCGCTGGGCGTTGCTCACAATTTTGCCGGTGATCACTTCGACTTGCTTCCGGGGCATTTCGGGGGCGTCTTGAAGAGTCTCGGCAAAGCCCATAATGATTGTGATGGGAGTTCGCAGCTCGTGAGAGGCGTTTGCCACAAAATCTTTCCGCATCTGCATAATTTTATATTCTTTTGTCCGATCTTGAATGACCAGAATCACGCCATGTTTTCCTTTGATCGGAATGGCGATCAAATCGAGGTAGCTCGTGCTCGCTCCTTCTCCGATTTGAAAGGAGGCCGATTTCATGTCCTCGTCGACAAAACACTCCTCCAAAAGCAGCTCCCACTCGGGATGCTCAGGGAGAGAAAGGCGGTTCCCGAGAAGAGTCCCCCGCTTGAATCCAAGATGCTGCAAGGCTGTGTGGTTCACAAACGTGACCCGCATCTCCTGGTCGACCGCCACAACCCCTTCCACGAGCGACTCGAGAATCGCTTCCTTTTCCTTCCGCTCTTCAACAAGGGTGTCAATTTGCCTTTTCACTTTTGTGTTCAATGAGTTGAGCGTATGGGCCAGCCGGCCGAATTCATCTTGAGGATTGGTCGTTCGGATCACAATTTCCGGAATGGTCGCCGCCTTCCCTTCGTCGTAGGGGCGGATCGCGCGGATGATCTGCTCAATCGGGCGGGTTAAGCGATGGATGGCATACCAGGTCAAGACGCTAAATGAGAGCAAACCTAAAGAGGCGAGCAAAAGAAAGCCGGTTTGGAAGTCGGACAGCAGCTTTTGGACATATTGGAATGGGAAGGCCGTTCTGAGAACATAAGTTTTGCCATGGAAATCAAACGCCTTAGCGAAATAGGCAAATTTCTGTTCCATAATGTCGGAATACTCTTCGTGGTAGCCCGTTCCGGAATCGAAAGCCTCGAGTACTTCAGGATGATCCACAACGAATTCCTGGCTGAATGCCGGGCCCAAAACACGCTTTGTGTGGGAGTCATAGAGCACTTTTTGGTCATCCGAAATAAGCCCTACGCGAAAGAAAAAAACCGGCTTTTGACTCTTCAGATAGCGAATTAAGGCCTCATCATTGGGAGCCGTGTTGATCTTTTCGATCAGCTCACTTGCCTGATCGTCCATAGAGTTGAAGATGATCCTTTTTACCAAATAGTCTGATAGGGGCACTATCATCACCATAAAAGCAAAAAAAAGGGTGAGATAGCTTAAAAAGATTTTTTTTCTAAGAGTAAGATTAATCATGGAACAAACGGATAATTTTTTCTATATTATATACAAAATCTAATTAAATTTAAAGACTTTGTTTTAAATAATAGTAAGTTCTTTCGAACGATTGGTCAGATTGTGGTGCCCCTCTTTTGTGATCACCACAGTATCTTCAATCCGCACTCCTCCAATTTGAGGAAGATAGATCCCCGGTTCGACCGTGATCGCCATACCCGGCTGCAAAACGACCGCGTCATATTTTGTTGCGCTTCGGATGACGGGCAGCTCATGAACATCGAGACCGATGCCATGGCCAAGACCGTGAGTGAAATTCTCCCCGTACCCTCGATCGGAAATAAAAATCCGCGCCTCCATATCGAGATCGCCGACCCTCGTTCCCGGCTTGCAGAGCTTCAGGGCCGCCTCTTGCGCCCCCCGGACGATTTCGTAGATCTCTTTCATTTTGGAATCGGGTTCGCCGAAGAAAACGCAGCGGGTCATATCGGAGTGGTAATGATTCAGCTTCACACCGATATCGATAAGGACCGGCATTCCTTTCTCAAGCTTTTTTGCCTGGGGATGGTAATGGGGCATCGAGCTGCTGGCACCGAACGCTACGATAGGGTCGAAGGAAATCCCTTGGGCATCGTTTTTTCTCCAAAAAATAATCAGTTCCTTGACGACGTCGAGCTCTGTCATGCCTTCTTTCAAGATGGAACAGATATGGTCGAATCCTTTCGCTCCAAGTTCAGCCGCTCTCGAAAGGAGATCGACCTCTTCGCTGTTTTTGACGCTCCGCAGCTGTAGGACAAAATCTTCAGCCGCCATCAATTCAAATTCTCGATGCTCCTGTTCGTCACGAATTTTTTTGGCCACTTTTTCCAGCGATTGATAGCGCTGATAGGAGGTTTTTTCACCGGAAAAGGCAAAGCTTTTAATGTGAGAGAGCTGATCGAGGAGGACGTCGGCTAAAATATCCTGGTCCCAAAGAACGACTGTCATGAAATGGGCCGACGAGCATGCTTCATAGTAGCGCCCATCGACAATCAGGTGGGCCCCTCGGTTGTGGACGATCAGTATCCCGGTCGAAAGGACAATGCCCGTCAGGTAATAAATATCGGTGGGGTCTTCGATTAAAAAGCCGTCGATCGAGTCTTCTTCTAAGATCTCGCCGAGAGCATAAAGCCTTTTTTGATAGTCCATAGTGTTCCTTATAGGTGATCTGCGATTTTTTCTCTGCAAAGATGAGCCCAAATTTTCTTTCCGGAGGGGCATTGATCTTTATTGGATCCGTTCCAGAGCTGTTTGACAAGCTGCTCGGCTTCCAGCCGGCTTAAGCGAACCTCGCTTGAAAGTGCGCCGCGCAAAGAGATGCGCCTCAGCTCTTGATCGCGGACACCATCAGTGGCATGGGGGTATGTTTGTAAATCCTCCAAAATAGTTTTGATCACATGCTCCGGGCGAGTGGTGGAAAACCCTTGAGGCAAGGCGTCGACAATGAGAGAACGTCCGCTAAATTCTCGGAGGGAAAACCCCAATTCGCGCAGTTTCGAGGCGTGCCCTGCCATCGACTCGGCCTCCATTGGAGACAGGTCGATCGTGAGAGGAGAAGAGAGCCATTGAGAGGGAGCTTGACCATTTTTTTTCTTGAGCTTTTCGAAAAGCACCCTGTGGTGCGCCCGTCGCTGATCAATCACAAGACATCCATCTCCGCCTTCGGGTTCGGTGAAAATGTATCCTTTGATCGTCCCGATCACAGCAGGGGAAAATGTCTCGGGCTGCCACTCGATTTCGACCTGAACCGGTTCTTCCACCGACGTGACATAGGTCACAGCAGATTCTTTCACCACTGGAGAGGAAAGAGGCTCGGGGGCCGCCGGTTTTGAAAATGAGGGGGCAAGAGGCGCTCGTCTTAGTGGCTTCGGCTGTAGCGCCCTGCAGACAGCGTCCCGCATAGTGGCAATAACGCCCTCTTCATCGCGAAGGCGCACCTCTTTTTTTTGAGGGTGCACGTTCACATCGACATCAAAAGCGGGCATCGTCCAATGCAAGACAAAGGCGGGGTAGCGCTGCGGGGCGATCGTTGTGCCAAATCCCTCTTTGACAGCGCGGGAGACGACCGGAGAGACCACTGCTCTTCGGTTGATAAAAAGCGTCTGCCCCAAACGATTGGCCCGTGTGTAGGAGGGGTTGCCGACAAAGCCGGCAATGTTGTGATGCTCAAGCGGGAGCGCCGCTTCCAGAAACTCCTCGCCATAGACTAAGGCGATGCGCAATTTCAACTGCTCCATGAAGGATCCCTCCCCGGCGGTTGCCTTGAGCACGCTTTTGCCGTCGCGGATCAAATGGAACGAAACCTCCGGATAGCCAAGCGCCATGATCGAAAGAACCCGTGTGATGTCCGCCCCGTCCTGAGCCGGAGACTTCAGAAACTTTTTTCGGACAGGGACATTGTAAAACAAAGAACCGATTTCAATCGTTGTTCCGCGCGCCCTCGCCGCTTTTGCGCACTGTTTCATACATCCTCCCTCAACCACCACAAGCGTCCCCGCATCCACCGGCTCATCTTCTTGCCTTGTGAGCAGAGACAATTTGGAGATGGAGGCGATAGAGGCAAGCGCTTCGCCGCGAAACCCCATTGTATGAAGGGCGTTTAAATCGGAGGCCTCTTGAATTTTTGATGTCGCGTGGCGCTCGAGAGCGAGCTCGGCATCTTCACGCCCCATGCCGGAGCCATTATCCGTAATTTTGATCAGCTGCCGTCCGCCTCCCCGAATCTCCACCACAATTTCTGTTGCGCCGGCGTCAAGAGAGTTTTCAACGAGCTCTTTCACTACAGAGGAGGGATTTTCGACCACCTCTCCTGCTGCAATTTTATTGATGACATCGGATGCAAGACGCTTTATTTTGGAAGGCATAAGCTGAAAGTGTACCTATTTTTCTGTTTTAAAAATAGGTCATGATGTTAAAATACTGGTTCTTAAAGGATTAATAGACGATGACTCCTGACAAAAATTCCCCTTTTTTGGCCGCCATTAAAGATAAGTATTTTTTGACGAGCCCCTCTTCTCCTAAAAGAACGCAGCACATTGTGCTCGACATTGAACATTCCGGCATCACCTACGAAGTGGGGGACTGCGTCGGCGTCTACCCCACCCACGATCCCGACATCGTTCAAAGAACGCTTGCCGCCATGAAAGCAAGCGGCGATGAGATCGTTGTAGAAAAAAAGACGCAAGCCCTATGCCGCCTCGCAGATTTTCTTCATCGAAAGGTAAGCCTTTCCCACATCAACCGCAAGCTCGTGATGACTTTTGCCGAAAAGCAAACCGATGAAGCCAGAAAACTCGCTCTCCTCGCTCTTCTCGAAAAAGAGAATCGAGATGAACTCAAGCACTATATGGAGCTTCCCCTTTGGGCTTTCCTCGAAGAGCACAGGGAAGTGACACTGCCCCCGCAAGACATCTGCGATGCGCTTCAACCTCTGCTTCCCCGCTTCTACTCTATCGCTTCCTCGCAAACACATGCTCCAAACGAAGTGCACCTCACGGTCGGCATGCTCGAATATGAGCATAAGGGGATCGAAAAGAAAGGGGTCTGCACCCATTACCTTTGCAACTTAACCGTCGCAAAAGCAGCCAAAGTCCCCATTTACATTCACAAGCACAGAGGGTTTACACTCCCCCAAAACGGCGACACCCCCATCATCATGATCGGCCCCGGGACCGGGATCGCCCCTTTCCGCGGTTTTATGCAAGAGCGGATTGCGACGGGCGCAAAAGGGGCAAACTGGCTTTTTTTCGGCGACTGGACCGCAGAAAATGAGTTTTACTATGGCGACTACTGGCATCGCCTTGAAAATGAAGGGCGCCTCAGGCTCGACCTCGCCTTTTCCCGCGATCAGGAACACAAAATCTACGTGCAGCACCGCATGAAAGAAAATGGCGCCGACCTCTACCGCTGGCTCCAGGCCGGCGCTGTCCTGTACGTCTGCGGCGATATGCACCGAATGGCCAAAGATGTCGACGCCATGCTTCACCACATCATCGAAACCCACGGCCAAATGGATCCACAAAAAGCCAAAGATGTCGTCTCTTCTCTTAAAAAAGAAGGGCGCTACCTCCGCGATGTTTATTAAGGCTTTTTTACGAACATGTCGTGACGATGGCGATGCAGCTGACTCCCTCGCCGCAGCCGACGTTGGTGAGGTTTTCGCCCGTTGTCGCGGTGATGCCCACTTGAGTGACGTCGAGGTCCAAAACATCGGCGATGTTTTGCCTCATTTCCAAAAGGTGCTCTTTAAATTTCGGCTTGATTGCTTCCAGGCTGACCGCGACATGAGAGATCTGATTATCGCCGAGTGTCGCCGCGGCCTCTTTTAGATAAACCGCGCTGTCGGTGATCCCTTCGTTTTCACAAAGTTCGTCTGCGCGCCCCCCTAAAATCAGAACGCCCGATAGGCTTGTGATCGCATTGCAAATCGCGTGATACACAACGTCGCCATCAGAGTTAGCGTGAAAGCCGGGAACTTCGTGAAAAATGCGGCCGGCAATGACGCAAGGCTTTGAGCTTCCTTGAGATAAAAAACGATGACTGTCTTGTCCGATTCCGGTTTTGAAATGCATCGACTTAATTTTTGCTCACATTATGAATTTTTTCAAGGTTAAATTCCTCTTTACTATTGGCATAAAAGAGATTTTCGATTAAAAAAAAGATAATTGTCTATTTCTGTGGGGAAATTTAGTTTCAATGGAGGCGCTCAAGATCAAAGGCGGTGTTCCGCTTCGGGGAAGTGTAAAAGCTCCCGGTGCGAAAAACGCAATCACCAAGCTTTTGGTGGCCACCCTCCTATCCGACCGTAAATGCCTTTTCCACAACGTTCCCAATATTGCCGAAGTCGCCGTGACCATCGACCTTTGCCGTGAAATCGGGTCAGAGGTGAGGTGGGATCAGGATGCCGGCACAATTGAAATACAAACGAAAGAACTCAAGACCTCTTACATCCCGCAACGTTTTTCCGGAGCCAATAGAATCCCCATTTTGATGATCGGAGCGCTCCTCGGCAGGACCGACCACGATGTGATTGTCCCAACAGTCGGCGGATGCGGCATCGGCACGCGGCCCGTCAATTTCCATATCGAAGCGCTTGAGAAACTCGGCGCGACAATCGAGTACCGCGGCATGAAAAAAGAGGGCGCCTATTTTGCCCATGCCCACACCGGTCTTGTCGGCAATAAGATCGAACTCCCCTTTCCCTCAGTCGGAGCGACAGAGAACACGATCCTCGCAAGCGTCCGGGCGCGGGGGACCACGGTCATCAAAAACGCTGCGATCGAACCTGAAGTGGTCGATCTCATTCTTTTTTTACAAAAGCTCGGCGCCATCATCACACTCGATACCGACCGCACAATCTACATCCAAGGAACGCGCCGATTCTACGATGTCGAGCACACAGTCGTGACCGACCGCGCCGTTGTCGCCTCCCTCGGCATGGCGGCCATCTGCACAAAAGGGCGCGTGCTCGTCGAAAACGCCTCCCATATCGATATGATCACCTTCCTCAACAAAATACGAGAGGTGGGCGGCGGTTTTGAAGTGAAGCAAAATGGCATTGAGTTTTTCTACGACGGCCCCATGCAAGGGGGAATCCATTTAGAAACCGATGTCCACCCCGGATTTTTAACCGACTGGCAGCAGCCCTTCACCGTTCTCCTCACACAAGCCACAGGCGCTTCGGTCGTTCATGAAACCGTGTATGAAAACCGACTCGGCTACGCCGAAACATTGATCGAAATGGGAGCCGACATCTCTCTTTTCAGACAGTGCCTTGGAAGCAAGCAGTGCCGCTTTTCATCACACAGCTTTAACCACAGCGCCGTGATCAAAGGGCCGACAGCACTAACCGGAAAAAGAATCGCCATCCCCGACCTTCGCGCAGGCTTTGCCTATGTGATGGCCGCTTTGATCGCCGATGGCACGAGCACCATTACCAACCTTCACTACCTCGACCGCGGCTACGAAGCGCTCGACAAGCAGCTTAAAGCCCTCGGCGCCGACATTAAGCGGGTCAAACTCTCCAAAAAATCAGAAGATGAAGACGTCCTCGTCGACGAACCCAGCTTCTCTGAACTCCAACCCGCCCTTTAGACCCCGCTCACCCGTGCTCTTTTTTCCTGGCTTGTGTTCCCTGTTTTGAAAGTCGCAGCGTAAGAGCGCCGCATGTGCGGACGTATCGAAAATCGTTCCGGACCGACTCTCACAGCGCGCCTCGTGCAAAAGCCCCTTTTCTGCTCGAATGGGACCTCAAGTGGTTGCCCCCCGATTGCGGGCGGGGCGGCATAGCGCGCTCCCAGGTAGACTGACCTTGATTCGGAGTCAAGGGCAATGAGGACCGCTCCCAATTTTGGGAGGGGCGAGAGGCCGGTTTCTTCCAACAATCGCTTGACGTTGAGATCACAAAATCATCAGGCTCGGTCTGAAAATCAAACACGCCGCTCTCTGCTGCTTCTTCAATACAGCCGTTGGCCCTTGTCTCTTTTGCGTCATCAGATTGACATTCTGTTGTGATCAGGTAGGGTGTAATCAGGATGAGAAGATCACTTTTTCTATCTCGAAACTCTGAAGAGCGAAACAGCGCGCCAAGAATAGGAATTCTATCAAGCCCCCATAAGCCAAAATCGTTACGCACTGTTTCATCCTGAAGCAGGCCTGCGATTGCGTATGTCTGACCCGACCAAAGCCGAACTGTGGTATCGGCTCTCCTCGCGATGAGGGAAGGGACGACAAAACCCTGAAGAATAACCGCGTTTCGACGATCGACAGCACTCACTTCAGGTGATACCTGTAAAGTGATCAATCCGTTCAGCTCAACTGTTGGGGTGAACTCCAAAATCACACCGAATTTTTTGTATTCCACAGTCACCGATCCAATCAAATTCCCGCCCTGCGGTATCAGAATAGGAAATTCACCGCCGGCAAAAAATTCCGCTGTTTCTCCGGATACAGTCGTCAAATTGGGCTCGGCTAAGGTGTTGGCGTTACCATTTTGCTGCAAAAAATCGACAATTTCAGAAAGAGTCCAGTCTCCTAGCTTAATTCCGGTCGCCTCGAAAAAATAATTCGGGTCCAAGATCCCGGGTCTTGGGAAAGTTGCGCCAAAACAAACAGCGCCCCCTCCATTTTCGAGCAGCGCCTTCCAGTTCACTCCCAAACGACTTTGATAGTCAGAAGAGATTTCTAAAACTCTGACACAGATCATCACTTGTTGCGGCTCAACTTTCATCAAATTCACAACAGACTCGGCTCCGCCGGCGGCCACAATCTCTAAAGTCTCTCTTATTTTGTCCGCGATATGGGCATCTTTCACAGTCCCCGAAACGATGTACCCCTCTTTTGTTTTTGTGATGTCGATAGGAACGCCGGGGAAAAGCTGTCTGACTAAATAGGTGATCAACACTGAGTTGAAGTTATTGACTGAATGACAATTATGCAACATATCTGCTAATTCGTCGTTGTCTAGATCGGGCATCCGAAAATCTGAAAGCGCCAAAGTGATCTCGCCGCACTTTTTCGCATAGGAAAAAAGCTCGGCCTGGCGCGTTGTCATTTCTAAAAAGACAACCGTTTTTTTTGCTGCTCCCGACTCACTGCCCGTATCTTCCTGCTTTCCAACCACCCTTAGATTTTTCATCAAGGTCAAGGTGAGATGTCCAAACTCTAAGTCCACAGTCGTTGTGAAGACAATATCGACAACCATGCCTGTTTGGATATAAAGCGAAAGGGTGTCGTCGTCATCAAGAGCCATCGGGATCGAAAATTTGCCGGGCTCAACCATGATCGGCTTTCTCGATTCCTCTTTTTCTCCGGGCAGTAAGAGATCATCGTGCTTGACAGGCCTGCCTCTTGGGACGCGCCTCGTCACAACCGCATCATCGAGCCACTCATCCATTAAATCATCTTTGATAACGTATGTGGCATCGACCTTTCCAACAGGCATTCCTTTCCACTCTGTATTGTCCTCAGAAACGCGGTTTCCGGGAGCAAGGCTCCTTTTTGCCATCAGGACTTCGACGTTGGAAGGATCTTTATCGGCCTCGTCTTTTGCTTCGGTTTCGACTGAGCCGCTCGATCCTAACATGTAAGCGGCAATCAGCCCCAAGAAAGCAAGAGAGAGCATAAAAAGGACTTTATCTTTCGCCATAGGGGTTGCTAAGCTTCGTTAATTAAAATTTTGCGTGAAATCATCTTCCTTATATTGGCATAACTTTTAACAACATTTTTCGACTAGAAAAATCAGTCCGTTCAAACAAGACTTTCTCTGTGAAATCAAATAAATAATCATCTATAACCCATTGCTTTTTAAGCCTCGCTTAAGGTTTAAGGGCGTCCAATCGGCAAAAAATATAAGGGGTAAGACATTTTTTAAGGTGCAAACCCTTTGTAAAAAAGCAAACAATTTTTATAAAATGAGGGATCGCCTCCATAAATCGAACCCATCGGACCGTCATGTTTTTCACTTGGCTACTCGTTATTCTTTCCGGACTATTGGGGTCGTACTGGGGCCAGCTCGCCGCCCATCTCCCTAATGGCCTGTCAAAGGCTCTAATGAACGATGAAGGGGATCTTGGTAAAGTCATGGCGGCATTTTTTAAACAAGATCCTTCCACACATCCCGGTTTTACTGTTCTTCCTTTTGCCCAAATCGCATCTCGGAAATTGTTTGACATCAAGAGTTTTGCCACGGAACTTTTTTTCTCTCTTCTTTTTATAGGTCTTACCGTAAATAATTTATGGACCCTACCGACACTTTTTTTTGTTTTCATCTCTAGCCTTTTACTGGTATTATTTTTTTGCGATTTCAACTTTTATCTTTTACCCGATCAGTTTACGCAAGCCCTCCTGTGGACCGGGCTGTTAGGTGCGACAGTGCCGATTACTATTTTGCCAAAAGAAGCTATTCTCACTTCTGTTTTCGGCTACGGCGCCTTTTGGCTTCTCAATCAAGGCTATCTTTTGATCAGAAAAAGAGAAGGGATGTATCCCGGCGATTTTAAGTTGAACGCAGCCATCGGAGCGTGCTTTGGACTTGAGGCCTTTTTGATCATCCTCTTCATTTCTTTTGTTCTCATTTTAGCGACGTCCTTGATTCTTTCGATCATCGAAAAAAGTCATGATTCGACTATGATGAGCCGTGAGATTCCCTATGGCTGCACGACAACTTTAGCCGCGATGATTTGGATCGTGCGCCTACTTGCGAGGTAAGCAATGAAGGCGCTCAAAGGGGCTGTGATCACGGAATTTGTTTTGAGCGTCGCCATTAATATTGCCTGTATTATTGGCATTGTCGATCTGCAAGCTTATTTGTTTACAAAACAAGCTGTCACGGCAACTGTCGGTCAAGTGGCTTCTCTAAGAACAGAGCAAGAGATTCAACAGGCCGTTTATATCTGCCTTAAAACCTGGGGAATAAAGGAAAGGGCACTTAAAGAACTCGATGTGTCCATCTCCCAAACACTGATCAACAAACAACCGGCACGCAAAATTCGGATCACCTTGCCGACAGCTGCCATTACCTTATTCCCAAACGACATCTTATCGCTTTTTGAAACAGAAGGGGTGATTGTCTCTGAAACGGTGCGTTTGATGCCGCCCTAAACGACTCTCTTATCACGGTCAAATGCTTAAAGCCAGCACTGAGTTTAATCGACATAGAAAGATGAAAACGCAAAGCCTCGACCCTTTTTTCTCGGAAGGTTAAAAGGAGCCTTCAAACCGCAATTTAGAATCAAGAATTAGTTTAGCCATGTAAAACTTTGAACCCATATGAAATCCTTTGATTCAGATGGGTTCAAAAGTGGAGGTCATTGTCCTTAGCGGTCTTTTACTTAAATAGCCATCGCGACGCATTTTGGATGGCATCGCCAAGCCCCAGCATGAAATCCTGGACGCTGTAGCCGACCAACGTCAGCGGTATAATCGCTGCTGCGGACACAAGTCCGACAATCAGAATGTACTCCACCAGTGTGGCCCCTTTTTCTTTTCTTAGTTTCTTATTCATCACATCATCCTTTTTTTTATTTTTGTTAGAGCAATGTTTTCAACCACGATTAATAGAAAAATAGCCATCGCGACGCATTTTGGATGGCATCGCCAAGCCCCAGCATGAAATCC
>CAZVSU010000024.1:0-7987 GCA_964629645.1 uncultured bacterium | reverse complement strand
CAGAATGTACTCCACCAGTGTGGCCCCTTTTTCTTTTCTTAGTTTCTTATTCATCGCTTTATCCTTTTTTATGGGTTTATATGACTGATTTGTTCCGCAATTTTTTGAAAAAATACGGAAATACTGTCTCCTAAAGCCATCATAGGAATGATTGCGGCAGCAGCAATTAATCCTACGAGCAGCATATACTCAACGAGGCTCGATCCTTTGATGCTTTTTTTATGTTTTTGTCTCATGTTATCGATCCTTTTGCCTACCATTACGCAATGGTTATGCCAAATAACAGCTTGTTGATTATATTTTTTTAGCTAATTGGCCTTCATGTATTTAAATCTATTCACCGGGCGTTGTTTGTGTTTTGTCAGTCCCTGTATGTGGACGCCTTTGGTGTTGCGCACAATGTTTGATCGTAGCCATCTCCGTTGACAATAAAGAGAATACGCAGCCAGCCCCCTTTTTGCAGATGGAGGGCTCCAAAAAAAACCTCCCATCATGGCATGGAGTCTCCAAAGTCCTTTAAGATTGACACCCTCGGCAAGTCTGAATTTGTTTTTCGGCCCGGCCAACGTAACTGTCGTCATATTGCTAGCACATAGTTAAAAAAAAGTTTTTGATCAAATTCGGCATTATAAGCGCCGCGATAAGCCGATCTCAATCTGCTCTATATTGTTAATATTGAGCCGATTAAGATCGGCTCATCCCGGCGGCTTAGAATTCGAATTTGTAGAAAAACTTTATTAACTAAGTACTTAAGGGACGTCTTCAAATTTCGAATGACTTAATTTGAAAACGTCCCCTAGCGATTAGATGGAAAGGCTAAGTAAACGTTGTCTTCATCAAAGGCTGCAACAGCTGTGAACGAGGTCTGATAGGGAAATAAAAACGGGATTTTTTGCACCATATTTTCTGCCCGGCTATAGAGGCTTTTTTGATCATCGCTTGGAATTGAATAAGTGAGCCGCACCGCATTTGCCCTGCGAGCGCCGGTTTTAAACCTTTTTCCATTTGGAGTGAGCCGTCCAATTTGCAGCTGAAGGCGTTGACGATCGACAATACGACCTAAAACTTTTTGTTCTCTCATCATATCTTCGCACATGTCCACAACTTGACTGAAATCCGGAGCATTTTTCGGCTGTTTTTTTAATACAGAGGCCCCGGCAAGGGCTGACGCCTCTAATGCATTGGTTATTTCGACTTGGTGCAACGTAATGAGAGTATTGTGGTAGAAAATTAAGAATAAAATAAAAATGATCACAAGCGCAGGCAGTTCAAAAACAATCACACCTTTTTGGGATCTGATCTTCACACGTGCCACCTCAAGATTTTGCCGTCGCATAAGGGAAGGCGATTCCGAAGTCTTGATCCTGTCCATAAAATGCCCGGGAAAAGATCGGATATGTGAACGAAGAAAATAGAAGCGCCTCCTTAAGGGGTATTGAGATTTTAATTTCTTCAAAGGACAGCTTTTCTCTGACTCCAATGGCTCTTATGTCTATCCTGACCGCCTCAGCGAGCGTCTCAGAATAACCAAGACTTCGTAGATGAGATCGTCCCTTTTCGACTCCATTTTCTGCAGCAAGCGCACTCGATTTTTCTTGCCTTGCAACCAATGCCACTTTTTGAGCCGTCGAAATGAAGGCTTCCCTCACATTAAAGAGCCAGCAAAATTCAATAAACCCAAGAGTCAGCATAAGTAAAGGGATCACGAGGAGAAGAAATTCCATAAACGCAGAGCCTTTTTTTCGACTCGACCCTCTTTTCCTTACCGACATTCAGGACAGCCCCCGATTTTAAAGATAGCGAAACGTATGAAATGGTGACACGCTCGAAATAATTGAAAAACAATCACCTCTAGTACACCTTATAAAAAGTTTTTCTACAAATTCGAATTCTAAGCCGCCGGGATGAGCCGATCTTAATCGGCTCAATATTAACAATATAGAGCAGATTGAGATCAGCTCATCGCGGCGCTTATAATGCCGAATTTGATCAAAAACTTTTTATAAGGTGCACTAGTACTTAGTTAACTAAATACTAGGGGGACGTCTTCAGATTTGGAATCAACTTAATTTGAAAGCATCCCCTAGAACTGGCATATCGCAATTGACATTAAATGACAAAAAAAATATCCCCAATCCAATGAGGGCTTATGACAGAAAACAATGAAGCAGATGATCAACTAGACAAACTCCTGAAGATCAGGTCGATTCACGAACTCTTGTTAAAGCATCTGGATTACGAAAAAATTGAAAATGTTGACGATGACCGGGAGAGCAAGAGAATATTCATCCTCAAGGAAGTGCAACGCATCCAAAAAGAAAAGAAGCTTTTTAAAGAGGATTACCTTGAGATTGACCTTCTCAACGGTGTTGTTGATGAAATCCTGGGTTTCGGTCCATTAGAGACGCTTCTGCGCGATAGGGCCATTACAGATATCTTAGTCAATCGATTCGACGAAATATTTGTCGAAAAGATGGGTAAACTATACCGAACAAGCCTTCGCTTTATTGACGAAGAGCACGTCTATCGACTCTTGCAAAAAGAAACGGCAAAGTCCGGATACCACATCGATCTCGGAAATCCTCACGTCAACGCCCAGCTTCCCGATGGAAGCCGCTTGCACGCTGTCATCCCTCCCCTGGCAGTCGGAGGAACGAAAATTTCGATTCGCAAATTTATGCTCAAAAAACTGGATTCGAGCGTTCTCTTGAGCAAAGGAACGATGACAGAAGACATGTTCGAATTTCTCAATATTGCTGTTAAAGCCCGTATGAATATTGTCATTTGCGGTGGAACAGGATCGGGAAAAACAACGCTTCTCAATCTCTTACTGAATTGCGTCAGCGAAAAAGAAAGAGTTCTTGTGATTGAAGACACAACAGAACTGGAACCTTCGCATCACCACGTGGTGAGACTCTTGACAAGACAACAAAATCCGGAGGGCAAAGGCGGGATCACACAAGACGACTTAATGATCGACGCTCTCCGCATGAGACCCGACCGAGTGATATTAGGAGAGCTTCGAGGAGCTGAGGCTTTTAACCTTTTGCACGCCATGAACACAGGGCAGGACGGATCTATGGTCACCCTGCACGCCAGTGGGACCCAAGAAGCATTTGCGCGATTATCCAACATGATTTTGATGGCCAAATATAGCCTTTCATCAGAGAGCATCACAGAGCAAATCGCTGGCGCCCTAGACCTTGTGATCTATCAAGCACGACTTGTGGACGGTTCCAGAAAAATAATGAACATCTCGTTAGTCAACAGGGGAGCCCGTGGTCAAATCGAGGCCCAACATTTCTATAAGTATGAAATTGACACCATCACGCCACACGAGCTTAAAGGCAGGTTTTTAAGAAGCTCCCCCCCCTTAACCGAACGATTTGAAAATAAGTTGATAATCTCGGGCCTCTATGGACAGTACAAAAAGCTTATGGATAACATCATTCAAAGCTCCATATCATCAAAAATAGACAGCTAAATAAATGAAAAAGACAAAACCAGTCAATGGAGAAAACACAATAGGGTGGTGGATCGACAGTCTCTCCACGCAAAATATTTTCATGGGGACAAATATCGCTTTTGCCTATTTTCTCACGATGATGTACGTGGCAAAAATTGATTTTGAAGTCTGGTTTTTAGCATTCTATTTAATTATTCTGTTTCTCTTATTTAAACTACGGACATTGTTAAAAAAAAAAGAGATCCGATTCACATCTCATAGGATTCCTTTTTTTGCCCACGCCGTAGCCAATGCCTTAGCTGTTGGGGTCACACTGGAACAAGCTTTGCGGCAAGGGTTGTCCTATCTAAAGGGAAACTTCAGAAAGGAACTAGAGCTTGCTCTCAATCGTCATAATTATGGGGAACCCTTAGGGCCAATGCTCCGGGATGTCGACGAGAAATATCCCGATACCGGTCTGAAGTACCTTATTTCGTTATTTGAAGAATATGACCAGCTTGGTGTGGGAATCAGCCCGCTTTTACAGAAAATTGCCGACTCTTTAAAAAAAAGAGAAAGTGCAAGCGAAAAAATCCATGTGATCTTAGCCGCGGGGTCCGGCTACGCTAAAATGTCAATTATGGTTTTCTTAGCCGCCCTTCTGGGCTATGGGTTTATGCTGCAAGAGCAGCTCACGCCGCTTATTCAACCGCCGCTGCTTTCCTACTTTGTCATCCTTTGTCTTTGGGCGGCTATCGGCCTTTTCCTTGTGATTTACATCACTTCCATAAAGTATGCCAATCACTCGGCACTTAAGCCCTATATAAAGATCTTCATGAAAAAAAACGACTGGTCCATCGATTCTCTTTTTTATTACTCGGGATTGGCCCGCAAAGGGGCCGACAAATACTGGAGACTCTTATTCTTTTTTTTTCCCATTGTCTTTGGCTTCCTCATTGCCTATGCCGGTTCTTGGTTTACCTCTCAATTTATTCTTCTTCTTATCTATTTCTTTATTGGCTCGATCGTCGCACGGAAATTAATTGAATATTACCTTAAAAATGAAGTTGAAGATCAAATGGTGAAAGTGATTCAAAGCTTCCCCGATTTTCTCCAGATTTTTGTCATCGGTTTAAACTCTGGACTAAACAAACTGAAGGCTTTGCGTTTCGCTGAACAGTCAATTAAAGAAAAAGAGTGCGTTATTTTAAAGCAAGAATTAATCATACTCGTGAATGCTATGGCCCTTGGGAAAGACAACCGCGATATTTGGAACGAACTAAGCGAGCGCCTCCCATTTGAAATCGTGTCCGACTTTTGCGAAATCGTAAACACCTCAAATATGTATGGAGATTCTGTTGTGAACTCTATTTTGCAAATGGTCTCGAGTTATGAAATTAAACGGTTGTCGCTTATCGAAAAAAAGGCCTCTTCTATCGGTCAAATGGTCATTCCGGTGGTTGTTTTTGCCTTTCTGCCTCTGTTTTTGATGATTATTTTCGGCCCTCTTTTTACAAAGGTCATCGAACTTTTCAACCAAAATCTATGAGATCAGCCACGAACGGCAAAAATACCGGCCAAGCCGGGAAGTAGCGGGCTTAAAGACAGACTTTAAGCCCTTAAAAGACTAGAAACCAAACAGATATCTACCGGCATTGCTGATAGCATCAGTCAGTCCAAAGAAAAATTCTTGGATACTTCGTCCAAAAAATGACAACGGAATGATCGCCGCTGCTGCGACAAGACCTACGATCAAGATATACTCTGTCAACGTAGCCCCTCGAATTTTAAACCTTTTCATAACAACCTCTTAATCTTGAAAATTGAATCACGTGTCAAAAATCAAGTCAAAATAAAGTCAAATACAATCTCGGTTCCATAATTTCTAAGTAGAACAACAAACTATTTTTTTCTAGATGTATCTTTTTATCTTTGTTAAAACATTAGAAATAAGGGTTTTAAGAGGGCCTTGTTGCGTAAATAGTTTTTGCACCAAGGTTGAGTGTTGAAGGCTTTCGGTTGCGCCTGTCATATCGCCTGGGCCTGGGCTATTTCCGTTGTCCGATCGTTCGGGTACAAGGTTGTGGCTGTCGTCGTAGGTCCAAAACTCTCTTAGTATGGTCTCATCTCCATCTTTGATTAGCTTCGAGGCTGGAAGGTCTGTCCCGTTGAGGTAGGAAAGGGGGGTACTTTTCGCTGTCGCAAATAGGTTACTTTCTGATGTCGCTTGACACCATCTTTTGGTTTTTTCTTTGACATGAACGTGAATGGGTCTTCGCTCATATGTGTACTCTGCTTCGATGCCTGTCGATCAGGAAAAACGAGTGGTTCCTTTCCAAGGACTTCCGCCGATTGAAAGCGAGGCATAGACAAACCGTTCCTTTGAGCTAAGTTCTTGATAATATTTTATAAGGTGTACTAGGGGACGTCCCCTAGCAAAATCAAAATTTTTTATGAAAGAAAATTTAAAGCAAAATGTGCTATGATGTTTGCGCTATGTATCAAAAAATGTTGCGTCAAAACTTTGTTTGCTTTGAAAAGCTGGCCGACTTTTTACTGTTGAGTCATGACCAGCGGGCGCGTCTTTGCGAAAGGCCGCATTTTCCCCTGAAACTTCCGCTGAGGCTGGCGCAAAAAATAGAGAAGGGAACCCTTGAAGATCCCATCTTGAAGCAGTTTCTTCCGACAGTCGATGAGGAGGCGGACCTTGCGGGTTTTGTGCTCGATCCTGTTGGGGATCGACAAAGTCAAAAGACCGAAAGGCTGCTGCATAAATATCACGGCCGCGTTTTACTCGTGACAACCGGGGTATGCGCCATGCATTGCCGCTACTGTTTCCGTCAAAATTTTTCCTATGGGGAAGGCGATGCGGCCTTTCACAACGAATTGAGATACATAAGAGAGGATGCAACGATTCGTGAAGTGATCTTGAGCGGGGGCGATCCCCTTTCCCTTCCAAATCGTGTGCTCAAGAGCTTGCTGGAGGAGTTGAGCGGGATTCCCCACGTGAAACACATACGGTTTCATTCGCGCTTTCCAGTTGGGATCCCGGAGCGGATCGATGGCGAGTTTCTCTCGATGCTTGAGGGGCTGCCTCAGCAAATCTGGTTTGTGCTGCATTGCAACCACGCACGCGAATTGGATCGCGATATCGCTAACGCCATGGGGACATTAAAAAAACAAGGGGCCGCGCTATTGAATCAGGCCGTTTTACTAAAAGGGGTCAACGATTCGTTAGAGGCGTTGAAAGCTCTGTCGGAAAGTCTTCTCGATTATGGCATTCTCCCCTACTACTTGCATCAGCTTGACCGCGTACGAGGAGCATTTCATTTTGAGGTCGAAGAAAAAAGAGGCCTTCAATTGATCGACCAATTGAAAGCTGTCTTGCCGGGCTATGCCGTTCCGAGGTATGTCAAAGAAATCGCGGGCGAGGCTAGCAAGAGCGCGCTCTTTTGAGTAAAAGATCCAAAGGATCGGGCGTTTTCATACCGGTGGGAAGGTCATAGGGTTTGGCTCGGATCAGCTTTTCGATGGCTGACTTGGTCACAAGATCACCCACAATTTTCCCTTCCTTGCTCGGGACAATGAGCCACTTTAAGGCCAGCTCAAACGCCTTGACATTGAAGCAAAAATCGCTGTCTTCGCCGCTCGGTATAAAAAAAGAAACCGCATACATTTTCGGAAAGAATCTGTAGCACACAAAGACGCCTCTTGTCTCAAAAGGGCCTGCGTCGCGGTCTTCACCGAAAAAAAGGGTCCAGAAATCGAAGGAGTACAAACCGATCAGCTTCCCGCTCTCGATCTCATAGCGGGCCCAGAAAGAACAGCAAGGATCAAGAGGCGTGTTGAGTTCTTCAGCAAATATTTTCAAAGAGTCGACCAAGGTCTGTCGAGAAGGCGACCGATTAAAGTCCCCGAAGTTGTCTATGCGCCTTTTTTTCGACGGAGGTTCCATCTACATCCTTTCGACAGTTTTCACACCGAGCAGATTCAGCCCTTTCTCCATGGTTTTGGCAACGGCTTCGCAAAGAAGCAGGCGCTCTTTTTCTTGTTCCGACCCCTCGACGCGGCAATCGCGGAAAAAGACGTGAAATTTTTCAGCCAAGCCATACAGGTAATCAGTCAAGCGGTTTGGGAGCAGGTCGCGCGCCATCGCTTCGAGCGCTTCGTTGAACTGAAGCAAATGCACGCCGAGGGCCAGCTCTGCCGGGTGCTCGCATCGAATTTTTATATCCCCCGAAAAGGACGCTTTGTCAACCCCTACCTTGCGCTTAATGCCGTTCACTCTCACGTAAGAATACAAAAGATAGGCCGCTGTATTGCCCTCAAAACGGAGCATTTTGTCGTAGCTGAACGTGTAATCACCCGTCCGATTTGTGGAGAGATCGGAATATTTGATCGCTCCGATGCCCAGTGCTTGAGCAATGGTCTCAACGTCCTGCTCGCTATAGTGGGGATTTTTTTCCCTTACGACCGTTTTTGCTTTCTCTATACCGTTTTGGATAAGGTCAATCAGCTTTTCGGTTTCGCCCGAACGGGTGC
>CAZVSU010000023.1:0-32836 GCA_964629645.1 uncultured bacterium | reverse complement strand
CCCGTTGTTTGTGTCACAAGGCGTACCTTCGTCGTTGAGAATGGCAGGCTCAATGCCAAAGAAGGGGCGTGTCGCCGAACCGGGCTTCAAGCCGTGGCTGAAGGGGAGGGGGGTGATCATGATGCCGCCCGTTTCTGTTTGCCACCATGTATCGACGATGGGAATCCTCCCTTTGCCAATGACTTCGTAAAACCACATCCACGTTTCGGGATTAATCGGCTCTCCGACTGTACCCAGAAGCTGAAGGGACGACAAATCGTACTTATTGGGCCACGTCTCTCCATGGCAGATCAACGAACGGATTGCGGTCGGGGCTGTGTAGAACTTTGTGACCCGATGCTTTTCGATAATTTGCCAAAATCGTCCGGGGTCGGGGTAGAGCGGCCCCCCTTCAAACATAAGCGTCGTGCAGCCATTTGCAAGCGGACCGTAGATCACGTAGCTGTGCCCTGTAATCCATCCGATGTCGGCTGTGCACCAAAAGACGTCATCGTCTTGAATGTCGAATACATAGCGGTGTGTCAAAGAGGTGTGTAGAAGATAGCCCGCTTGGGTATGAACCACCCCTTTTGGTTTGCCTGTAGATCCTGAGGTATAAAGGATGAATAAGGGATCTTCGGCATTGAGCTGTTCCGGCGGGCACTCCGTTTTTGCTTTGGCCATGAGTTCGTGAAACCAAAGGTCGCGCCCTTTTTTCATGTCGCAAGGGTCGACAGTGCGTCTCAAGACGACAATATTTTTTATGGAGGGCGATGATGCGCACGCCTCGTCTGCTATTTCTTTGAGAAGCAGCCGTTTCCCCGCCCGTAGGCCTGTATTGGCTGTGATCAGAAGACAGCATTCGGCGTCATTGATCCTGTGGCTTAAAGCTTCGGCGCTGAAACCGGCGAAGACTACTGAATGAATCGCCCCTATTCTTGCACATCCCAACACGGCGACTGTCAGCTCCGGCACCATGGGCATGTAAAGGCAGACCCGGTCCCCTTTTTTTATGCCAAGCGACTTTAAGACATTGGCAAAACGGCATACTTCAATGTGCAGCGTTTCGAAGTCGATCACCTGTGTCTCGTGATCTTCATCTCCTTGCCAAACAATCGCCGGCTGCTTGCGTTTATCTTTTAAATGCCTGTCGAGGCAATTGACGGAAAGGTTGAGCGCGCCATCTTCAAAGCAGCTGTGGCGGACACGATCCTGACTCCACTCATACTTCAAGGCGACCGTCGGTTTTTGAAACCATTCGAGAGTGTCTGCCATTTCAAGCCAAAAGCGATCGGAGTCATGAATCGAGCGGTCATACATCTCTTTGTACTGCTCAAAGTTTCTGATGTGGGCATTTTCATTGTAAGGCGGTGAAAAATAGCGCGATTCAATAAGGTGATGCTCGACAGTTGACTTCATTTAAGAGCTCCAATTTCCACTAGCTTAGAGGGTTTTCATATTTAAATAAAGTGGGGGAGTATGAGGTTAAACTCCCGACCGGCGGCTAATCTCGATCGCAATCGCAGTCAATCACTCGGGCCTTATCAAGCCTATCTATCCTTCAACTTTTTGAAAAAGGAAACAGGGACGCAGCGAGACATCTTTAGAAAAAGATCATCGGATTAGAGTCGCGATCAGGGGTTAAAGGGACCTTGCACACAGGGCGTAAAAGAACACCGCAGTGCTCTCAGTTTTATTCCGGATTCGTCGAAAAATTTTCAGCGCATGCGAAGCGAAAAGCGGATGTTTTTGCTTGCAGACTTAATGATAAGGATTTATACACTTATAGCGAAATACGAGGGTCGTCTTAATTGTAATCAATCTAAAAAATTGGGGAAGACTATGGAAAGGCACTGTCCTGAATGCGAGTCGAAAGCGATCAAGAAAAACGGTTTCACAAGGCATGGAAAACAGAATCACAGATGTCTTGATTGCGGCCGTCAATTTTCATTGGAGCCCTCAGGAAACCACTTGGATGAACTGATCGAAGGGTCGTCGGCAAGTGAGGTTTACATCAGCTGCCGTATTGTTGATTGATTAGGGGACGTCTTCAAATTTGGAATCAACTTAATTTGAAGACGTTTCCTAGAGCCTTGTCCCTTCTTTTTCCCATGGGAAAGGAGATGTTGTCGGGGGAGGCGTTGGTTTTTGACCCATCGTTGTGCCGAGCAGGTCCATAAGTCCCCCCACAAGCACCCCCTGGGGGCCTCCCCGGAGTTGAGCCATAAGTCCGGCAATTTTTGTTGCGGCGCCTCCAACATCCAAGTTCGGGTTGCTTGGAGAGCCTTTAAGAGGCACTTGAAGGTAGTAGTTTTTGGGCACTCCTTTCAGTCCGAAAGCGCGCCTCAGTGTCATTCCTCCGAGTCCAATTTTCATGCTCATTTTGTCTTCAGCAAAATTGACTTTTCCCCAGACAGCGAGTGGATAGCGCCCGGCAACAAGCATGTCAAGACGCTGCAATGTCACGAGCTGCTTGCTGTATGAGAGGTAGATCGGCGTGAACCAAACATTGATGTAGGGCCCTCCATCCGTATACTTTAACAGGGTCAAAATGTCGGCAATCTGAAGCGTATTTTTAAACGTGACAATCCCGAGGTCGATACGCATTGAGCCAATAGCAAAATCGTAAGGGGCGTCTGTCCAAAGCGGATAATAGAAACCCTCTGGGCTGATGGCCAATTTCACAAGAGTTTCAGAGCTGACAGCCGAGCGAAGAAAGGGAACGATTTCATCCAAAATAGAAGTGCTTAATTTGGGTGTGATTTTAATTTCCGCGGCCAGGGGCGTCGCGAGGGTCAGCAGCCCGCGCTTCAAGCCTCCCTCCAATGAAAACTTGCCAATGGGCCCAGCCGCCGCCAATTTAACGGGTCCAGTGAGTTCCGTGATCCGACAGGTAAGAGAGGCGTCGAGACGATCTCCGATCAATCCATCGATTTGACGAATCACACTAGGGTCCAGTGCAAAAATATCGGAGAGAATCAAAACGGGAGCCTTGGCAGCACGTCCATCGGCTTCAATTGTCGCTTTTGACGGCTGCCAGTCGCCGCTACTTGAAAACAAGTGGGAGATGGCGGCATCGAGTGAAAGTTCGAACGTTTCGCTTTCTCTTTGAAAAATATGTCCTGACGTGACGAAATTGAGTGAAATGCGCTTTCCGATATTTTCAGATGTCAAGTTTGCAGTGAATCGATTAAGCGTCACAGTGTCGCCCGACATCCGATCATTGACCGCCAAATCGTCAGCAGCGATGGAAAGAGAGCCGGCAGAAGCGGAAAAGCGGTGAAGAGACAGGCTAAGGTCTGATAATTCAGCGTGAAATCGTGCGGGCCTGGCAAGGGTTAAGCTATCAAGCAGCGGCGAGTTTTGGCCAAGGATAAAGTGTCTGAACTCGCGAAAGCGCTCGGGGGTGATCTTCCATGCGATCGCGATAGGGCTGCCGAGCGTCTTAAACTGAAGAGCGTTTTCGGTTTTGACTGCTCCGGATAGCGAAAGCGCTTCACTTTCGAAGAAAAAATGGGCGCGTCCTTCATTGCTTCCCTTTTCGCTCGAGATGTTCAGATCGCCATCGAGAGTAAAGCCGATCATCTCGTCCAAGCCGTCCTTAGCTAACAGCGCCTCCAGTATCGCAACGGGAAATTGCATGAGTTGGACCTTGGCGTCGACGCGGGAGGCGTCAAAATCGACCGTTCCGTTTTTCAAAAGGTCTTTGATTTCTCCCTTTGCCACGATACGGCCTTTATCTTCTCCTTTTTCATTTTGGCTTGTGGCATCTAAATAAAAGGTGAGCTCTTCGCCGCCATTTTTGAATGTTAAGGGAATCTCAATGTTGTGAATGGATGCGATCGCTTGGGAACGGTTTTCTCCTGCGACAATGTGGTCGATGACGATTGCGCCTTGAAAATCGCAGTTTTTGAAGTTTAAGTGGCGGGTGTTGATGCGGGCTTTGTCCATAATAAAATGGGCCGTTATCGGGGAAATCAGTTGATAATAGGTGGTCTCGCCGCTTGCGATTTCACTTAGTTTGTGAGGCAGCAACGTGTAAGTGGCTCGGCCCTCTATGTCGAGATTAAAGGGCGATCCGCCTGTTTGTTTTCCCTCAAAAGCAAATTGAAGCGTCGGGTCGTCGCAGCTTAACGAAACGCTTTGAATGGCAAGATCCCAATCTTGATTGAAACCGAATAGGCCGGAGGCTGTAAAGCGCATTTCCGGATCCATAATGCTTGAAAGCCACGTCCCTTTTTGTAAACGGTTGACGCGCCCGACAAAGTTTCCTTTAAGCGCGTCTAAAGACCCATCGACAGTCAGCAGGCCATTGGAAAATGAGGCGCTTTTGACGAGGGGCAGCTGATCACATGACATTTCTTTTATGGAGACATTCGCACTGAGGGCGATGTCTTGGGGGTGGATGATCTGATTCAGTTTCATTTCGAAAGTGTTGAGCTGCACCGTTAGGGGGAGCTGTTTCGGAAGCGAAGAGTCCCTGATCCAATCGGACGGCGATAAAACGACGTAAGCATGCGATGGCTCAACAAGAGTCACGCTTTCTGAATCACGCCTAAATAAAATGCCGGGGATTTCAGCGCTTTTGGCTTTTACGCTTAAAAAAATCAGTTCCTCGTTGTCCTTGCATGACAAATGGAGTTTCGTATCGGCCTTCGGACCAAATACAGTTTTCGCTAACGTGACGACGGAGTCGTCAGGATCTTGAAAAAATGGGGAGATGAGTTCTGTTTTGAACTCCTTGGCTTCGATATTAAGGTCATAGCTCATCTCTGGCAGAAGCCGAATCGACCCGTTGAGAGCCACCGGACTTTCACCCCCTTTTTCTTTGACCATACCTTCACAAAAAAGCGAAAGAGAAGAAAGATCGCGATCGAAGTCGATGGAGCCTTTGAGCTGAGACAGGTTGACACCTGGACTTAAGTTAACAGAATCGATTCGGACTGCGATCGACGGCCGATCCCCTTTTAGAAATCGAACGGTCATCGGCGAATGCAGAGTGGGGAGTGACGCTTTCTTGAGCTTTGCTGCTGCCTCTTGAGGCAATTGATAGGACAATTTACCTTCTTCTGTAAAGGCAAGACCGCCATTTTCGAGGCTGAATGTGAGATCTGCGTTGCCTTGATTTGTGGCAGCGACAATATGAAAGGACCCTTCTTGATACTCAAGTGTTCCATTCAATTGATCGCCAACAAAAAGATAGAGAGGAATATGGGCTGGTGTTACAGGCATCTGCAGAAACCGCGACGGAAAATCGATGAGGTGAACAGTCAACGAGCCTTGACTAAAATGTTCGCCCACGGGAAGTCTACCGCGAAATTTCATTTTGCCGGCCTGCCCTTTTTGGAGAGAGTCTCCTTCAAGAGCGAAAGCCGCCACTCCGTTTTCAAGCGTCATGTTTCCATTGAAGCCTGTGAAGCTGACGTCGTCGGGGAGTCTGAGCGTGACATTTTCGAGTGTGGCGTTTCCGCTGAGCCAATCTTTCCATAGCAGGCGGTAGAGTGGAATATCTGTTTGAAAATCGTCAAAAGAAAGGGAAGATTCGGTGTCGGACCAGTTGAAGGCTTTCACTCTCTGTCCGCCCAACCATGAAAACGTGGCGTGTTCGATGCTGACAGATCCTTTAGAGGACTTTTCGAGCATAGGGATCAGATAGTGCGTCTGAACAAATCGAGTGGAGAGAAGAGCCGGCGCGGCCGCAACCAATAATAGAAGTGCGATTCCGAAACACAACAAACTAATTAGTAGGCTTTTAGATTTCATAAATCGTAATTATAAGGACTTTCATAGTTGTAATCAAAGAAAAACATCTTGAGTGAAGAAACTATGGAAATTAATTTATTGAAAATCTAGGATGTGTTTCTTAGAGCAAGATTTGAATGATGAAAAATATCCTGGCACTTATTTGCTTCTTTTGTCTGACCTCCTGCGGTAAGGAAGCGCCGCCTCGTCAGCCTGTTCGGCCCGTCCGCGCCCTTAAACTGACAAAAGAAGAAACGATTCAAACGCGTGTTTTTCCAGGGCGTACCCGCGCCGTAAACCGCTCCAACCTCTCCTTTCGTGTCGATGGCCCTATGATTCGGCGGCCGGTTTTTGTCGGAGATGAGGTCAAAAAAGGGCAGATACTGGCGCAAATCGATCCCCGCGATTACGAAGTGAGGCTGCAGATCGCGCGAGGAAATTTGGCAAGATCAGAAGCGCAGCTTCGCTTCGCCAGGCGGGACTTGCAACGAGCGACCAATATATGGAAAAAAGACCCGGGCGCCATCAGCCGCAGCCTCCTCGATCAAAAAAATGAAGAGGTCAACCAATTAAAAGGACAAATTGTCTCCCTTGAAGGGGAGGTTGAAGCTGCTGAAGATAGGCTGTCTGACACTAACTTGCTTTCGCCCTTCGATGGAATTATCGTGGCCACGTTTGTCGAACCCTTCGAATTTGTCAATGCCAAACAACCGATCATAAGGCTGCTGGATACCTCAAAAGTTGAAATGGTGATCGATGTCCCGGAGAGCGCAATTTCAGAAATACAAAACATTCGCACGGTCAAGGTTGTTTTCGACGCCTTTCCCGGAAGGGAATTTGAAGCCAGGATCAGAGAAATCGGGACCGAAGCGTCCCAAACAACCAGAACGTTTCCTGTAACTGTCGTGATGGATCAACCGGGCGACGTGACCATTCTTTCCGGAATGGCAGGAGCTGCCACCCTTTCCGGTGACGAGGCGGCGCAATACGCTGAAAAAGGATTTCTTGTTCCGACAACGGCTGTGATTTCAGATGTCGATCCCTCGACAACATACGTTTGGCTCGTGAATCCTGAGACTCAGCGAGTCTATCTACAGCCTGTTCAAAAGGGCAAGCTGCTCGAGCGGGGCATCATGATTACAGGCGGCCTTGAAGAAGGGGACTGGGTGGTCGCATCGGGCGCAAATTTTTTGATCGAAGGTCAAAAAGTGACTCTACTCCCTGTAATCATCGACCAGCAAGGCAGGATTGATGAGATGGCTGATTGAACAGGCGATTCGAAAGAGGGTGATCACCTATTTCATTTCCGGTCTTCTGCTTGTTGGGGGTATCGCCAGTTTTTTTAGTCTCGGACAGCTTGAAGATCCGGTCTTCAGTGTCAAATCAGCGTCGATTGTGACCCGGTATCCGGGAGCAAGTCCAAAGGAAGTCGAACTTGAGGTGACCGACCTTTTGGAACAGGCGATTCAGGAAATGCCGGAAGTTAAAGACATTTATTCGATTTCCAGGGCCGGCCAATCGTTCATAAAAGTGGACATCAAAGATAAGTATTGGTCGGACAGGCTGCCGCAAATTTGGGATCAATTGCGGAACAAAATTTCCGATGCGGCGAAACATCTCCCCGCAGAAGCCGAAGAGCCGATTGTCAATGATGATTTTGGTTTTGTCTACGGCTTTTTGCTGGCCATCACCGGGGATGGATTTTCTGATAAGGATCTGGAATCGTATGCCAAAACGGTCAAAAAGGAGCTCAGCCAAGTTAAAGATGTCGCCCGCGTCGACCTTTGGGGCGTTCAGAAAAAAGTGATCTACCTCGATATTTCAGAGCAGCAACTCTCTCAGCTCCGCATCACCCCCGAGACCTTTATCAGCACTCTACAAAACCAAAATGCGGTCGTCGACGGCGGCGGTGTTGATAATAATGCCGAAAGATTTCGGATTTCTCCTTCCGGCGAGTTCACAAGCCCGTTCCAAGTGGGCGAGCTGATCATTCGTCCCAAAGCCAATGATATCATCACAAACGCACTATACGTCAACCAACAGGGGAGCCAAGAGCTTTTATCGCGATTGATGGAAGACGAAAGCCAGGATGTGATTAAGGTAAAAGATGTGGCTAAAGTGAGGCAAGGGTATTTGCAGCCGCCATTTTCCATGATGCGCTTCAATGGGAAACCCTCGATCGGCATCGCGATTGCCGGTACGGACGATTCTAATATCGTCGATGTCGGCAGGCGCCTTGCCAAAGCGATTGACCAAATCGAAAACAAACTGCCGATCGGCCTCGATCTTCACCGGATCGCGTGGCAATCCGATCTCGTCGAAGAAGCGGTCAATGGTTTTTTGGTGAGCCTTGCCCAGGCGATTTTGATCGTGATCGTTGTTTTGATCATTCCAAGCGGCTATCGGATGGGGCTTATCATCGGCGTCGATCTGATCCTCACAATACTCGGAACGTTTATTGTGATGGCGATCATGCAGATACCTTTGCAGCGCATGTCGCTTGGAGCTTTGATCATCGCACTTGGGATGATGGTCGACAACTCGATTGTCGTATCCGACAGCATCGCTGTCAAAATCAGGCAGGGAGTCGATCGTATGAAGGCAGCAGTTGATGCCGCCTACGAAAACTGGTTTCCCCTTTTTGCCGCTACGCTGATTGCTGTCATGACGTTTTATCCCATCTACGGATCGGAGGGGAGCACCGGGGAGTACTGCGCCACCCTTTTCATCGTTGTGGCGACATCGCTTCTCTTAAGCTGGGCCATTTCTCTTTTGCTCACCCCGATTAAATGCGTCAACTTCCTCCCTGACCCCAAAGGAGACGGAGATGGGGAAGAGTTCAAAGGAGGCCTTTTCGAAAAGATGCGCTCTCTTCTCAAAAAGTTGATCCGCTTTCGTTTGATGACTGCCGCTCTCCTAGTTGGGATGCTTGTCATCTCCATCGTTTGCTTCGGTTTTGTGAAGCAGATGTTTTTCCCGGAATCATCAAGGCCGCAGCTGATGATCGACTACTGGGCGTCAGACGGAACAAAAATTCAAGACGTGGCTGCTAATTTGGAGATTCTCGAAGAAAAACTTTTAAAAGATGATCGCGTTGAGTGCATCTCAAGTTTTATCGGTCTTGGCCCCCCTCGTTTTTATCTTCCTGTCGATCCCGAGCGAAACAACCAAAATTACGGACAGCTCATTCTTAACTTCAGCGACTATCGAGACATTGACTCCTTCATCGATGACTACACAAATTGGGTGGCAGAAAAAACTCCCGATGCCATGGTGCGGTTTCGTAAATATGGAGTGGGTCCTGCTGATACCTGGAAGTTTGAGCTCAGAATCACAGGTGTCGGAGAGGCAAGCGTTGACACACTGCGCTCTCTTGGCAATGAAGTTTTAAGCGCTGCCCAAACCTCTCCGTACGGCCGGGACTGGCGTCTCGATATGATGAATCCCGTCTTAAAAGTGGTGCCGGAGTATGACCAAAAACGGGGGCGCTGGTCGCAGGTGTCCCGTTCAGATGTCGCTTCAGCGACGAGAAGAAGCTTTGACGGTGTCCCCGTCGGACAGTATCGTGAAGGAGATACGCTTTATCCCATCTTAGCGAGAAATACACAAACGGAAAGGGCGCAACTTCTCAACAATTTTGAAAGTGTGCAAGTGAATCCAAGCGGCGCGACCTGGACGGTTCCTTTGTCACAAGTGACATCCGGTGTGGACACAAAATGGGAAGACCCGATCATTGCGAGGTGGAACAGGCGTCGGCAGGTTTCCGTTCAAGGGGAGCCGTCGCGCGGATTCACATTTCCAACGCTTTATGCCGATGTAATCGATCAAATCGACAAGATCAAATTGCCAAGTGGATTCGAGTTTGTCTGGGATGGCGAATATGACAGCACCGCGACTGCGCAAGCGCAGCTTCTGCCCGGGCTTATTCCGGCTGCCGTTGTCATCTTACTTTTGCTTGTTCTCGTTTTTAACGCCTTTCGTCCTGTTTTGATCATACTGATGACAATTCCCTTTGCGGTGATTGGGATCACATGGGGCCTTTTGATTTTGGGAATCCCATTCGGTTTTATGGCGCTTCTTGGTGGAATGAGTCTGGCAGGGATGATGAATAAAAACATCGTCGTCTTGCTTGACGCCTGCGTCGCCAACTTAGAAAGCGGGATGCCCCGCTATCATGCGATCATTGAAGCGTCGGTGTCGAGAACAAGACCGGTTCTTCTCGCTGCCGGGACCACAATCTTAGGTGTTGTGCCTCTTGTTCAAGACGTCTTTTGGACGGCGATGGCAGCCACGATCATGTCGGGACTCGCCTTCGGATCGCTCCTGACGCTCGTCTGCGTGCCTGTCTTTTACTGCCTGCTTTACAGGGTAAAGGAGGAGAAGGGATGACGCGCTTTTGGCCAATCCTTTTGATGCCGCTTGTCGCTGCCGGCTGTTTTCGCGTGGGTCCTGACTTTTATGCTCCTGAAGTGCCCATTCAAAGCAACTGGATGGAGTGCGGCGAGGATAAAATTTCCTGCGATGCCGAGATTGAGCGCGCGTGGTGGGAGCAGTTTCATGATGAAAAAATGACCGAACTTGTCTTGCTGGCCGAATCGCGCAACCTCGACTTGAAAATTGCCGCTTTCAGGATTTTAGGCGCCCGCGCTCTACTCGGGATCGCGATAGGCGAGTGGTTTCCTCAGCTCCAAGAGCTTGTCGGCGATGCGACGAGGTTTAAGCTGAGCCGAAACCGCCCCAATTCTTTTTTTGCCGACCGTAACTATTGGGACTTTAATTTGGGTTTGTCCGTTGCCTGGGAGCTGGATTTTTGGGGCCGTTTTCGCAGGGGCATTGAAAGCGCCCAAGACAATCTTTTCGCTTCTTATGCCAACTATCAGGATGTTCTTGTGATCTTGCAAGCGGAGGTGGCGTCTACCTATGTTGAAATCAGGACTTTAGAAGAGCGGATTGCGATTTTATACGATAACATCAAAGTACAAAGGCGAAGCTTAGAGATTGTCACAGCCCGATTTGAGGCAGGCGTTGTCACAGAACTGGACGTCCAGCAGGCAAAGACGCTCCTCTCTTCAACACAGGCAAGGCTCCCTGTCCTCGAAGCGGAGCTCAGAGTCTTTAAAAATGCCCTCTCTTTTTTGCTAGGGCTGACACCGGAGGATTTGACTTGCGTCCTCGATCAGCCCGGTAAAATTCCTGAGCCTCCCGCGGAAGTGGCCGTTGGCATTCCCGCGGAGCTGCTTTGCCGCCGGCCCGACGTCAGGCGGGCGCTTTATTTAGCCGCGTCACAAAGCGCTCGCATTGGAGTCGCAGTCTCTGATCTTCTGCCTCGCATCTCGATCGGCGGGTTCATTGGTTTCGATTCAAGCGAGGGCACCGATACGACAGCCTCGGGGGGAGGGGGGAAACTCTTGAGCGGCGATAGCTTTACCTATCTTTTAG
Organism: uncultured bacterium; assembly: GCA_964629645.1. Lineage (GTDB taxonomy): Bacteria > Chlamydiota > Chlamydiia > Chlamydiales > SLFE01 > JAAKFL01. The sequence continues at coordinate 21,676 of CAZVSU010000023.1, read as the reverse complement.
GCCCTAGTTTCGCATGGAAAGTGCTCAACTATGGCCGTCTTAAAAACCGCGTTTATTTTGAGTACACAACGTTTTACGAACGGCTTCTCGATTACCGAAATACCGTCTTGGCAGCCTACCAAGAAGTCGAAGACGGTTTGATCGGCACCGTCAAATTCCAGGAAGAGGCCGATTTCCGCTTAGAAAGCGTCTCAGCGGCTGTAAGAGCTGCAGAGGTCGCCAGGACGCAATATGTCGAAGGTTTTGTCGACTATACCCGTGTACTTAATACAGAAGAAGCCAGAGTCAACGAAGAAGAGCAGCTCGCCATTAGCCGGGGCCGCATCGCTTTGAGTCTCATTGCCACCTACCGCGCACTTGGCGGGGGCTGGGAAAAGCCCGAATAATTTATTCTATCTTAACATTTCTTTAGTACTCTTAATATAACTAATTTTTTATGACATGAATCAATTCGTTTTTACCTCAATATTTTCCCGTTTTGGAGCTTCCGCTTATTTTGTGGCTTCGGCCGCGGGCCGTTCTGTGACGCAAAATAAAGTGACGAGGGCTGCCTTGCGCTGTCTCAAGGCCCTTAAGCATGGGGTTTTGGCAGAAAGCAAAACGATTTATCGCCACTACGCCGTTCACAGTCGGAACGTGAAGACGCTTTCACGGACAGTGAATCAAATCAGCTCGATTTTCAAAAGAAAAAATGATGATGCCGTAGCACCGGAGAGAGAAGAAGAGCTGTTTAATGAGTGGCTAGGTGAGTCAGTTGAGGCCACTCGGGTCGAAAATCCTCCCTTCTCAAATCCTGAAGAGCTCCTGGCCCTTTCGGCGTTAAAGAAAGATGAGGCCGATTTCGAAGTCGATTTTGGCGATCTCGCAGCTCATTTTGGGAATACAAGGCTCAATGATACGAAAGCCTCTCTCTCTTACCTCAAAGCCCTTGACGCCTATTTTGAACAACGAGAGTTAGGGGCGGCCCTTCCCCCAAACTTTCAGACAGCACTCGCCGAAGCCTTTGAAAGACAGGGTGACTATGAGACCCTCATTCGAGAGGCTTGCGATGAGGAGAGCCGAAAGGAATTCCTGAGACAAAAGTCAGGAGAGTTATGCCAAAAAGTACGGGATCTTGGTGTGGGCGACACTTTTGTGTACACAGGGCAGATAGGAAAAAAGAATGAGGCATTGATCAGAGGGAAAGCCGCAGAATTTTTTGAAAAGACTTTGCCGGGCGATCTCTTCCGTCTTCTTTTCGAAGCGGATGAAGAGACGCTGATTAACACTTTGAGGGAAAAATATGCTGATGAGTACTCCCACCTGAATCTCATAGTCAATGCGGAATGTCAACGGGTTCATGACGGGGTCAAACCGGTGATTGATATTTTTGAAGGGTTCCAGAGCTTTATCGCTTCAGTTGTACCGGAGTCGGTCTTCAGAAAGCTGGGCGCGAACAGCCGTGAAGACCTTTTGGAAGTTCTCTTCGGCAAAGATCGCGATGAAGAGACGATCAAACTCGCAGAAAAGATCTATCGCGATGTCGCCAGCCACGGTCTCGAGACGGCTTTAGCCACCCAAATCAAAAGAGTTTTGGAACTTTGCAGAGGGGAGGCCGAAGACAGGATCAAATGGGAAATCGACCAAAATAGCCAGTATCTGTCAAACACCATGCTCCTAGGTATGGAATCGCTTGGAATTGTATTGCCGAGAGGAAACCACTTTTGGATCGAAATCATAAAAAAAGAGTCAGGCAAATTGACCGTGAAATTGGTCACGAGCGATCGTCAGGGCGATATTCACCCAAGCACCAAAATAGAGTCAGGCCGCGGTCTTTATCTGCCATTGGTCTTTGACGAGATCGATCCTGAAAAGGTGTCCTTTGAGCTTTTTCTTTCCCTTCTTAAGCCACAGTCTTGGCCCCATTGGAACAAGGGGACAAGTTTTTGTTTAGACGACGTGATGCAATCGCTGGTCGCAGCATTGGGACCGCCAAAGAAGGCCGCTTTAGAGAGACTTTTCCCTCAACAGATCAAAATAAGGGATAAAATATCAGACTGGTTGAAAATTCATGTTTTTTTCGAAGAGGGACTGAATCCCGAAAGGCTCGAAAGAGAATTCGACTTCGAAGTCCCTTATGCGTTTCTTGTGAACGTCTGGCCCAAAGTCATCAAACAGATGGACCTAGTCAAAAATAAAAATGTCGCCTCCCTTCTTGAGTCTACGTGTCAGCAAGTGGTCACAAGCGGCGTCTCCCTCTATAAAAAGGGCGAGATAAGTTTCGATAAGCTGAAAGAAATATATGGCTCAGTCTCTGAAGTGCGCCTTGCGCTAAAGAAAAACGAAGTGAAACGAACTGTCAACCGCTCCATGGTGATCCCACCCGAAATCCAGTCCTATATCGCAGAGCTTTTACAAATGACAGGGACCTCAAGCGAAAGCATCGAGATCATTCAGGAGCTCTGCCAGTCTGCCCTTGGGAATGAGTGCGCCGGGATGATTAAGGATATGATCGAAGAGTTGATTCCTCAGGTTCAAATTGAGGGGAGCGATTTTCGGTCCACAACAGACGTAAAAACCGATCGCTTGCTCGATATTTTTGGTCTTGACTCTCTCGAAAACCCAAGGGTTTCTCTTCTTTATGCGGTTAAGCTTTTGGCAAAAATCATCAAAGTGATCCGGTTTGTGATGTTCCTTTCGATGAAGGTACGCATGGGGACGGCCTATCTCATACAATACGTCCCGCAGCTATCCAATACTTGGATAGGCGCAAAAGGGATCGCGCTTCTTTACTTTTTATTCGGCCGCGACATCTTGGAACGGATCATCCCATCTTCTTTAATAGAACCAGTTCTTGCCGTCTTCGGACTTGTCGGTGAAACAGTCGACCTCATGATGTGGAGAGTCGGTATCAATTTGATGAAAGTTGCGGCCCACTTTCTCATCGATGATGAGATCGTTCATTCGGCCGTCAAGAAACTACGCCCTGTTCACAGCTACCTCACAAGAAAGGGCAGCATCGATGTCGCTGTTCCGATGTTCAAGAAAAAAAGTGCGGGCAAGCCCTTAATCCGTGTTCCTCATCGCCACACCCTTGAAAGGGAGGCCATTGAAACAATTGATGTCAAAAATCCTTTCGCTAACTTTTTGTCGCTGCCCAAGCCGAAAGAGATGGCCCTCACAAAAGACACTCTCACGCATGAGCTTAATCGTTGGCTGGGTCAACTTGAGGAGCATTGGCTCCCAAAGGGTGATGAAGAAATTGAAGTGGTGAAGTCCCAAATGGGGCTCCATTTTTTCCACCGGCAAATGCGCTCGCTCCCCCTTCCGAACGAAAAAACGGGACAACTTTGGTATGAAATCGATTCTCCAGAAGGGGTGCTTGAGCAGCTTCACGAACTGATGATCGCGTTTTACCGCATCGCTCAAAACAATAAGACATCTGTGATCGAACACGAATTCTTAGAGTCACTTGTCACGATGTTTTCCTTTGTCGCGATCATCGACTGCCTCGCAAGACGCTGTCCTGAGGCTGTGATTCCCGCCAAATTTGGACCTAATGGCGTCGGTCTTATGAAATATATGGGGCGCTCTTTCGTTCGTTTCCATGATTATAGAAGCCGCAGTAAGTGGGAGGCCCTTGCCCGGTATTTTGATCTGGATCCATTCAAAAAATATGATGACGCTGATAAAGGCGGCTATTTAAGCAGCCGCTTTTTTTCAAGAGGCGCCTTAAGAAAAGACCTCTATAAGGACAGTGGGATCGATAGAATGAGTTTCCATTTTCAAAACGACATCGCGTATTTCACGAGGCTGCTAGACCGGCCGGAGATCAAGCAGCGCCTTCAGATGCGCGGCGTTCCGGAGGATGCGCACCAGTTCGATAAATACGTCCATCTGCTTTACGACCACCCCATCATCGAAAGAGAATCGGATGGACAAAGAAAAGGGGTGCTCCCTAGGCCCTTTTATCTCATGAGGCTTTCCTATTTTATGTCGAACCAGCTTCTTAAGACCCGTCTGGATTGCCGGTTTTTTTCAACATCCAAGCTCGATTTAGATTCTCGCGTTGGGATGACATTTTTCCCTCTTGACGCCTACCCCGGATATGAAAAAAGAGAGCTCAAAGGTTTTCTAAAACCTTTTGAATCTTTATATCGTTGGACAGCGCCTCGCATGACGACTCAAAACGTGGAGCCAGCTCTCAGCCTCCAGCCTCCTAATTTTCCGAGTTTCTGGAAATACCGAACAAGTTCTGCCCGCATCAGAAAAGGGAACAAGTTTTCACTCTTTACGACACCAAGGTCCCTGACTGCCCAACGATCGATCACGACAAAACGAACGCAAAGCCGGATTATGATCGAGGGTCCCAAATGGAAGTGCGCTTTAGATCGACCTTACGAAGTCCATTTTAAAAAACGGCTCGAGATGGTCAAAACCGTAGACGCTGACCGCATCATCCATTGCATGAGTCTTTTTAGTCGATCTCTTGACCGTCTCAATGAGGCTGATTTCCTCTGGCTGTTTGAATCGGTGGTGAACCACCCCCGTCTTATTCGCGCTGCATTGACTGAGAATCCAGGGTCGACCAAAGATTTCGGGTGCTTCTTCAAAAGGGCATTGGAACATTTTGAGGGGAAAAACTGGGCTGTTTACCTTTATCTTTGCAGAGTCGGTATCGAGCTTTCCGAACAGTGTGTGGATCTTTTGCGCAAAAACGAGTCCCATTTTCCCGATTTTAGGGCCAAACTTCGCGGGACAGCCTGCGACTATTTTCGGGGATTGCCTCCCAAAAAGAGACAACTCGGGAACGCGCAAGACGGGTTAACCGCCGTCCTTGTCACCCTTGTGGCCTCTTATCACCCATTTCAAAGTGGTGACGTGACCGGAGCTTTTCGGGAGGTGGTTATGCAAGACATTGCGCGGCTTGCTTATGCCCAGACAAACGCAAGCGCTTTGCACGATCTTTCGGAGACGAATGAAGGGCGGCGCGCTCTTGAAGTGATTTACACCTGGAGCTTTAGTCTCAAAGAAGCTATGGAGAGCGAGGATGCGTTTCGGCATCAAGTTTTGAAGACTCTTACTTTAGACACTGTCTCTTTAAAGGCAGTCGGACTTGACGACAATGCGCTGGAAGGGGCATGGGAAGGGCGCTATCCCTATTACAACAAGGGACGTTTTGAGATCGACCTGCATCGCCATCAGGTGACAAAATACCGTTATCTAGACAAGAAAGTGTCGGAGGCTTTGAGCAAAATTCTGACGCTCGATCAGGAGGTTCAGGATTATTATGAGCTCGGCAAAATACGGTATTATCCGAACCATGATATCGAGTTGGACATTCTGAGCAATGTGCATTTCATTCTGTTCAAAAAAATCGAGGGAGTGAGATACCGTTTTGTCAACAATCTCCACATGAAAGTCAAGCCGCCTCTTTATAAAGAGGGCGATGTGCTTTGGATTGAAGAAGACAGAGAGAATCCGAAAATTCTTCACTTCCGCGATCAGGAGATGATCGCACGCTACACTGTGGAAATAACGGACCGCGAGGAGGGAACCGATTATCAAATTGTCGACACTGAGCTGATGATCAACGGTGTTTTTCTGCAAGAGTCGACGTTCGATTTTGCAGGCGGCGGGCTTTCTCTTCTCGGCTGGTTCCAGCCGCTCAGCTCTTTAACATTCTACTCAAATTTTGACGGGGTGAAGGGGAAGTTGGCCCGCATCGAAATGAGCCGCCTTGATCTGCAGTTTTCCATTCAGATGATTGAGGGTGTTCCAAGGGCCGTTTGTGAAAACGGCGCATATGCCGGATCTATGATCGCCTCTAAACAAAAAGACGATCGTTTGACTGCGTTTGGTCAATACCTCATTGTTGAAAATCGCAAAAAGAAAAAGAAAGTTTTGATGCCGGAGATGTCCTTGCAGCAGATGACCCTTGAACTTTTGTACAAGGGATTGATGGAGAAGAGCAGCTCTCCTTTCATCGACCAACTGATTGCCAGCCTTATACCCCCTTGCAGTGACGAAAAAACGCGCGTTTATGGCTACGACTTTGAAGAAGGGGTGCTGACAAGCCAGGACCCTGAAGCGGTCGGCTACCTCGCGATCCTTCAGATTTGCCGCGGTGACATGAGCGAAGCGCTTGGGAGTTTGAAAAAGCTCGAGACCTATGGTTCAATAGAACCTTTTTCCGAAACCCTGATGGCGCGCTGCCAGCTGATCATCACCGCTCTTTTGCTGATCCAAGGGAGTCAAAGCGAGGAGATCACACTCAGACTTGCCGCGCTTAAAGAACGCAACCGTGTCATTTTACAGCAAGAACCCCAAGATGCGGGGACTCAAGAGCTGATCGAATGGCTGGCAGTGCAGATCAAGTACACGAATTACTTAAACAGACTCGCTCGATGTCCCGAAGATAACGCGATGTCTGCTTTTTCGGAATTGATGGTCCTGCATGCACTCGCGGAATCGGGCAAATGCTTTTTTTCCTCGGGGCTGGCCTCCAGTCTTTCGGGTGTCCCTCAACCGATTGCCCGCTGGCTTGCGGAAAATGTCGTGATGTTTCCGAAATTGCTCGTTCGTTTCAATGAACTTAAAGCAAGCTTAAACGGCGCCAATCCGCTCATGCTTGAGGTGGCCGAAGCCTTCGAATTTTGGGTCAGAGATCGTCAGAATACAGAAGGCAATGTTAACCTTCTGCCCCAAAACCTGGCCGGATGGATGCTGAGCACGATCGATTTCGATTCCCTCAGTTGCGACAAAGGAATTGTCGAGAAGATCTTGCACGACTTAAGAGCCTATGCCAACCATCCTTTAGCTCAGCAGCTGGACCTGACTGAGCTAAGTGCAAAATGGGAAGAGGATCAGCTTGCAACTCTCTCAGCGGAGCTCATCGACTTGACACCGGAAAACTTTAAGAGCTGCTTCCTCTCTTTTTACAGACTGGCTCTTTCAGACGTGCACCCCCTCGATTCTCGGTATGAAACCCTTGCCATGCAATTTCGCAAGAACCTTGGCCTTGTCACCGGAAAAGTTAAAAATATTGACGACGCCCAGTTGTTGGAGTTAATCAAAGTTCTAACAGGCATGGGCCGCAAGTTGAAAAAAACGCTCCCAGGCCCGGACAGGCTGTCTCAACTTCTTCATTTTCATCGCACGATGACTCATTATGAAAAGAAATTGGATGCCCTCATGAAGGCGAATAAAGGAGTGTTCGAGGCAATAAAAGAAGCAGAAAGTCAAAGAGAGCCTGTCGAGGATTTGATGAGCCGGTGGTTTGCAACGATAGACGAATGGAGCGACTCCTACTCCAAGCTGCTTTCGATGCAAAAGGAATACGGCGCGTTTTTGGAAAACGACCCGGAGGTTGAAAGAGATGTTGTCGAATTTTTGCAAATCAGCTCATCTTTAAAAGAGCCTTGCGACAACCTGATGCAAAAGCGGGCGGGGTGGGCCGTCGAATGGACGCTTAAGCAGCAAGGGGCGCTTAAAAGAGGGCGATTGAGGAAAAAAATCGCAGAAACCCTTTCCACACAGGCGAAAGCTGGTCCCTTAGATGTCGAGATCCTCAACCTGTTCTACGATAACGGAACCGAAGGCCGAGTACTGGCTCTCTCACTGATAGCAGCAGGACACACTGTCTGCTCCGAAACGACATTCGACCGTATGATTCGCCAGGCCCTTCCAAGAAAATTCTTTCATCCGGGCCCTTATTTAGACTCGACACTCACAAGTCTTCTCAAAATCTGCCAAAAGAGTGTGAAGGAAGTCTCGATCACATCAATTGCAATGAAAAACGGTTTTGAATTGGCCAAAAACATGGTTGCGCAAGGCAGCGTCTCCTATCTCGATATGGCAGTCAAAGAAGCCACAGGACTTGGTGCACTCTACCGCTTGCAGTCCCTGGCCAATGCGGCTTTAAAGGGGAAGCGTTTCTATGATAATCGTCGATACCGGCAAGCGGACAGGAAGACAAAAGAAGCGCATCGGAAAGAAGACTCAAGGTTCGACAACAGAATCGAGTTGACAGGAGACAGCCGCTCCCTTTTGCTTCGACAAGAGGAGCAGTTGAATGCTGTCTCTGAACGGCTTTTTGACCGCTTTTTTAAACAAGAGACCATAAGCGGCGACAAACAAAAAGAGATCGCTCTTTATTCCCTACACTCCGTCGATTCTACACTCAGCGCAGCTTTTGATAAGCTGAATCAAAGCCTTGTGGATTATCAATCCCGTCCAATCGAACAAAAAGCGACCTATCAGTTAAAACAGCCTCTTTCCAAGGTCCTTGATGAGCTCATTTCCTTTCAAAAAAAGGTTCAGAAGAAATGTGCTGATTCGAGACGTCGGATCGAAGAATTCGTCAATCAAACAAAAAGGCAGGAAAACGAGGAAGAGGCGCTTAGCAATCGCCTGACAAAAATGAGTCGCCAAGCGAAATATCTTTCATTTGAGGATATCGAAGAAGCCTTCGCGCAGAATGTATTGACCTCGTTGAAAGGCCCGACGCGTCTTACGGAAGAGCAAATTCCGACACTCAAGACGATGATGCACCTTTACTACCATCTTGCCAGCCGCTTTGTGAGACTCTTTGATGTTTTGGGCCAGATCCAAAGCGCATCTGATGAAGGGGCCGCAAACATCTTAGGCGCAGAGCTCAAAAGGCGCAAGGTCTACAATTTTGACGGGGTTTATGAGCACTTGGCGAAAGGGAAAATGATTTTTGAAGCCAAGACAAACAAATCTTTGCGTCAAAAACAATCGGTGCAGATCGATAAGATGCTTTACGCAGAAGATGGCCGTCAAGTTGTCGAGATGATACCCGGCAGCGGAAAAACGACCTACGGGAACCGTTTGATCAACTACTTTTCGGCAAATGGCGACAAAGCGATGATCAATATCTGGCCGGCGCCTGTCGCCAAGACAAATATCGCAGAGGCCAGTCGCAGCGCAAGAGAGATCTTCTCTCAACGATCGCTTGCTCTTCCGTTTTCACGTTCCTATCCATTCACAGAAGAAACACTGACTGTTTTGCATCACGCGCTTCGGGAGTCAATTGAAACGCGCGGCCAGATTAATATGACCAAGGAAAACCTGCAAGCCCTTGAGCTTTGTTTCATCGAGTGCGCTTTCGACTTCGGCGACAAAGAGAAACGCTCCGATTTAAAAGGCTGGAAACGGCGCCTTGATCTTTTCCGCAAAATCCTTCTTTTGACAAAAGGTGTCGGTTGTATTGACGAGACGCACGTGGCTTTCGACAATCGAAAAGAACTTAACCACCCCATTGGAAAGTGGAAAATCCTAAGTCCTTCTCGGATCAAAATTGTCGAAGAGGTCTTGCTGGAGCTTCTTGGCGATCCTTATTTTGAGACATTTCTGACCATCAAAGCTCCGCTGCCGACACCGCTAGAGCGGTCTGTCTACCGGGAAAAGATTCTCCCTGTCTTTGCGGAAAAAATGGCGGGGAAAGTGCCGGGCATCACTTACGAATCAAAAAAACTTTTGAAAGATTACTATATGGGAACAGCCCTCACCATTCCCGATTTGGTCGTCTCATCCCCTCATAAAGAGACCTTTGCCCTCACCAAAGGTTTGCTCACTGTCTTGCTCCCTTCTGCTTTAGAAAAAACCATCCATGTCGATTTTAATCCATCAAAAGAAGGCAATGGCGAATATGCCAGGCCGAGTGCCGGCAACGACAATCCGCTAGAAACCTCGGCGATTCAAAGTCCTTACGAGGCTTTGGTCAAAACAGCCCTTTTATTCGCACATGACCGCCTGACTTTTGATCAAACCGAGGCGCTGCTTCGCAGTCTCAAAACGAAGGGAGCGTGCCAAGCCAAATTCCTGCAGTGTTCGCTCGATGAAACCCCAGAGGGACATTTTTTTAAATTGGTAACAAATGGATGTCAATTATCGAAGTTAGCGACCTACGACCCCCACGCTCTTTACACAGAGCTTCAAAAAAGCGATCGATTCGTCTTGAGGTACGTTCGCGATAGGGTGGCCCCAGATATCAAGTACTACGAGTGGAACCTGTCAAGTAACGCATCGAACTTCGGCTCTATGTTTGCCTCCTTTTACTCTTACACGGGCACTCCCTATAACCGCGGCTGTTATCCGACGCAGACAACATTAGTTCCCGATCCCGGAACAGATGGCGAAACGATCGCAGCAATCGAAAACAAGGCTGTGAATTTCATTGAGTTCAAGACCCCGTCACCAGGTGAAATCCTAGGCGAGATCATAGAGCATTTTTTTGACGCAAACCAAACGAGCGCTCGCGCTTTAATTGACAGGGGAGCGGTGCTGAACGGGATAGGAAGTTTAGACGTTGCTATGAGATTACTGCGCTACGTAGAAAGCTCCCGCAGCGATATCGACGGGATCGCCTTTTATCAGGGAAGCACTCTTATGATGTTGGAAAAAGGAAGCCGACACCCCATCCACTTCGAGGCAAGTTCGGTCCTGCCGGAGCGGAGGCTGTCCTATTTCGCCCAACCCCAAACCTACGCAGCCGATATCCCCCAGATGAAAGGAGCCGTCGGACTCGTCACCGTGGGAGACGATCTCAAGTTCAATGAGCTTGCACAGGCCATTTGGAGAATGAGGGGGCTCAATACCGACGGGCAGAAGCTGATGATCGGGGCAACAACAAGAGTCTTCGGTAAAATTTTTGAGGCTCACGATCCTAAAAGCCTGAACGAAAAAGTCAGGAGTGTTGTCACCTTTTCTGTCATCAATCAGGAAAGCTCAGAGCTAAGCTCTTCTTTGCCACACGATTATTTCCAGGCGGATAAGCAAAAGCTTGCCGATATCCCAAGGCGCTCAATTTTAGAGGCCGCCTTAAATGCTCGGAGCGTTGATGACCTCATCGAGATCATGAACGATCCTCAACATCAAGCACATCTTCTCCGAAAGGTCGAAGATGATCCTTTCAAGCTCTTCGGACATATTGACGAGCAGGTTGACCCCAACAAAGTGATCGATGCGCTTCGGACTCAGATCGGCGCTGCCTTTCCCCACCTTAAAGACGATCTGGATATGGTCGGCGGGGGCGATTATCCCAAAACAGTTCATGTCTATTCTGTTGACGGACACTATGACTTTGCCGGTCTTGATACTCTCGACCGAGAAGTTCAGGTGGATGTGAGCGTTGAAATGGAAGACGAGCAAGAGCAGGAAGTGGAGCAAGAACAAGAACTTGAGCAAGAACTTGAGCAAGACACAACGCTAGAGGGGAGAGAATCGATCCCGCAGCGCACCATCCCTTGGACCCAAAACAGTCTCGATTTAAGAACGACCGAGTGGTTGAAAACTGCTTTGCATCCGGCCGATTGCGGAATGACCGGACTTTTTAAAAGGATGGTCATAGGGTCGATTCCTCCGATCTATTCGCTAAGGGATATCCTGAGCCGCGCCGAATCGTTTATCACCGCTCAGATCGCCGAAAAGATCGCCTCTTCCCTCTATACCACAAAGAATATGCATGATATCGAAGCAGACAACGGCTCTCCCGTTGAACCGTTTGGCCCCTATCAAATTCCTTTGCTTGAAGCGCTTGTCATCTTAGAAAAGGGAAGAGGCTGCCGATTGATACTCCTGACTCAAAAAGAAGCGGAGTGGTGGAGAACAAGGCTGGAGAAAGAGCGGGAAGAGATCACCACTGAGATTAAATACGGACTGATCGACATCACAACCGGTGCCATTGTGGCTCAGGGGCACGCGCCCTTTTCGTCCAAAGACCTCAAGCGCTCCGACCTCAAAAGAATGCTCACGCAACTTAAGTTTTTAAGGGGAGATGTCGGCTACAATAGCGAAGAAATCGAATGGCTCAAATCCTGGATTCAACCCAAACGATATGAATTGCACCAATACTTTGAGCAGGTTCACAAACTGCACGGTGTCGCTCCCTATGAGTCTAGCGACATGCATCGCCTGTTTTTGGAACTAGAATATTCTGATGAGTCACATCATTTAAAAGTATAATTTTTCAACAAGATAATTCGTATTAAATTCACGTTCCATTAAAATAGTGTTTTTCATTATAATTAAAGTAAAAAAAATGGAAAAATCTGACCTTCACCCCCCTCCTATTTCCCCCTCTGCCACCCAAAAAGCTCTCAGCCAGGAAAAAAAGGAGGCCAGCCGATTAAAAAAAGTGGCTGAGGCCCGTTTTCTCGGTGAACTGAAGATTCAAGAAAGTTCACTTTCAAAAAAGTCGATAACACAAAAAAAAAGTCGTGAAGCGGCTCATATTCAGCGGCAGTTTCACAAAAATGTTACCAAAAACAGCGGGCAATGGTCGGAAATGTCGCACGAGCAGAAAGCCTTTATTTGCCGTTTGATGACACACACACTCTCGAAAAAGGGGAACTTAGAGCTTCATGCACTTGTCAAAGAATACAAAATGCGGACGAGAGAAAAGGGGCGAAGCCCTCTCGATCGAAAAATTGCCAACGTTCAATTAAGTGTGATTCAAAAAGAAATCGAAAGTCGCAGCAACCGCGCAGTTCTCGATTTTTTCGAGAACAATTTTGTCGGAGTCTTTGGCCATAAGACAGCGGAAAGGCTGCTCGATGACTACTGCGTTGGGACTTGGCTTTTGAGAAAAGATAAAACAGGCACCTATTTTTTTTCGAAAAAGCAGGAAAACGGGATTAAAAGCCTCCCTGTCGACCCCTCTTCGATTAGTCATATTCGGAATGTCACTCGATACTTCCCCTTGGTGAACCAAATTGACGGCCTCGTCCAAGATTTCAGAAACCACGGCATTATGAAAAAAGAGACGGCCGAAGCGCTTTTGTACGGAGAAAAAAGAGGAACATGGCTTCTTTACCAATGCGAGGAGAGGGGGGGTGCGCCTTTTATCTCTCAAGTCACGCATAAAGGGAAAGTGAGGCATAAAAAAATCCCTGCTGACGAGGCCGCTGTTTCCATCCAAAAGAACCCAAAAACCGGCGAAGTGACCTATTCCAACCCCTTTCAAAACCTCAAAACAAAATATGGAAACGACGGAGCGGGATACTTAATACCGGAACACTATCGCAAGTCGCGTCTCGATAAGTTTTTGCGGGCTGCAGAAAGAGCGCGCGACCTCATTCCAAAAGAGGGAGGGGCCAAAGTTTTAGGCAGGCCTTATCGCGCAGAGTACTTAGACGACGAGCACGGATATGGACCCCATCTGGAGCCCTGGTGGAAGGAATGGGCCCAAAATGATGGCATTCAGGACTCTTTTTCTTCATGGCTTTCAAAAATACGGAATGGGGAAAGACCTCTCGGTTCCGAATTTGTCCAAGATCACGACATTCATTCAGTCAGCAAGGTGACCTACTTCAATGAAGATGAAAGAGCCGATTACGAATTGGTTTGTCGAGAGGGCCTCCTCTACAATGCAAGCTCGAATAGACCCATTGACTGCCGCGAGGGAGAGTCTTATATCTTTGTCCAAGAACCGGGAGGAAAGCTCTACGCTGCCCCGTATGAGCGGGGAGTCTTGAATCATACGAGCTTTTTAGCCGGCGCTCCTGTCCTTGCAGCAGGTAAATTTATCGCACAAAATGGGAAGATCACAGAGATATCGGACAAAAGCGGCCATTATGCGACAACTCTCACCATGTTTTGTCAGGGTATAGAGGCCATTCAAGAATTGGGAGCGGATCTTACGAAGGCGAAGGTCGAGCGATTTGATTCTCAAGGGTATTATCAAGATCCGAGATTTGTTGATGAGATTAAAGAAGAGGCTGTTTCCTTACTTGAATTTGCAGATAGACACCGTCTCAAACGGGGATTTAAAGAGGCGCGGGCCGATCTGTTGAGGAAGCCAAGAGGTTCATGGAATCTGGTTTATAGTAAGGAAATGCAAGATTTTATTCTGAGCTATAAAGACAGAAGCGGGGCCATAGCATCAGAACAGCTCAGCCTCATCCACCAAACAACCGAGACCATCATCGGCTATCTTGAAAGCGGGCGCGCCGATTTGCTCTCAAAATTAAGTCCCTACATGGGAATGACCCGCGAAATGAAGGAAAAAATTGCGGAACTTAAAGTCGAACCGTTTCCCCTTAATTTGGACCTTTCTTTACTTGAAGACTTTTTGAGCCGACGGCCGGAGGGAACTTGGCTCATTCACAGATCCGATAAGATCGGAGCCGGACTCTCCATCAACAAACGTGACGGCGTCCATCATTATCTTCTTCTCAAACAGATGGAAAAGGGAATGAAAGATTTCGATCCCGACATGGCATTGGGTTTTGACGAGACGGTTCTGAGAGAGATGACAGACTTTATCGTTGAGAGAAACCTCAAAAAATTAGATGTGATCCCCTTTCCTCAATCCTTTAGCCACGCAAAAATTATCGAGGCTTTGGAACGAGAGCCTTATGGAGCATGGCTGACAAAAGAGTCGTCGTCAGGAGCCCCGTATGTTTTCTATCATCACATGGGAAAAGTAGGGGTCACGCGCATCAATCGGTTAAACAAGCACTTCACCGCGCTTTTGCGTCACGACCTCAAAATATCTTACAATGCAAACCTAGACGATCCCTTTTACGGGGGAAATCTCTACGACCACCTCAAGCAGATTGCACTTGGGCCCATGACGACAGATCAGGCCAAAGAAGTTTTGAAACATGCTCCTCAACAATCTTGGATCGTCCGTTTTTCCGAATCGGACAACCTCTACGTCGTCATGAAAAAAACCGGTCCCGAAAGAGATCACGTCATCCAAAAAAGATTGAATCCAGCGGGATCCCTTCGAAAGTTTCGCGCGCTCTTTCCTTCTAAAAAATTGTACCTTTAACCATAAAGGACTTCAATATTTATTCACATACTTGACATCGCTAAGCGCGCGTAACAGTTTTTTCTTTTCTGTGGTCGTATCGATCTGCAATGTCGACAAAATATGTTTTCTTCTTGAAGGCATGTCTTTGAGAAATGAAGGAAAAAGAGTTTGCCCTTTTAATTTTTTCATGATGACTCTGTTGACATATCCATCACTCATATTCAAAGAATAAAGCCACACCGCAATATCCCATGTCGACCACTTAGCGAATGGGGTTTTATACAGGCAATTCCGCACGTCATTAAATTGTTTTTGATGCCAAAAATATAAGGTGTCGATAAGCTGAGTCCTTTTCTTATTGAGCCTAAGGCTTAGGCCGTAAGGTAGGGACTGATCTTCGATATTTTTGATATCGAGTTGACCGAATTTTTTACCATCGATTTTTGATTCCTCAAAAAGTGGACGTAATTCGTCATAATCATTTTGAAGAGAGAGCCAGTAGATCACATCTTTATGTGTCCATTTGTCTGTTTGCGTTTCCACTAAGTCGTAGAAATTGAACACATCAAACTGGGTGTCGGTGAGCGCTTCATGATGAAGTGCTGCGACAATCTGTTTTTTTCGTTTCAATTTTTTTTTGCCGAATGAAATAATCGCTTCTCGATGGAAGGATTGGGACCGAGCCGTATCATCAGCGGTTAACGATTCTGAATTCTTTAAGTCGGAACAGAAAACTTGACCCATAAATGTGATGGCTTCGGCGATATCTTTGTAGGGAATCTTCTTTTGCCTTGGGTCTTGCGTGCTCAAATCCCATACCATCTCATCGACTATGTCTCTCAGCGATTCGATCACCGGCTTGAATCGCACCATATTCGGGCTGACGGTGTCAGGACTGTTGACAGTGGTCTGTATAATTTTGGAGATCAATTTGAAATTTTTGCTTTGATGCTTTCTTTTCTTTGTCTTGTCGTAAGACGAAATTTCGTAGAGGGATAGTGTCACTCCGGTGAGAAAAAAAAGAGACTTTGTCGAATTTGTCAAATATTTAGGAAATATCTCCTGCGCTTTAAGACAAGTGTGATAAATTATTTTTCTGGTCAGGTAGGCGCGACGAGAGGAGCAGAAGGCATTCAACTGTGCAAAAATTTCACGGCAGGCAGACAGGAGCGCCTGCTCGTTGTTTTTATCTTCAAAATTTACATGTGAATAAAACTGAACAATGGATTCCAACTTCGGCATAAGAGGGCGAAGGGAAATGCGGACACTATTATTTAAAAATAAGACCTCTTCACAACTGTCGGACCGTAGGATAAGCTCGGGTTCGACGGTTCCTTTTAATGCTTTTGAAACGACGTCTGTGATCGTTTCATGGAAGTGTGCATCATCGATATAGGCGAGTGCGAATATCCAGGCGTGCTGCAGGTCCGGTAGATGAGAATGGAGGACAACGCTTTTCATCCAGCTCGATTCAATCCCTGCACGCAATCGCTGTTGTAATTCGATGTTCACATCGAAATCCATCAGTTGAGAACAAGATTGAGTTTGTGGCGATGAGATCATAATCATAAAAATGACTGGCCGCAGCCGCGGATCCAACCTTTGGTTTTATCCTTTAATTGAGTCCTGTTTTTTCAGCATGAAGACAATCTTCAGACACTCCGGGACTTTTAATCGTCCCCAGATATTCAGGGAGTTCTATTCCCGCCATCTTAGCGATGTCGTGAAGAGCGGGAAGAGATTTGACTAGGCTGCTGACAAAATGTGCCGTTGAGCTTCCGTTGGCTCCCTGACCTCCATCCCAGACCGTGATCTTGTCAATCTTCAAGTTTTTTATGGCCTCTGTCTGAAGCTTCACCAGATCCTCTAATTTTTCGATCATAAGCAGTGTGCTAGCTTCATGGGCATTGTTGCCGCAAGCGTGAACAAGAGATTGGTACCCTTCTGCCTTCGCGTCGAGAAGTTTCTTGATTCCCGCTGCCTCCGCTCCTTTTACCGCAAGGATGGCATCGGCCTGACCTTCAGCTTCTTTTCTCGCTTTCTCAGCTGCCGCTTCGGCATCGATCGCGACTTTTCGCTTCTCGATCTCTCTGGGGACGACCTCGTCAGCTTCGAGGCGTTTTGATTCGGCGTGAGCTTTTGCTTCCTGAATTTTAGACTGCGCCTGTTGCTCAGCGATCTGGCTTCTTTGCTTGGCTTCGGCTTCCTTTTCTGCTAGCTCCGCATTGTGCATAGCGATCAGAGCGCGGGATCTGTTCTCGCCTTCAACAGCCTCTGCTTGATAAGTGGCGACTGAAATGCGCCGCTCTTTTTCCGCAAGCGCTTGACCAACAGCCCCCAATTTTTCTTGTTCAGCAACGTCAATCAGCGCCTGATTGATTGCCGTGGCCGCCGCCTTTTTCCCGATGTTTTCAATATACTCCGCTTCGTCAGTGATATCGGTCACATTCACGTTGATGAGCGCCAAGCCAATTTTAGATAGTTCAGGTTCAATGTTGTGTCGGATGCATTCTAAAAAGCGCTCGCGGTCTTGGTTGATCTCTTCAATCCGAAGGGACGCAACAGTCAACCGAAGCTGTCCGGTGATAATCTCTGTCGCCATCGACTCAATGTCTTTTGAATCGAGCCCGAGAAGACGAATGGCGGCTTGGCTCATATTTTCGCTCGTTGTATCAATCGCGACAGTAAAGGTGCTGGGGACATTGATGCGAATATTTTGGAATGAAAGAGCTCCTTGCAGGGGAATATGGATTGTGCGGGGAGTTAAATCCAAATAAGCGTAATCCTGAATTAAAGGCCAGACGAATGTTCCGCCGCCATGCAGGCATTTTGCCGCTTTGTTTCCGTAAACTTTACCAAAGATCACAAGAATTTTATTGGAGGGGCAGCGACGATAAAGACGGGCTAAAAATGTCAATGTCGCAAAGATAAAAATCGCGAAAAAAAGGATCGATGTGAGCGTAAAGTTGAGAGAATTTGGTTCCATAGAATGTCCTATTTTTAAAGAGGTCGCACTGCGACTGTTGTTTTATTGATGATGCGGACAATCTCAATCTCAGTGAAGGAAGCGATCGCTTCATTCCCATCTGAAACCGCGCGCACCTCGCGCAAGATTGTCTCGACAGTGACTTGGATTTTTCCCGCTCCGTCGGCAGGAATTTTTTGATAGACAAAGCCTCTCTTGCCAATCAGGTTTTCAATATGAAATGTAGAACCGGGGCTCGTCAGGCGCGTGGCCAATTTAAACAGATAAGCCGTCACAAACATCATCAGAACGCCTGCTGTGAAAGCCATCGCCATCGAAAGTGTTGGCATAAGGCCATGCTGGACACGGGCCGCTAGCCCCACCCAACCGAACATCATCAAAAAACCGGTGAGTGAATGAAGCGAGACCACCTTGAAGGCTTCATCGGACCCGTGATCGAGATCGTCTGCGTGGTCGCACTCTTCAGAGACGATTCCTGTAAAAGAAAAAATTGTTTTGATTATAAAAAATAGTGTGCCAAATAAAGCCGAACCCCAAAAAAGAATTTCCATAAATTATCCTTAAATTGTCCGCTAGTTTAGCATAATAAGCTTCTATAAGCAATATTCAGAAAAAAGAGAGACGGCGACATAGAGTCTTAGAGACTGCTTCCGCACTCGGGATCTAAATCTTGCATCCGATACCCGAGGCTTTCTAAAGCTTGATTCACAATTGAGGGAATGTCGGGGTCAGGGGATTCGTTCCACGACAACGTTTTGTGACCATGTCCACAAGGCATGAGGTAGACGAGCTCTTCGGGCGACACGTCGCATTCTTTGGAAAAAAGATACAAACTCGCCAAAACTTTGATCGCTCTGGTGCTGACCATCTCATCATCACGTCCATGGAGCAGTGCCAGCGGACCGGTATACGACTGAATCTTTTCATCGTTGGCATATTCATGGAAGCGCTTCACAAGACGCTTTGTGGCGACCCTGATCCCATTTTTAAAAAAAGGCCCTTTACTTGCGATGAGCCTGCTTGCTGTATCACTCAAACTTAAGTGGGTCCTGTCAAGAATGAGAGCAATGTTGTCGTCAGTCTTTATCGACGCAAGGTGGGTCATCGGAAAAGACCCTAGCGAAATGCCATAGAGAAGAATGCGCGCTTCGTCTCCGAGGTCGCGACGAAGGTCGTCATAGACCGCTTCTCCCGCTCGGTTCACGAGGCCGGGCGTTAACCTTCGCCCGTTCTTCTCGCTGGCGCCGTATCCCGGATGGTTATAGGTCCTCACGTTAAATCCATAGGCGAGAAAAAACCATATGATATCGTTATATTTGAGTTCACAAAGAGAGTTGTTCCCCCAAGAAATCAAGATCGTCTCTTCCCCAGGATTTTCGAGCCGGTATTCAGGTAGCGGGAGGGAGTGGGCCGCGTGCCAAAAATCGGAAGATTCCAAAAAAGGGGTCAATGAGACCGCGTCAAAATGGTAGGTGTCGACCACCTGTCCTGCACCCAAATCGATAATTTTTCGGTCGACCCCATCATATGAAAGGAGCTCTTCTCTCAGACCATCCGCCCGCCTTTTTTTCTCTTTGTCGTAAGCAGCGACATATACTTTTGATACAATAAAATCGTAAGGATGGAACAGAGGAATCGTCATCGCCGTTCACTATAAGCGATGAAGATTTGAAGAGCAAACAAGAGAGACCGTGCCCAAGAAAGAGTCGTGGTCTTCATTTTGTGATTTCTGCTAAACTGTTGATTCGACACTGTCTCAACTTACGGCTGGCATGAATATCAAAAGTGTTCTTTATTTTATTCAACGATTCGCACTAAAGCGTCAATATCTTGTGGCAAAGGAAAGCCGCTACCGCGCCCAATTTAAGTTCAAAACACCCGATTGTGTCGGCCGGACCATCTACCGCAAAGGGGACTACGAACCGGAGCTTACAAAATATGTGTGTAACGAGCTTAGGTTTGAAGACGGCGATATCTTTCTCGACATTGGCGCTAATATCGGCTGGTATTCGGTGATGCTCGCAAAAAAATTTGGCCCAAAACTCCAGATATTCGCTTTTGAGCCCGATACCCTGAATTTTTCACTACTTTCAGAAAATGTGAAACGAAATGGGTTCACAAATATCACTCCCGTCAAACTTGCAGCAGCAGAAGAAACCAATACGAAAACTCTTTATCGTTACAAAGAGGGGAATTTGGGTCGTCACTCACTGCTCCCCACTGAGGGGCTAGCAACAGAACAGGTCCAAACAGTCGCATTAGATCAGTTTCTTCAAGAGAGGCAGATCTCTCCGGAACAAGTCAAGTTCATCAAAATGGACATTGAAGGGTATGAGTATTTTGCCTTGCGCGGCGCCCAAAACCTGCTGACGCATGTGCCGCTCATCCTGACCGAATACTCACCGGAAATGATGAAGGAGAGGGGACTTGAGCCTTCCGATTTTCTCTCATTTATGGAAAGGTTCCATTTCGAGCCCCAACGCCTCATCCAGGATAAGATGACCCCTATATCCTATCAGGAACTCGCAAGCCAAAAAGAACCTGTCTCCGACATCTTTTGGAAAAAATAGCCGGCAGGGCACTTCCTGCAGGCGTCCTGGACCGAAACACAATATTTGCATATATTTCGCCAATAGTTTATGCTAATTCAGTTAATAATAAATTAATTGTGATAATAGGTGTTATAATAAACAATTTTACAGGTAATCAATTATGGAATCTATAGGAAATCTGAGCCCTAAAGACGATTTTGAAAGACTAGAGAAGCCGGAAACAAAGCCTGAAGACGAGATCATTCAAAAGGCTGTATCAAGCGCTAAGAGGGAGCGCGAGTCTGGTTTTGAGGATGTCGAAGACCTTAAAAAAAGGCGGATCGGGTCAGCTGATGAAACCGAATCCGAAACAGGTGAATCGGTCACAAAAAAAACAACTCAAGATCAAACAGTAAGCCTATACGAGGCAATAATACGGGATCAGAACATTCCGAAAGACATGCGTCAAAGAGCTGAAGAAGAGTTGCTTCAATTAACAGGAGAAAGTCCGGTATCGCGGCTGCCTGACGAAGTGTTGTTGTTGATTTTTTCCATGGCGCCTGATGAAGCTCGCAGTCTCGCAAACGTCAACAAACGTTTTCAGACTATTGCACAAGATCCCTACATTGTAAATGTTTACTCTCAGCGCTGCTTGGATACTCTTAAGAAAAGCTTTATCAAAAAAGGGTTACCCGAAGAAAGGTTCAACACGCACATTCAAGTAGTCAAACAACGGCTAATGAAAAATAATAAACAGATAAGCAGCTTGAATATCTTGCAAGAACTCATCAATTTCCAAAACGAAAGATTCCCAAAGGCTCCATTTTCCAACAATGCCGACCCGCATACAATCGACGGTTTTCTTGAAAGGGAAATGATCATCAAAAACTATAACATCTTTTTATTATCTAAGGGATTTAGAGCATTTCACGAAAAGATTCCCTTTAAACAGCCGCAAAATCTAAAACAATTAGAAAGCAATGCTTTATGGATTGTTGAGAATAAATCGAGTCTATCAGAAAGGGAGCTTATTCTTAAGAATCTAGAGCTTACCGAGTTACCCGAAGAATTGATATCCAGTTTCAATTCTACTGTCCGCTTGGACGTTTCGGATAACCGCATTTCATACATACCGAAAAATTGCTTTGAAGGACTCGTCAGCTTGCAAACGCTTTTGCTCACTCACAACCAGATCGTAGAGATCGATAAAGAGACGTTCAAAGGGCTCACCAGCTTGCGAGGGCTTGCGCTCGAGCACAACCGGATCGCAGAGATCGATAAAGAGACGTTCAAAGGGCTCACCAGCTTGCAAGTTCTTGCGCTCGAGCACAACCGGATCGCAGAGATCGATAAAGAAACGTTCAAAGGGCTCACCAGCTTGCAATGGCTTGGGCTCGA
>CAZVSU010000022.1:0-32906 GCA_964629645.1 uncultured bacterium | reverse complement strand
TTCACAGGCTATGCAAAAAAAGCGCCCTCTGGTCGCCAAGCTATTTTGCCGGCACGTGCGGTGGAGCTCCTTTAGAGACGATCAAAAAATACATTGAGAACCAAACAAAACCGGAAAGCTAAAAGAGCCAATGTTGTTTAAAAACAACAAAGGCTCTTTTTCGCCTTACATCCCCTTCATGAATGAAGGGGTCTTTCGGCGAAGGATGATAAAATGAAAATTTTTGCGTTGATTTCATAATCTAATATTAGGTCATTGCTTTGAAAATGTGTATCACGAATCTTCGGTGGCGTAAGTCAACTCTTCGTAGATGGCGAAGCCGGATTCCCTGGCCGCCTCAACAACGAGGTCAATCATTTCGTCATCCATGTGCAGATCTTCCAAACATTTCCTGGCTGTCATCAGAACATTCAATTGGTCTTTATCGAGATCTTTGAGATCATTGCTGTAATTCTCCATCACGTAGTCAAAGATAATTTCAGGAGAGTCGCCATTCGTATTGTATATTCTCGATATGGGATCAAAGAGGCGAAAAATATGCATCATAGGGGCCGTTGCGTCAGTATATCTTGCTGTTTTGAACTTGAGAGCGCAATAAACTTGCATGGCCCACTTTCTTTCAATATAATGACCTTGCGACACATTTCGCAAGGCTTTTAGGACCTCTTCTTCCTTGATAGTTCTCGCGTCCAAGACAGGATAACTGTCATTTTTCTTAGTCTTCCATCTGGCGGGGGAGCTTGTCACAATCCCGTCCCGAATAAAAGCCATATGGTCGTCTAGAATGCCGGCATCTCTCCCATTCTCAATGATCCGCCTGCTTTCGAGAGGATCTTTTTTGTAGCTTCTAAATGTGAGTTTTCGAATGTGATTGGGGGCGCCAGGACGTCTTGCGAGGACACACAAAAAAGGCTCAGGACAATAGGCGCTGTAGGGGATGACCCGCGTCATCGCCACCCTCACCGCCATATCGATTTTAACTGCGAGCCGAATGATGGGCTTTTCATTCTCTGTGGGTTGATACCCGGCTCCGATCACCGAGACAAGGTTCTCCTTCTCGGCTATCAGGTTGGACGCTTTCTCAAAAATGCCCTCCCCGTTTCCGATTCTTAAGCTGATGAAATCGTTGTCCATTGTGGTGAAGTAAATCGGGGCTTTTGGGGCAGATCTTTCAAAAAAGGTGACAAACGATCGCGTGTAGCTGATTGTTAGAAGTATTTCTCTAATTTGACGGTAGGGGATTTGAGAGCGGATGTGGGGATGAAGGCGTCCCTCTTTTTCTTCGACTAAAGACCGGACCTTTTCCGCCTGTTCCCTCGAGCGGTCCTTTAAAATGCGAAAGCATTTTTGGGGCGGATAGGGATTTTTCGCGGAACTGGTTTGGACATACTCAGGAGTCCACATAAAACCGAACAGTCGAGACGCCGTTCCGGCAAAATCATGAGTCTTGCGGATCGTGGAGATGAAAGCCTTGTTGTATTCCGAGTCGAGTGACTTCACCTGATTGGTTGCAATCACAACGGCGACGCGCGATTTGAACTTTCGGCTTGAGGAGGAGGCTCTTGTGCTAAATGATTCATTTTTCAGACGGGTTAAAATATGAGAGATCTTGCTCGTGTTTGGGTTAGGCGATGGGCGCCGTCCGTCAGGGATTGTGACGACAAAGCGGGGCGCAGGTTGTTTTAAATCGGACGGATTGATCGTATTTTGATCACTTGGAAGGTAAATTTTATTGAGAATATGAGCCTTTCCCCGTTTTTTAATGCGATATGGGAAGGCTTCAGCCGAGCCCTTGAGGCAATTGGAAAGCCATTCCGAGTTGTCGGCATTTACTGTGTTCATCTTTTAAACCTTATTTGTTAAATATGTACGTAAGGACCAATAGTTTACGAGATCATTCGTTATTTGTCGAGGAAAAAAAGGGAAGCTGAAGGCGCATAGGGTTTGTTCCCGGGACCCCTTGACCTTTTTGAATCAATAAGGAAGCGGCTTGAAACCGGGGAGAATCTTAAAAACCCTTGTTTGCGACGCTTACCCGAAGGTGGCGTTCCTTAAGTTGTCAAGGGCTTCAATCAAGCTGTCGAAGCAGTGGACAGAAAATGAGGGTGAGAGTTGATCTTGTTCTTGTAACAGGCGGGCGTTTCTGATGAGGAATTTTTCTTTTGACGTGTCGTCGATTGTCTCGATGAACTCCTTGTCAATCTGGACGTCCTCTTCAAAGTGGACCATAGTCTGTCCCACAACACCTTTTCCGATGGAGTGGGTGAAGGCGGCAACCCGTCCACACTTTTGATAGCAGGCCAAGACAGTCACAGATTCCGATTCCTCAATCTCGTAATGGCCTCCCCCAAGCAAGGCGGCGTGCCCGCAGGATGCGGTTTTTTTCCAAATAATAGGGATCGCCCGGTTGATCCAAGTGGCCTTTTTTTCGGGATAGAGGGGGCCGACTGCGGTTCCTGAAAAAAGAGGAATCGAGCTTTGCTTTTTGACTCCGGAGAAAATGCGCTCTTTTGCCACGGCATAAGAAGAGCCGCATGTGAACAGAGCTCTTCCCCCTGCGTTGATGAAAGTTTTGAACGCGCCGAACCGGTCCTGCAAGGCTGACTCGAGCTCACTGGCGTGTCCCCCGACAAAGAGGCAAAGCGAGCATTCAGGATTCCACTCACTTGGTGTGAACTCATCTTCTGTCACCTGGGTCACGGTCCAGGGGTAAAAACGCCCAAGGAAAGATTCCATGGTTTTGACAGAAGTGCCAAAGGCGCCTTTGCCGGCATAGAGGTAGACGTGACTGATGCCATGAGAAGGATTCATAGGCCCTTTTGAATGAATCGAGATGTCGCGAGCGCGATTCCCAGCTTATAAAAATTGACGGGAATGAAAGGGACCAACCCGACAGCAATCGCCTGATGGAATCCTATGGCACAGGCTAAAAACGAAAGGCCGAAGGTATAGATCACGACTTGGCCGGCCAAAATAGCAAGCGCCATCCAGAAAACGGAAGCGGAAGGGGCCTTTTCGACGATGAGTCCGACGACGTAAGCGGCAATGGGAAAGCTGATCAGATAGCCTGCGGTAGGTCCCATCAGCCAAAAAGGGTTCATTTTATAACCCGCGAGCACAGGGAGACCGAGTGTCGCTTCCGCGAGATAGAGCATAAGAGCGAGGGCGGCGCGGTTTTTGCCGAGACAGAGCGGCAGCAGAAAGACTCCAAGCGTCTGCATCGACATGGGGATCGGCTTTAACGGGATGGCCAATTGGGCGAGCAGCGCCATGAACACGCTTCCGAGAAAGACTTGGGCGAGGTGCGAGATTCTTGGGTACGCGCTATCTAGTTGAATGAAAGTGCTTTTCATCATACAAAAATTCCTCCTGATGGTGAAGTTGTACGAGTCACTATTTGACGCTCTCTCTTGCTAAAGCAAGGGGATTCTTGGTTCATTAGGCACTCTGCTAGTACACCTTATAAAAAGTTTTTCTACAAATTCGAATTCTAAGCCGCCGGGATGAGCCGATCTTAATCGGCTCATCGCGGCGCTTATAATGCCGAATTTGATCAAAAACTTTTTTAACTAAGTACTGGAATGCCCTCCACAAGCGTTTACGTGAGGGATGTCCTACCTTGCACGGTTGCCTTTAGGCAACATATTCAGCTTAACACTAATGTGTTTAAGGTAAAATGCAAAAAAATTTAATCGCCTTTCATCCCCTACATGAATAAAGGGGTCTTTCGGCGAGATTTGATAAAAAGACGATGATTTTCGCATCAATTTTGTGGCGATACAAAAATCTTTCCTCTTTTCGGGTAAGACGAAGAAGAGTTTGACGAAATCTTGGACTCCTGTCTATACACGGCTTGTATGGAGATCAACATTTGGACAGTTTTTATTGCCGCTTTGATTACGGCCCTTATGACGGGTCTCGGGGCCCTTCCCTTTCTGTTTGTCCGTAAGGTTGATCAAAAGGTTCAGCGCCTATCGAACGCGCTTGCCTGCGGGCTGATGCTCGCCGCCAGTTACGGGCTGATCGCCGAAGCTGTCGTTCACAGTCCGCTCAGGATGGTGATCGGCGCGGGCCTTGGGCTTTTTGCCATTATGATGAGCAAGAGGTGTCTCGGGCAAAATGAAGAGAGGCAATTTGCCGGCCTTGTTCAGGGCAATGCGGTCAAGGCCATCTTAATTCTTGGGATCATGACCGCCCACTCTTTTGCAGAAGGGATTGGGGTGGGCGTTTCATTCGGCGATTCCGATACTCTCGGCATCTTTATCGCCACGGCGATTGCGCTCCACAACGTCCCGGAAGGGTTGGCGATCAGCTTGATTTTGATACCGCGCGGCGTTTCAGTCCCCAAAGCGGCATGGTGGAGCATTTTCTCGAGTCTTCCACAGCCTTTGATGGCAGTGCCGGCCTATCTTTTTGTCCAAGTTTTCAGACCTTTTCTCCCGGTCGGACTGGGACTGGCTGCCGGGGCGATGATATGGATGGTCTTTGCCGAGCTCATTGCCGAGGCCTTCGGAACAGAGTCCGACAGTGCTGTCGGGCTGACCACCACCCTTGCCTTTTTAGCGATGATGGCGTTTCAGCTTCTTGTTTTACAATGAGCAAACAGGTCTTTTCTTTCGTTGAGGCTCTGAAGATCCATTTCGTTTGTCTGCTGCTGTTTCGCCGAATTCCAGGTCGTTTCAAAATGGTGTTCGATGAGAGAAAACCTCTTCTCATTGGGGGCGATCTTTGCAATCGCGATGAGGTTGTCCAACAGACGGATTGCCGTTGTGCAGTGAGGCGTTGCGTACTGTCTGATCGGGTTGAGAGCGGCGCTTAGATACCCTTCGACTGTGAATTCCTTTGTGACTAAAAGAAGAGCGCCGCTATCGCTTGTATGGAAAGATGTCGGCGTCTCTTTTTTGATCAGCAAGGCGATTGATTCGCAGAGGAAGTCAATGCAGTGGTTGGCCAAAACAAGATCGTTGATTCCGGGAGATAAGGCGCGCAAGATCATTTCAATGAGCAGCTCTAAGTTGCATTCCAAATCCTCGACGGGAATCCGTTTTTCTCCGACAATCAAACACGACCGAATGTCTTCTTGCACCTCTTCGGAGACGTCGCCGACGCTGTAAATGCGGATGCACTCGACGCCGCTGAAAATGAATCGTCCGATCCTATAAAGGATTTCGATGCCGATATTATTGTCTTTTGCAAGTCTTTGGAGTTTATTTTTATCGACCGACTGGAGATATCCTGATTGGTTGAGTGAAAGAGAATCAAAAGGTCCCTTAAAACCATCTTGTGAGATCTCTTTCTCTTTTTCAAATGGCTCGTAGCTCTTTATCATCGCATTGAGCTCTTTCGACACCGCTGAAATGACCGTACCCGCCTGGATTTGCCTGACTAAAAAATGGATGTATAAGATCAAAAGAAAAATTGTCGATAGTGTCAAGACGATGCCGACTGTCAAGGCAATCTGAGGGGCATAGCCGTTTTGATCTGACGTTGCAATGCGGTAGATGCAATAGACAATATAGATGTAGGTTCCTGAAAACCAGCCGATCACAAACTTGCTGAACGTGCGGATTTTAAAGACTCTTAATACATGAGCGCCAAACTGTCCGGAAAGAACCGTGAAAATCAGAAGCGTTATCGAAAGAATGGTCGTCATTGCGGTGATGATCGCGGCGCTGATGCTGATGAAAAGAGACCGGACCCCGTCAGAGTCGACGCCCCAGGATGTGCTTAAGAAGGGGACTTGAGAGTCCCAGACAAGCCAGTCCAATTGAAACATGGCGATGCTTAGTAAGAGGCCTGAGAGGGTCATAGAAAGGGGGATGAGCCAAAGACTTCTTTTGAACCAATCAAAAATATTCGATAGAAATGCCACCTTGCGCCCTCTTTCTTCAATAGTTTGCTCATAGCAAAAATAAAGAATATTGTGCAAATAGATAAGGGTGAATATGATGTGGGAAACGCTGACGAGGAGTTTGATTTCGGAATGCAGGTGTTAAAGCATGGGATCATTTGGCTTTTTCTGTTTTGGGTTTTAGGGGCGATTCACGGAGATGAAGCCCCTCCTCCCGTCGGTAATTTTTCACTCCCTTCTTCCCAGCAAATCGGCACATTGGTGAGTTTCGGCGATTTCTTAGTCGATGAGGGACAGTCCCAAGTTTACTTATACGCCGACAACGGTTTAGGGCGGTGCCTTTCCCTCGTCGACCTTGAGCCATATTTTGTTTATGGAATCACAGACAACGTCGCTGTCTTGGCTGTTATTCCTTTTGCCATTTATCGGCAAGGCGACTCACGCGCCTCGGGATTTGAAGACATTAATATACAAGCAGAGTACGCCTTTTATAACAAAAGCACGGCCCGCCATATCGACCAAGCAACAGTTGTCGCCAATGTGTCATTTCCGACAGGTTCGGCAGAAAAGCAACCTTCGACAGGAGCGGGGAGTCCGGGGTATTTTCTCGGGCTGACCTGCAATCGGACGACGGTCGAGTGGTTTTTCTTTTCGAACTTGGGCGGGGTTGTCTATCCTTCATTGAACGCCGACAGAACGGGGGGACAGCTTCTTTATCAGTTTGGTTTTGCCCGTTTGCTTTCAGACTGGAAGGGCTGGATTTCTGCCCTCCTATTTGAATTTGACGGCACCTATTCCCAAAAAAACACGAGTGAAGGGGTTTTCGACCCCAACTCCGGAGGGCAGGCACTGGTTCTGACCCCTTCCCTTTGGCTTTCATCGGAAAGAGCTATCTTGCAAGTAGGAGCCGGGTTTCCTTTGCTTGAGGATTTGAATGGCATCCAAAAGCGCCAAAACGTCACTTTGGTCGGCAGTTTCGGTTGGACTTTTTAGAAAAAAATCCCGGGTCCCATGACTCATAAGAAGCGAAGAGGCTCTCTTTTCGAAACGTTAGGAAAGAGCCTTCAGGCACGCTTCGTTGAATGCGGGTATGTCGCTTGGCTGACGGCTTGTGATCAAATTACCGTCGACGACAACCTCTTGATCGACGAAATGGGCCCCTGCATTTTTGATGTCCTGAGCAATTGAGCGGTATCCCGTGCATGTTTTGCCCTTTAAAACCTGAGCCGAGATTAGAAGCTGAGGGCCGTGGCAGATTGAAAAGATCGGCTTCCCGGTCGCAAAAAACTTTTCGACAAAATCGACCGGTTCAGCATGAGCTCTCAGCTTGTCGGGTGCATAGCCTCCGGGAATGAGCAGCGCGTCGTACTCCTCGGGGTTGGCGGCAGCGACAGAGCGGGAGATTGTCACTTCTGTTCCTTCCTTTTTGCCCTTGACAACCGCTCCCTCTTCCAATCCGAGGCAGATGATTTCATGCCCCTGGTCCTTAAAAGCTTCCGCGGGTTTTACGTATTCGGAATCTTCGAATCCGTCATGAATCAAAACAGCAATTGTCGCCATAGACACCTCTCCTCATTTTGGGTCATTGTGAGTGATCGCTTCTTTCTTCGCAACTGATCGTCGATTAGATCGTGTGGGATTTGTATCTGTAATTCAACATTCTGACAGGCAAATCGGGATTGATAAAAGTGGAGAATAAACTCAAATTAGAGCTTGTGCGAAATAAAATATCGGTTTTGGATAAAAGGTAGCAATCGATAACAGCATCTTTACCCATATGATATTTTGGCAGTGCGGGATTTTTATGAAGGGGGAGGTGGTCTGTGGCTCTAAAGGCATCTTCGTAGTAGACAACGCGGTCGCCGAATTCCTCGACCATTTTGGTTAAAAACGCCATTTCATCGGTCGCAACAAAAATGACGACGCACTCGTCAAAGCTGTGTTGATCCAAATAGGAGCGGATTTCAGCCACGACTTTTGAGTACGCGACCCTTGGGGCCTCTTCGTATTTGTCGGTCCCGCGGTAGTGAAGGCCAATGACGTGCCGACCTGTAAAATGCGTACGGGCGAACTGATCGATCGTCTCGGCAATCTCCTCTCTCAAATGGATGTAACGGTCGATGATTTGAGACACGGTTTTCCGAGGAGTATGCTGCTCGATCTCACGAGGTTTTGAATAAGGGGGGTTTCCCACGATTCTTTTGGCATGATCGAGTCGACCTTCGGCGATTGGGTCAAAATAATAGGTCCACCAATTGAAGCCAACGTCAGGGTCGTAGTAAAGGCCGCTGCCAAGAAAGTCAACTTTGATTCCATCGTAGTCGCCCAGGTCGTAATGAAGACAAAGGGAAGTCACATCGAATAAGATGCTGAAGAGGCCGGCATTTTCGCGGCAGCCAAGGATGAGTCTTGGCCGGGCCGAAAGGGCCGAGCTCCAAACAAGAAGGGCAACAAGGAGACAGGTTGTTTTTTTCATCGCAACAAAAGGCCGATGCTTGCGAGCAAGCGCGGCGAGTCTAAATAAGTGCTAGCCAGAGTACACCTCTTTGTGATCAAGGGAGTCGTATGAAGTGATGGCAAGAGTAGGGATTTCCGGCGGCAGGTTGAACCAAATCCGAAGAAGATACTCTTTATAGTCGTCGATTTCCTCAAAATCGGTGATGGGTTTTAGCGGAACCAGGATTAAATCGGCTTTTCTCGAATGTTTTTTCCAAAATTGATAAGGCTGTCCTTCCGTTTCAATTTCAATTTTTGTCTTAAATTTAATCCTTAGGTTGGCAAAAAGCTGCTGAAAATGCTCTTCGAGATGCCTTCTGGCTGTTTTATCGGGAACTGTCGTGCGCAAATTGACTGTCCGTTTCGCCCACATCGCGCCTGTTCTTAACGACAGGACATAGCTCATCATCAATTCAAAGCTGTCTCTTGAGTCCGAATCCCACCAAAGATCGATCCGCTTTCGTCCGAACGAGGGTTTCTTTTCGTTTTCCTCTTGGTCGAAGAAACTGATGATCAAATTTTTGCTGTTCTGCTGGGCGGTATGCACGACACGGATCATGTCGTCGATATCGCTTTCGAATGTTTCGCCTGACGGGACCCAAAGAGTGTTGGGCTGCAGGGGGCCGATCCCATAAGATTTGATCAAGGCTTCGACGCCGTCATAAAAGTATTCATAGGATTGTACTTCGGCAAATCCCCTTATCTGGTTGTCGTCCATCCACTCTTTGACGCGTGATTTGAGCTGGTCAATTTGTTCCGGGTCGGACCAAAAATCGGGGACGATGGAGGCTGCGGTCAAAATTCCGCTCCTCTGCGTTATGTCATGGGCGATGCGGAGCATGGTTTCGTTTTGTATAGGGGATCTGGCGACAAACAGAATGTGCGGGTGCCAGGTTGTCGCGTGCTCTTCCATTTCCGATAGGCGATACACAATGGTTCTTGAGAAAAAGAAAAAGATATTGTCGACCAAATCTTGGTAATTCACATCGAACCCGCGCCACCTGAGGCCGATATAAAGGGCGAAAACAATCAATATTGCAACGCCGGCGAAGAGAGGATTGATCAAAAACATTAAGCTGTAACAAGCAATAGCTCCCGCAAAACTGAGCTGCCACGGCGTACGAACGGTCGGCCTCCACGTCGGGCTGTGGATCAACTCCTCGAAACCGGCAACAAGGTTCAT
Organism: uncultured bacterium; assembly: GCA_964629645.1. Taxonomy (GTDB): domain Bacteria; phylum Chlamydiota; class Chlamydiia; order Chlamydiales; family SLFE01; genus JAAKFL01. The sequence continues at coordinate 23,376 of CAZVSU010000022.1, read as the reverse complement.
GGAGCCGTAAGTGAGAAGGCAGATCATTGTCAATATGGGAATAATTTGATCAATGGTTGTGGTCAAGATGAGGCAAAGCGATGCGAAAAAAATGACGGCTGTCGAATAGCGAGGCTCTTTATGAGCGCCAAATGTGCGGCTTAAAAATTCCGGCGCGATGCCATCTTCGGCGATCATCTGCAGCATGCGGGGGGCTCCTAAAAGATTGCCGAGGGCGCTTGAGAGTGTGGCGAGCCAGATGCCCATATAAATCAAGAAGGGGACAGACGACTGATCGATCAATAAAAACTCTGAAGATTGCAGGACTCTTGGCGTGAAGGTCCACCACAGAAAGAGGGCAAGAGAGGTATAGGTGGCCGCCGAAAACAGAAGGGACCAAAAATTTCCTTTCGATAGAGAGCGTGAAGGGTCTTTTAAGTTGCCCGACATTGCCATACCGGCTTCAATTCCCGTAAATGCAGGGTAAAAAATAGCAAACCCTTGCCAAAAGGTGAGGCCGTCGGGGTAGTACCTAAGGTCCAGAGGGACCGTTCTCGGCACTGTAAAAAAGAGGATGGAAAGAATCGAGGCGCAAAGTGTCCAAAAAATAAGTTGCTGCGTTTTCAGCGCTAAGTTAGCCGAGACCGAACTGACGATCAGAAGTCCAATCATTGTGACAACTTCAACGGTGATCACTGAAATATCGGGATAAAGACTGGTGATGGAGTAGGCAAAACCGGTCACGACAAGGGAGAGTGAAATCATTTGGGACAAGACAATGGCGATGCCGAGGGCCCCTCCTATTTCAATTCCCAAAGATCGGGATAAAAGGAAATAAGCGCCGCCCCCTCCCACTTTCATATTGGTGACAACAGATGAGATGGAAAGAGAGGTGATGATCATCACGGCAAGGCCGATAGCGATGACGCACAAAAACTCCCAGATTCCCAAATAGCCGAGAACGAGAGTGAGCCTCAAAAAAAGAATCACACCAAACATCATGGTGACATTGGGGACGAAAACCCCGGAAAATGTCCCAAATCCGTTTTCGTGAATACGTGTTTCTTTTTGATTTGTATCTGTCACAAGTTAGGATTGTGTCAGGGAGATGACTTAATTTCAAGGGGCGTTTGAGTCTTCTTATTTAACAGGTCTTGACGTAATTAATTCAATTAAAGCTGGATATTGAAAAAAGGGGGCAATGCCCCCTTCTGATGCCGGGGCAATTATTTTGCAAACGCAGCACTTGTTTTTTGCGCGCCGATTTCCTGGAGCAAGTGATCCCCGACTCGAATGGCATTTGCGATAATCGTGAGCGAAGGGTTCACCGCAGAGGCCGAAGGAAAGAAGCTCGAGTCGACAACGTAGAGGTTTTCCAGATCATGCGCTTTACAATTTCGATCGAGTGCAGATAGGCTCGGATCATCGCCAAAACGGATCGTTCCGCATTGATGGGCCACCCCTGCGATAGGGATCTTTTTCCCTAAATAGACATGATTGGGAATCAGTTTTGATTGGCAGCCGATATGGCTTAACATGCTTTCCAGTTTTTTCAGCAGTTTGTGGTGGGATTCGGTGTTGTTTTCTGTGTAGGTGAGATGAATTTTCCCTTTTTCATCCCACGTGACCCGGTTGTTGGGATCGGGAAGATCTTCTGTTGTCAGCCAAAAATCGATGGAGTGGGTGGCCATCTCGTCAAGAACCTTGAGAGGTGTGATTTTAGGGGCGTCGCCTTTCATCATTTCGGCATCTGATTTTCCGAGCATTTGAATCAGGCCGAGGGGATAGTCATCGTCGTCTGATCCATAGTAATAATCGGTCAGGGCCAGAGTCTTCTGGAATTTTGTTCGATTTGGCTGAGACGATAGCGCCATCAGGGCGCTGTTGTTGTGGCACATATAATGACGCCCGACGACGTCCGAGCGATTAGCAAGGCCATTGGGATGGTGTTCATTGGCTGATCTTAGCAAAAGAGCCGCTGAGTTGACTGCGCCGCAGGAGACAACCACAATCTTTCCTTCGAAGGTGAGCGTTTCGCCGCCCCGTTCAACGTGAACTTTTGTGACGCGCGCGCCGCTTTCATCTGTTTCAAGCTTCGACACATAGCAGTTGGTTTCCAAAGTGAGCGTCCCTTTTTTGAGCGCCGGGTCCACAGCAACGACTTGGGCGTCGGCTTTGGCATCGACAAGGCAGGGGAACCCGTCGCATGTGTTGCACTTGATGCAAGGGCTTTTGTGCCAGTCGGACTCGTCGAGCTTGAGTCCCAAAGGAAGGTGGAAGGGTTTGAGCCCTAGGCGCGTTAGGTCGTCTGAGAGCTGTTGAATTCTCGGTTCGTGTTTGACAGGGGGGTAGGGAAAGGGATGGTCGTCGCGAGGCTCAAGGGGATCTTCTCCTCTTTCTCCGTGGACGTGATAGAGCTTTTCCGCTTCAAGGTAGTAGGGCTTTAACTCTTCATAGGTGAGGGGCCAGGCCGGAGAAACGCCGTCGCGATGAACCACCTCCCCGAAGTCTTTTTCCCTAAGGCGCATAAGCGCTGCCCCGTACACTTTCGTGTTGCCTCCCACATAGTAGTGGGTGCCGGGTCGAAACTCTTTTCCCGTCTTATCAATCCATGTTTCATGTGTATGGTATTTCTCTTCAGCGAAAACAGCCTTGGAGCTCCAATTGTCTTTTTCGCGGCGGAGGTAGTCTCCTCTTTCGAGAATGAGGATTTTTTTTTCGCATCGGCTCGCTAAGTGGTGGGCGAGGGTTCCCCCTCCCGCTCCGCTGCCAATGATGATAATATCAAATTGTTCAGACATTTGTGGGCTCCTTATCCGTTATCGACAAATCCTGGATAAAGCGTCATGCCGCCATCCACATAAATTGTTGTGCCATTGACATAATCGCTGTTGTCGGAAGCGAGCCAGACGGCCGCTTTGCCGATGTCTTCCGGCTCGCCAATCCTCTTATAAGGGATCAGCTCGAGCAGTTTGTTCAGCGCCTCGGGGGTGTCCCACGCTTCTTTGTTGATCTTGGTTTTGATCGCTCCCGGCGCAATGCTATTGACTCTGATTTTATCGGGCGCCACCTCTTGAGACAGCGTCTGCATCATCATGTGAATCCCACCTTTTGACGTGGCATAGTTGATGTGTCCTGCCCAAGGGATGATTTGATGGACGGAACTCATACAGATGATTTTTCCAGCGGCGCTGGAGATCTCTTTTTTGACGCCGCGACGCCTGAACTCTTTGACCGCTTCCCGGCAGCAAAGAAATTGTCCCGTCAGGTTGACCCCAAGCACAAGATTCCATTTTGCCAAGGTCATCTCTTCCAGGGGAGCGTCTGATTGAAGTCCGGCGTTGCTCACCAGTATGTCAACGGTTCCAAACTCCTTTATCATCTTTTCGTACATTGCGAGGACGTCCTCTTCTTTTGAGACATCGGCCTGGTGGGCGTAGACGTTTTGCCCTCCCGCTTTTTTTATCTCTTGAACAACCTCTTCTGCAGAATCGCCGTCTTTGTGATAGTTAACCACGACGTCGGCTCCTGCCTCTGCTAAGGCGACAGCTACGCCCCGCCCGATCCCGGCATCAGCTCCCGTAATCAGAGCTTTTTGGCCTTTTAAACATTTGTCAATTGACCTTCGAGGGGTCTCGACTGCGGGAAGCGTCCCCATATTGGCGGTTTCGCTCATATTGTTGTCCTCCGGATTGTTGTAATAACTTGACGACAAGACCTGTCCACCCGGTTTGGTGGCTTGCGCCGAGGCCAAAGCCGGTGTCGCCGTGGAAATATTCATTAAACAGCACGTTGTCTTTCCAGTGAGGGTCTTGCTGAAACGTTTCAATAGCGCCGTAGATAGGCCTGTTGCCCTGCTCATCTCTTAAAAAGAGGCGGATCAAGCGCTGAGAGAGATCTGTGGCCACTTCTGTTAAATTCATCCAGTTGCCCGAACCGGTGGGACATTCGACTTTAAGAGTGTCGCCGTAGTAGTGGTGGAACTTCTGAAGAGATTCAATAATCAAAAAATTGATCGGAAACCAAACAGGTCCCCGCCAGTTGGAGTTTCCGCCGAAAAGCCCGCTTTCAGATTCCCCCGGCTCATAGTTGATGGTGAATTTTTTCCCGTCGATTGACAGAGTGTAGGGCTTTTCATCGTGAAACTTCGAAACTGAACGAATGCCGTAATCGGATAAGAAGCGCTCCTCGTCAAGCATCACGCTCAAAACTCTTTTCAATTGATCTTCTGTCATAATCGCCGTCAAGCGCCGCTGATCTTCCCCAAGCTCCCGGGAACAGGCCATTTTGCCGGAGAGATGGGGGCGATTGGCCAAGAACCACTCCATCCGCCGTTCGAAGACAGGCATGCTTCGGAGCATCTCAGGTTCTATGGTCTCGACAGCGAAGAGGGGGAGCAATCCAACGAGCGACCGCACCTTGATCGGGATGATATCGCCATTTGGCAAATTGAGGGCGTCATAGAAAAATCCTTCTTCTTCATTCCATAGCGAATAGCCCCTTTGGCCGCAGTCGGTCATGGCATTGGCAATTCGCAGAAAGTGTTCGAAAAACTTGGTCGCGCTGTCTTGATAGCTGGGAATATGCTTCGACAGCTCGAGGGCTATTTTCATCATGGTGAGGCAATAAAAAGCCATCCAGGATGTGCCGTCTGCCTGTTCAAGCCTTCCCCCTTCCGGAAGCTTGGCGCTTCGATCGAAGACGCTGATGTTGTCCAAACCTAAAAAGCCCCCTTCAAAAACATTGAGACCTTTCGAGTCCTTGCGGTTGACCCACCAGGTGAAATTAATCAGCAGTTTGTGGAAAATTTGCTGCAGAAAGGAAATGTCGTATTTGCCGGTGGTTTTGGCGTCGATTTTATAGACTCTCAGCGTCGCCCAGGCGTGGACAGGGGGGTTGGCGTCGCTAAAAGACCACTCATAAGCGGGAATTTGCCCGTTGGGATGGAGGTACCACTCCCGCGTCATCAAAGTGAGCATTCGTTTCGCATAAACCGGATCGAGGAGGACAAGTGCGACGCAGTGAAAGGCGAGATCCCATGAGGCAAACCACGGGTACTCCCACTTGTCGGGCATTGAAATCGGGTCGAAACAGGTCAGGTTGACCCATTCATGATTGCGACCCTCCAGCCTCTCCCTGGGAACTCCCCCGAACGCGGGGTCGCCCGCCAGCCATTGGGGAATGTCGTAGTAGTAGAGCTGTTTTGACCAGAGAAGGCCGGCAAAACCCTGCCTCTGGACATTCTTTTCATCTTCTGAAAGCTCAGGATTTTGAATCTCCTGATAAAATTCGTCGGCTTCACTTTTTCTCGTGCGGAACGTTTCGTCAAAATTTTCGAAAGGCTTCTCGAGCTTAAGGTTTGTGAGCCTCAGCCTGAGTGTGATTGAGCCTTGCGCCGGCACAACTCTCTTGTAAACAGCGGCGCCCTTCGTCCCTTTTTGTTCCGGATTGACCGCGCCTTTGTCCCCGTCAACGAGGTGCCGGCGAAAAGAATCTTTCGTGTAGGGGCTTTTATTTTCTTTGGATCTTGTGTCGTTTTCCGTAAAGATCCATTCAGGGTTTTCGTCTCCGTAGAGAAAGTAATGTCCCAGATTGACATGGCTGGCATCGATGGCGCCTCCCTCAAGCTTCATAAAAGGTTTCTCCGAGACGTCGTGCATTGGTCCGTTGTCGTAGCCCCAGCTCCAGGTATTCCGAAACCAGAGTGTGGGTAAGACGGTGCATGCGGCGTCTTTGTCTGCCCGGTTAGCAACTTCGATTTTGATTAGGATATCATCCATGTCTCCCTTTGCATATTCGACAAAAACGTCAAAGTATTCGTTTCGGTCGAAAATCCCCGTATCAATCAGCTCGTATTCAGGCTCGTCGTAGCCCCTTTTTTGATTGGTCTTTAACAGGTCGTCGTAGGGGAAGGCGTTTTGGGGATATTTGTAGAGCATTTTCATGTAGCTGTGGGTGGGCGTTGAGTCAAGATAGTAGTAATACTCTTTCACATCCTCGCCGTGGTTGCCCTGAGGGCCGGAAAGACCGTAGAGTCTCTCTTTGAGTCTTTCGTCTTTGCCGTTCCAAAGAGCGACAGAAAAGCAAAGGTACTGATTGCGGTCGCAGATTCCTGCGAGGCCGTCTTCGTTCCATCGGTAGGCGCGGCTGTCAGATTCTTCGAAAGGGAAATAGTTCCAAGCGTTTCCGTCGGGGCTGTAATCCTCTCTTACCGTTCCCCAGGCCCGCTCGCTCAAGTAAGGGCCCCAGTGCTTCCAGTTGGACTTTCTGTGGCGATATTCGATAAGCCTTTTATGTTCAGGGGTTTTAAACATATCCACCTCTCACTTTACTTATAGAGAATTCTATCATTTCTGTAAGAAATGGCGTAACAGATAGAAGGAGAGGGAGATCAGAAAAGAGCCGCCATCGTCAATAACGAAGGCGGCTCAAGTGTTGTCAATTTGAAGACGTCCCCTAAAAGGCTATCGCAAGGCGCGCTGTCAATCCTTGGAAAATCAAGTTGCCGTGGGGCCCGAATTCAACGCCGTTTCCTTGAAGCGATGCATTCGGTTGGGCGTAAAGATTGCGGTTGAAGTCCATCCACACCTGGTTTTCCCATCCGGCAAAAGCCGTCACATCGTAGCATCCGCAAACATGCTGGACAAATTTAACGCCAAATAAAAGCTCCACAACAGGGATCAAGACGCAGGCGTCTCGTTTCAGGTTGACGTTCACTGCATGCGTTTGTTCGGTCGCGAGTATGTTGTCCGTGTAGATGTCGACCCTCGAAGGGCAAAAATCAGAGTAAACGCCGCTGAGGGCCATCTGCCCTTCGATGGCAAAGCAATGGGAAAAACGCCACGCCGCATTGAAGCCGCCGCGCAGGCCGACGCCTTGAAAATCAGTTGTAAAGCGGGCAACGGTGCGGGAGGTGGTCGCCGTATTTTCCATATTGAGATAGGTGACGTCGAAATTGAGTTCCTGCCACGCTGCTTTGATCCCGAGAAACGGGCGCAAGTCGAAGCAGTCGTCAATGCAAAACACTTTCCCGAATCCAAGATCCATCACGTTATAGTGAATTTGAAAATCCCCGGTGGCTTTTGTGATGTCCGGCAAGTCCTCGAGGCCCAAGACTTTGATGGTCGGCCGGAGGCCTGCGACGGGAAAAGCCACACTGGCTGAAGTGGAGACATTCGAGTAAAGGTAGGTGTACTGTCCAAAGATACTCCAATCGCAGCAAGGGCTCGGCTTAAAGCTTAGGCCAACGCGAAAACCGGGTTCGAAGTGAGGCTTCGGTGCCAGTACGCATCCTTGTTCAGGAGCGTCCAGTTCCGGAAACCCGCTGCTGCCTCCGAGAGTGGCAAATTCCTGCCCATCCATAGATGTTTGCCACCAGAGGAAATCGGCATAGAGCTCGTAGTCGTAGTGGTTCATTTCGATCAGCCGCGGGTCGGGCCTGCAAGGATCTTCGAAGTAGGGGTCGTACTGACAGCCCCGGTCGCATTGAGCGGAAAGAGTGGAAAGCGAGGTCAGCAAAAGAAGAGCGGTTGATTGGAGCCATAAATAGTGTCGTTTTGTCATAAATCATCCTCGTTCAGTTCATAAAAGGGACATACGGCAGTTACTTTAAAAGATTGCCGCGAAATTCACAAGAAAGAATTGAGGGGGAGACATTCGACGGACATCTTGTGTTCTTTTCTTCTAAAACGCAACGCCGAGCCGGGCGACAAGACCCTGATAGGCGATATTTCCGGAGACGCCAAAGTCGTAGCGACCCGGATCGTTTTCGCCTGAGACCAGCACAAACTGCGTCATATTCCACCACATCTGGTTTTCCCAGCCGAGCACGGCGGTGTAATCGTAGCCGTTCATCATCGGGATCTCCCATCGCAGGGCAAAGAAGAGTTCGGTCACCGGGACAAGAGTGCAGTGTTCGACATTGATGTGGACGTTTTTGAACCGAGGGGAGGAGCTCGACAAGATATTATTGATATGTTCATCTCTTCGATTTGTATTGAGATCCGAGTAAACGGCTGAGAGGGCGAAGCTTCCGACAAAGCTGAGATTTCTGCAAATCGTCCACTCAGTGTCCATGCCGCTGCGGATGCCGAGGCCGTTGAAATCAGTTGTGAAGCAAATGTCGTCTTGTGTTGTCTGTGTTGTCGAGAGCCTTGTTTGGTAAGTCACATGGTATTTGAGCTTTTGCCAGGTGGCTTTGAGGCCGAGATGAGGGCGGAGTGCAAAGCAGGAATCGAGCTGTATGGTGGCGCCGATCCCAAAATCGAAGGTGTTGATTTGGCTTCGCCACGCGCCTTTTGCTAAAGAAAGGTTTTCTCCAGCCTCCGTACCAAAGGTCCAGAGAAGAGGGCGGATTGATGACGAGCCTAAGGCAGCAGGATCTTCGGCGGCAGTGACGTCGTCATAATTCAAAAACGTATACTGGCCAAAAGCATCCCAACACGCCTGGCAGAGGTTGACTTTGAGGCCGATTCGAAATCCCGGCTTCGAGCGGCAGCCGGTCTCGAGAATATGCCCTTGCTCGACGTCTTCATCAGCAGAGGCGGCGAGTCCTCCTGCGCTGGCAAATTCGAGACCGTCAACATGGTTTTGCCAAAAGAGGGAGTCGGCGGAAAGATCGTAGGTGGGCCGGCAGGCGTCTCCCCTCCACGATATATAGGAACAGGGTTGACGACCGCAGCATTCGTTAAAAAAGAGGCCTTCAGCGAGTAAGGAAGAGGAGTAAAGGTGGCAAACACACAGAATCGCAAAAAAAAGATTTTTCATAATAATATGATTTTAAGTCTTTAGGTCACCCCCGCTTGCGTCGTTGCGACGGACGTTTTGGCTGTTTGCCTCCCAACGTGACAGCAAACGGGCAGAACGAAAAAAGCAGCGTGTGGAAGCCGAGTTCTTTGTCGACAAACTAACGGACAAAGTGTTTTGAATCAATGGCTTTTTTTGGTATAACAACGGAGTCTCTCTAGAACAAGAGATGGGGATCGGGCTGTCATCGCGATGAGATATTCCTTGGACATAAGCGATTTAAAATTGCTCTTTCCAGAGATTTGAAGCAATCATTCCACGCCAAACCAGTTTGTTTCAGAGCCTATCTTCCCATTTAACGCCGACCTGTGGATAATAACAATTGAAATTCAATGAAATAAAGACGACTGCCTATGAGCCAAGAAAAGAAGAATCCGCGAAAATTCAAACTCTTTTTTAAAATCCTTTTTTGGATCTTATCTCTGACACTCTACCGCTTCCGAATTAAGGGGAAAAAAAATCTCCCCAAAAAAGGAGCGGCACTCATTTGCACCAACAGACTCTCGCTGATCGATATGTTCTTTTTACAGGCAAAGAATCGTCGCGATATCCATTTCCTCGTTCCGAAACATTATTACAGGCGGTGGTGGATCAAGCCTTTCATGCACTTTCTTTCAACAGTTCCTGTCTCGACGACGGAACAACCCGGACAGATGGTCAAAGAACTGCGTGTGGCAGGCGAGCTCTTGAATCAGGGCGAGCTCGTCTGTCTCTATCCTGAGGAAAATGCCAACAACACTGCGATGATGCTTTCCTTCAGGCGGTGCTACGAATTGATCGTGAAAGGAAATCCTGTTCCTGTTGTGGCCGCTTATTTGGACAACATATGGGGAGGCCTTTTTGACGAACGATTTGGGCGCGTTGTCTTGAAGCAGTTTCCCCATCCAGTGACGATCTGCTTCGCCCCTCCCTGCGACAGCCGGGTCGCAGCTCATGAGATCATCACACAGATCCAAGCGCTCGGCTACGACGCCTGGATGGGAAGAAAGAAAATCGCTAAACCTGTTCATCACGGGTTCATCAAAAACGTAAGATCCCGCCCCTTTCGTTCGATTATAGAAGATGAAAAGTCGGGAAAGCTCAATTATTTGAAAACCCTTACCGGGGGAATTGCCCTCGCTCGCAAGCTCAATCACCAATGGGCGGGCGATCACTACGTCGGCGTCATGCTTCCTCAGTCAGTCGCCTCGGTTTTGGCCAACCTCGCCGTGACCTTGTCGGGGAGGGGAGTGGTGAATCTCAACTTCTCGACCGGGATCAATCCCATCTTGTCTGCGATCAAGCAAGCAGACATTCACGTGGTGATTTCAAGCCGTCAGTTTTTGAGTAAGCTGAAGCTCGAATTTCCCGACGAGATTAAAGTCCTCTACCTCGAAGACATCAAACCGACGATCTCTTCAAAAGAGCGTCTTAAAGCGCTGATGATGGCCCTTTTTACCCCCATACGCCGGCTGGAAAAAGCGTGCGGCGCCAAGAAAAAAATCGGTATCGATGATCCTCTTTCAGTCATTTTTACGAGCGGGTCTACGGGAGAGCCCAAGGGGGTCAATCTGACCCATTTTAACGTCGGATCAAACGCCGACGCCATCTCGCAGGTGATTTTGACGAGCACGGGAAGGGAAAAGACGATGGCTATTTTACCCTTCTTCCATTCATTTGGGTTCATGCTTCTTTGGCTCGGCTTAAATTACGATCTGGAGCTTAAGCTCCATCCCAATCCGCTCGATTACGGAGCTATAGGCGATCTGATCGAACGATACAAAGTCACAATCCTCATCAGCACCCCTACTTTTTTGAGGGGATACATGAAAAAAATCGCGCCGAAAAAACTTCGATCGGTGAAATGCGTTTTAACAGGGGCCGAGCGGATGCCGCGCCTTCTTGCGGAATCTTTTGAAGAAAAATATAACATCATACCGATAGAAGGGTACGGGACCTCTGAGTGCAGCCCAGTGATATCGACGAACATGCTGGATTGCCGGAAAAAAGGGGAGTTTCCTTGCGGGTACGAGCCCGGAACTGTCGGCCCCCCGCTCCCTGGAGTTATGGTCAAAGTCGTCGACCCCGATACCCGCGAAGAGCTGCCGCATGAAATTCCAGGGATGATTTTGGTCAAAGGACCCAATGTCATGAACGGGTACTTAAATCGTCCCGACTTAACTGAAGAGGCCTTTTGCGAGGGCTGGTACATCACCGGTGATATCGGCATCTTGAATCAAGATGGGTATGTCGTCGTGACAGATCGTTTAAGCCGCTTCAGTAAAATCGGCGGCGAGATGGTGCCCCATTGCCGAATTGAAGAGGCGCTCCACGTTGCTGCGGGGGTGGATCCTCTCGTCTTTGCCGTGACGTCTCTACCCGATCGGCGAAAGGGAGAAAAACTCGTCGTTTTGCATACCTACGATGAAAACCGCATTAAAGACATTGTGAGAAAGCTTCCTGAACAAGGGTTGCCGAATCTTTTTATTCCGAAGCAGGATTATTTCTTAAAAGTTGACGGGCTGCCCGTTTTAGGCAGCGGCAAGCTCGACTTGAGAGCCTTGAAAGCGCGGGCGAAACAAAGCATTCATTAAGTCTTTGTTCGCAGCGCCGCCAACCCTTGGCCTCACAAAAGAGCTGACTCGCACAGCTCATTCGTGAGGCCAAGGGGTATTTGCCGGGAAAACTCGCTTCCCGATCAAGGGGAACACGGCCGGTTAGTTTCCGTTTTTCTTTTGCCTGTTCATCTTCTTAATGATGGTCAGGAGCTTTTTCCTTTCGGTCGCTTTTTCGTCACTCAGCGCGGCTGTTTGCTCTTTGAGGGACTCGACTTCCTGCTCTTTGAGCTTGAGTCTTTCCCCTTGCTGTCCCATTTCCTTTTCGACCTCTTGAAGAGATCGAGTGGCGAGATTGAGTTTGGATGTTTGCTCGTTTTGCTGTTCGGTGAGTCGCGATATGATCTCTTCTTTGCTTTCAAGTTGGCTTTCGTATTTTTCCGTGACACTAAAGAGCTGTTCAGACAGTTCTTGAATGCGCCGCTCTTCTCTTTCGTTGGCCTGCTGCAGTGCGTCCCTTTCGGTTAGAAGTTGCTGGGTGCGCTGATTCATTTGATCCGCCGCCTCTCGATGCGCCGTTCTGAGAGAGGCAATGTCTTCTTTTAACCTGTCCGTTTCGTTTTGGCGCATTTGCAGCTCAGAGGCTTGATGGCGGACCTCGTCTTGCAAACGGCTCTCTCTGTCTGCCAATAGAACGAGTTTTTCTTGAAGCGCTTCAGCTTCAGACGCGCGCGCTTCTTTTTCCCTTTCGAGAGTCATAAGTTGTTGGTTGAGTTCTCTTTTCTCTATCTGTATCTCTTGAAAACGATTTGCCGCGAGAAAGCTTTCCTCGCGGAGGCGGTTGATCACCTCGTTTTGCGTCTCTTTTTGCTGATTAAGTGCTGCCAATTGCTCTTGAAGAGCGCTTGTTTGCTCGCGAAGCTCTTTCGATTCTGCAATCTCATGGCTCAGCTCGGCTTTTGTCTCGTTGTAGGCAGCTTGGATGGCGTCCATAGACTGAACGAGCCTTTCGATTTCGCGGTCCTGTTCCTGCTCTGATTGCCTCATTTTGGCAAGCTCTTGCTTTTGCGCCTCGCTTTCCTCTTCTTTACCGCGAATCCGCTCCTGAAGCTGGTCCCGCTCTTCCTGCAGACGACCTAAAAGGGTGTTTTGCGTCTCTTTTTGCTGATTAAGGGCTGCCACCTGCTCTTGAAGAGCGCTCATTTGCTCGCGAAGCTCTCGTGATTCTGCTTCTTCACGGCTTAGCTTTTCCTTTGTCTCATTGGTGGCGGCTTGCATCGTGTCCATAGACTGGACGAGCCGTTCGATTTCGCGGCTTTGCTCCTGCTCCGCTTGCTTCATCCTGGCGAGCTCTTGCTTTTGAGCCTCGCTTTCCTCTTCTTTCTCACGAATCCGCTCCTGAAGCCGATCGAGGATCTCATTTTGCTTGTCTCTTTGATCTTGAAGGGTTGCAAGTTGGTCTTGGATATGGTCGGTTTCGATCAATTCCTGCTGTCTTGCGTCTTCGAGCTGTTTGTATTGAAAAGCCATTTGGTCGAGCGCGTCCTGAAGGGCGTTGAGCTCGCGTAGACGGCCGTCATGCTCTTCCAATGCGCGGGCGAGATGGGCACTCAGGTGTTCGTTTTCGTGAAGGCTTTCCTTGAGCCTAGCGAGACTCTCTTTTTTTTCGGAGGCCATACGTTCAAGGGTTTCTGCTTGCTGCCGATTTGTTTCAGTGAGAAGGGCGAGTTCTTCACTGATCACGGTGTATTTTTCATCGAGAGCGCTTTGTTCAGCCAGGCTCTTATTGAGGCGATTTTCGAGTTCCGATTTATTCTCTCTATACTTTTGGAGGTCTTCTGTGATGTGCGCGATCTGCTCTTCTGCTGCCTTTCTTGCCTCAGCGGAATTTTCTTCTTCCTCTCTCGCTTTATCGGTAAGTTCAGCAAACTCTTTTTCGAGTTGGACGAGCTGCTTTTTGGCTTGCTCAAAATCTTTTGCGAGCTTTTGATTTTCGATGCGGGCCCTGTTAAGGCTGAGGTTGTCTTGCTTCTTCAGTTCCTGAAGCTCGAGCACCTTTTGGTCCGAACTGTTTTTTTGTTCCGAAAGTTGTGCGAACTGTTTGTTGAACCGGATCGCATCGTCTTGAAAACTCTTCAGCTCGTCTAAAAGAGTTTTTTTGTCATCTTCAAGAGTGCCAAGGTTTGCAATAAGCGTCTGCCGCTCAGCTTTGTCTCTGTTAAGCTGCTCGCCTAATGTCTCGATCTGTTGGGCGAGGCGGTCAATTTCATGGTCTTTTTCTGTCACCAGCTCTTTGTGTTCGGCAAGGTGGGACTGATGCCCTATGGACTCTTTTATCCATTGTTCGCTGAGTTGATCGAGGCCTTCTTGCAGCGCCTTTTTTTCCTCTTCGAGTTGTTGCCGGTAAGCCGCGTTCATTTGGTGTTCTTTTTCGAGGGCTTCTGTTAGGGCAGCCAGACGTTCAGTTTCTGATTGGCTGTCCAATAATTTTTGATTGAGGTCGGCCACTTCTTTTTGCCTTGAATCTTGAAGCTCGTGCAAGATCTCTGTTTGTCTTGCTTTCTGGCCCTTAAGCCTCTCGATCTCCTCGGACAGGCTTTCGACAGCGCTGCGGCTCTTTTCCGTTTGCTGAACGAGCGCTTGGTGCTCCTGCATCAGTTTTTGATTGTCTTTTTTGAGTTCTGCGACTTTGTCTTCTTCAGCCGTTAGCTTCAGCCTGATCTCTTCGCCTCGCCTTGCTTCTTGTTCTTTCAGGGAGGCGATCTCTTCTCGAGTTTTTTCAATTTCCTCCTCTTTTGCGTTCAATGACTGCTCCACGAAGAGCTTTTCGGTTTGGGCCCGATCTAATTCTTTTGTCAGCTCGGCGATTTTGTTCTCCGTCTCTTCCTGAAACTGCTTGAAATGTTCGTCGATTTCGATGTTTTGAACAGTCAGGAGATTGAGACGTTCGCTTAAAGATCTTAATTCTTCATCTTTTTGGGCAAGACGCTCGGCTTTTGTTTTGAGCTTGCTGCTCACCTCCCAAACACTTTGGTTCTCTTCATAAACTTTTTGCCGCAGTCCTTGAACGATCGCCTCCATTTTGGTTTGAGACTCGTAAGCTTCGGCAAGATGCTTTTCTTGAGTGGCCTTCTCTTCTTCAAGGGCCTGCTTTCTCATTTCAAGATCTTCTTTTTGATTCTGAATATTGAGCAGATCCAGTTGAAGGCGGCTGGCTTCTTGTTCCCTCGATGACAATGCGGAGACTTTGTCATCCAGTGCGTCCTGCAGCCTCTTCAGCTGACGCGCGTGTTGTTCTTTGATATGCTGCATTTGCCTTTCATTTTCTTTAAGCTCGGCGCTGAGAGCATCAATTTGATGCTCGAGATAGGCGACAGTGCTGTTGTGATCTTCCTGCCGCCTCTCGAGCTTGCGGGGATGGCGCCGCTTCCACTCGAGAACTTCAGGACGATGGTCTGCGGCGCGAGCTGCGATCTCTTCTTCTCCGCGGCGCCATTCTATGGCGTGGGATTTCGGCTGGTCCTCCTGATGGGCCGGCTTGTGGTTCATCAAAACGAAAAATAGGGAAAAAGCGACCGTTCCAACAGCGAGGCTTATGAGTAAGGGCGTTCTTTTTTTGGTGTTCGACGGCTTCATGATGTGATCCTTAAATAAATTTTGTTTTACATCTTCTATAAAGGAATCGGAGATTCGCTTCAATTGTTGCTCGAGCTTAGGCCCTCTTTTTGCCTTGGATCTTTTAGCACGTCGCATTAAAATAGGTGGTATGAGCCAAAAATATTGCGTATCAACAAGTCGCTGCCGTCGCTGGCCCACAAGAGAAGTCAAAGTGGGTACGGTTGGGGTTGGAGGATCAAATCCTATTCGGATTCAATCGATGACCACGACCAGCACCCGCGACGTCGAAGGGACTGCCCAGCAAATTATCAAGCTAGCCGATGCCGGCTGTGAGATCGTGAGGGTCACGGTTCAAGGGAAAAAAGAGGCCGAGGCGTGCGAGGCGATCAAATCGAAACTGATCGCAAAAGGGTGCCTGATTCCTCTTGCGGCCGACATCCATTTTTATCCTCCGGCGGCCCTCATGGTGGCCGATTCGGTTGAAAAAGTGAGGATCAATCCGGGTAATTTTGTCGATAAACGGGCCTCTTTTCAAGTCATTGAGTATAATGAGGAGATTTATCTTGCAGAACGCCAGAGAATCGAAGAAAAATTCGCACCATTAATCGAAAAATGCAAGGCACTAGGGCGCGCCCTCCGCATCGGCACGAACCACGGCTCTTTATCGGATCGGATTATGAATCGCTTTGGCGACACCCCGATCGGCATGGTGGAGTCGGCTCTTGAATATGCGCATATATGCCGAAAATATGACTTCCATAATTTTGTGTTTTCGATGAAGTCGAGCAATCCCAAAATTATGATCCAAGCTTACAGGCTCTTAGTGTCTAAGATGATAGAACTCGGATGGAATTATCCCCTCCACCTTGGTGTGACGGAAGCAGGAGAAGGGGAAGATGGCAGGGTGAAATCCGCCATTGGCATCGGCTCCTTGCTTTTGGATGGTTTGGGGGACACGGTGCGGGTTTCTCTGACCGAAGATCCCTGGCATGAAATGGACCCCTGCCGGCGACTTGTCTCATTGGCTGAAAGGAGCCAGGGGAAAGGGACAGACCCCTTTTTTGAGTCGCGCGACTTTATGAAGTTTGAAAAACGAAACACCGCGTCCCCCCATTATTTACATCCAAACGGCTCAGTGGCCCTTTCCCTTGCAAATCCGGAAGAAGTAGGGAAGGTCGAACCTGATTTTATTCTTCTGCCTCAAAAGCGCGACGCCTCTCTTCCAGTGATCACAGATCCGATCGACCTCTCAACTGTGGGTCAAACGACGGCGCAGTCCCGTTTTGCTCTGTTGCCGCAGCAAACCGAAAGCGTTGTCTCAGTTAGAAGCGAAGAAAACTGGGATCAACTGATCACCCTCAATCCCGAACTGATTCTCCTGTCCCTCCCTTCGGATGGGCGGCTGCAAAAAGCGAGAAAATTTTTCGAACGTTTGCGCTCCGACGCCATCGACGCTCCTGTGATCCTCAATTTTCGGTACGACCAAAGCTGGGACGACACCGTCATTCAGGCCAGCGCAGAATGCGGCGCCCTTCTTTGCGACGGATTTGGGGAGGGTCTTATGCTTGAAGGGCCTCATAGCCCCGACGCCCTGGCCGACCTGAGCTTCCGCATCCTGCAAGGGTCTAGGATGAGGGCAGTGAAAACAGAATTCATTTCATGTCCAAGCTGCGGACGGACCTTGTTCAATCTGCAGGAGGTCACGAAACGGATACGTGATAAGACAGCGCATCTACCCGGCGTAAAAATCGCAATCATGGGGTGTATCGTCAACGGACCCGGTGAAATGGCGGACGCCGATTTTGGATATGTCGGTTCAAAAAGCGACAAAATCGACCTTTATGTTGGAAAGACCTGTGTCGAAAAAAATATTGACCACCACGACGCCGACGAGAGGCTTATCGCGCTGATCAAAGCGCATGGCAAGTGGCAAGATCCTGCTGCAACCCTCTGATCATCAATTTCATATCTTTTTTTCTTTCTCTGTTGTTCAAACATTTTCTTGACGTTCTTTTCAAAATGGGTAACGTCATATTAAATTAAGTAAGATCGTGTTGCAGAGGCATTTTCGTTTTTAAATTGAGAGAAAATGCCCCTGGCCCGTTGAATGAACGGGGAGTGAACAGAAGGAGAAGCGATCATGAACTACGATATCCAAGACCTGATTGATGGCTTGAAAGTCGTCAACGAGCCGCTAAAATCACTTGGGAAAGTCGAACCCAATACCTACTACTACCGCGATGCAACGGATGGGTGTTTTTATATGTCGGGCGGGGGATGGGTGGAAGGGACGATCGGAAAAGGTCTGATCTCGAGTTTGTGGGTCTCGACATCAAGAACATTGTCGGCAGAGACCGACTACCTAAAGTTAGCAAAAGGGATCCGTGAGCTAAGAGACGATGTCCTTTTGGTCACCCAAAAAATCCAGCTCGTTCTCGCGTCATCAGACATTTCGATCGATCAAAAAGCGTCGTTTAAACCCGATCTCATGAAACTATGCAGGAGGGTCAGGGACGCTGCGAGAGGGGTCAAAATCATTGAAGAGCATTACGCCGGAGAGCGGGATAAGAAAAAAACGTTCGAGCAAGTCTATCAATTATTTTTTCAAGCCTGGGAACAGGTCGGGGCAGAATACGCAAAACTTGAGCGGCTCATTAGCGAACGCGCCATCAAGGAGGAAGAGTATTTAAGGCAAAAGGCGGGGATGCATCAGATTTCCCCCAACTTATCTGAACGGTCTGTCAGTGATCTGACGCCGTTTGAAAAGCGCCGCATCAAGTCATCGGCCAAACCTATGGCCCTTCTTCCAAAAGAGCTGACGAAACAAGCGATGATCAATATTTACGAATTTCTCGAGGAAAATCGCGCCGCTTTGAAAAAAGAAATCAAAGAGCATGCGGTTTCTTTCTGCCGGGGCGTGATTAAGAGAAAGGAAAAAACAAAGCTTGCCCGCACCCTCACAGTTTTTACTGACCGCGTCTATGTTCACCTCAAAGCACAAACCGATATCCCGAAAGTCAAGAGAATGTTTGAATACAACAACTATACAGACGCGCTCTACACAAAGATCCCCCACTGGACCGAGAAAAAAGAACAGGCTTCAGACAGGCAACTGGAAATTTACCGATCGATGAAAGGGCTTCGCGGGATCGGGGAACTTGAAACAAGCGTCACCTACCGATCAAAAGATCGCTCCCACTTCGTCAGGACATTTATTCTTAAGTTCTATAATGAGGGCTCTTTGGAGACATGCATTCGAGAAAGGCGCCTCAATCTCTCTGAAAAGCACCATGTTATGCTCGACATTTTGCACGGGCTTAATGAAATCCACGAGAAAGGTTACCTTCACCTCAACATCTCACCGACGACGATTCTTGTGGATAAGGGAAGCGAAATCTCGGGTGCCTTGATCGGTTTTGACCAAGCGTGCCTGGCAAAGGAAAGCGACACCTACGACGAATCGACAGACCTTTGGCTTTTAGGGCACACGATGTACGCTCTCTTTTTCGATGAAGAGACAGAAGTGACGCAATTTTTACGAGAACACCCCATTACAGCGTTGACAGGGATCGAAGGAATCAGACGGAACCGCGAATACGAAGAACCGGAACAGGGAACGATCGAACACCTCATTTGGGGGTTGATGCGCCCGCATGGCAGAGACCGCCCCACTTTGAAAAATGCGATCGAGACTGTGGACTTTTTGATTCAGTTCCAAAAAAGCATCGCCGATTTAGACAAAACATGCCAAGATCTGGAAACGAAAAAAGGGAGCCTTGTGTGAGATCGCTAAAAGGAAAGAAAGCTTTGATCACAGGCGCCAGCCGCGGAATTGGGAGAGCCATCGCTCTTCGTCTTGCCAAAGAAGGGGCGCACGTGGCGATTTTAGCCAAAACAGACGAGCCCCATCCCAAACTGCCAGGCACCATCCACACGGTCGCAAAAGAGTGTGAGGAAGCGGGCGGCAAGGCGTTGCCGATCAAATGCGACGTCCGTGATGAAGAGCAGATTGCTCAAGCAGTAGACGCGGCCGTGGCAGAATTTGGGGGACTTGACATTCTCGTGAATAATGCGAGCGCGATCTTTATCTCCTCAACGATAAGCACGCCGATGAAGCGCTTTGATTTGATGCAGGAGTGCAATGCGCGCGCCACATTTTGTTGTTCTCGGGCGTGCGTGCCCTACCTCAAGAAGGCGGAAGAGGGGCACATCTTAAATCTTTCGCCCCCTCTGAATCTCGATCCCAAATGGTTTGCGCCTCATCTTGCTTATACCCTTTCCAAGTACGGAATGAGCTTCTGCACTCTTGGGATGGCAGAAGAGTTTAAGTCCGATGGGGTGTTTGTCAATTCTCTTTGGCCGAAGACAACGATCAAAACGAGCGCGATTGAAGTCTTTTTCCCTGAAGCTGTTCCCAACAGCCGAGACGATCGGATTGTGTCGGATGCGGCGTTTGCAATCTTCACGATGACGCCGCCGCAATCGGGGCAGTTCTTTATCGATGAGGATGTTCTTAAGCAAGGGGGAGAGGTCGACCTCTCTCAATATGCTGTCGACCCTGAAGCCACCCTGCAACCCGATTTTTTCCTTTAACAAGCGGTCCGCCATGGAATTTTCTTCAAAAAAGCTCAGCCAAGCTTACGCCACGATTTCAGCCCTCAAATATAAACAGACCGTCATGTTCAACAAAGAGGACAAGCGGCTAAGCATCAGCTGTCATCAACGCTCGAGCGGCGGTGAAAGCGAACGGTTGCGCCGTGTTGTCAGGCGTTTGGTCAAGGAATTGAATGAGAGATATTCCTCCGATCTTAAAGACGAATACCGCACCTTTTTTTTGAAACGGATGGTCAACTTAGAGGAAACTATTTTCGACCGAAGCCTCATTTCAGACAAAATACTGAACGCCCTTCTCCCCAAGCTATTCAAGGGATATCAAAAATACCGAGATCAATACCTGGAAATCGGATGTCAAACCCTCACAAGAGACGAGAGGTTCTATAGGGCTGCGAGGAAAGCAGCTTGTCTTGCCTTAAAGCTTGGTGTTGCCCCTTTCCCTATATCCGAAGGTGTCAACGGATCCTATTTTTTGAAAGATTTATCAGGTCATCCTATTGGAGTCTTTAAGCCGTGGGATGAGGAGGTCCTCTCAAAACATTCATCGAGCCGCATTCGAACCTTCAAGAGCCTCACAGAGTCATTCAAAGTGTGCGCAACGATCACATCGCTCCAAAGCGGCAACGGCTATAAATCGGAAGTGATGGCCAGCCTTTTAAGCTGCGAGTTTGATCTTGATACTGTCCCGACGACGAGAAAAGAGACCTTTCGCAGCGTCCACTTTGCCCCCAAGAAGGTCAAATCAGGCTCGTTTCAGCTCTACGTGCCCAATTCTTACACTGCGGGAAAAATGTTTGGCATATCCTCGAAGAGGTCTTACCTGGTGGGAGGTAAAAAGTGGATCAAAATTCGCAAGCGGTCACAAAAATTGATCTGCCAGAAGTTGACGCAAGAACAGTTCGAACGACTGGCTGAGACAGATTTTGCGATCTGTGCCATCGACCGCAGCCTTAACAACCTTTTGTTTTCTGAACAAGGGGTCTTTTGCATCGATAATGGCATTTCCTTTCCTTTTCACCACCCGACAACTGTCATGTCCCGCCTCAATTTATATCCTTGGGAACACTATCCCCACGCCAAACGGCCGTTCGGTCCAGAAGCCAAAAAAAGGATTCTTAGAAATTTGGAACAGTTGAACGCCCTTTTAGCCTCTTTTGACGAAAAGGGGTTGATCACCCAGGAAAGTCAGATTGAGACGACGCGAGAGCGCTACAGGACGCTCGCCTTTTTTGCAGAGCATGACATCCCTATTCGTAAACTTGCGAAGATGAAGACCGAAAAGGATTTTAAACAATCAGAAAATTTTGTGCGCAGACATGCCGCAAGCTCTGGTGATGTAGGAAAGAGTATTGCGCTTTGTGACGAATTTTTATAAAGTTGTCTTATAACTCTTGGGGGACCCATGACTGAATTTAAGAAAAGTTTTATCACCGAACAAGAAATGCCGCTGGTGCTTGAGCCAACACAATCCCTAAGGCGCGATGAATTTGGGCAGCTTTTGCAGCAAGAGCTCCCTATGGTGAAAGAGATGCTCAAAAAATATGGGTGCGTCTTATTCAGAAACTGTCCCATTGACGGGCTCGAAGATTTCAACGAAACCGTCGACTGGCTCGATATCGGAAAAAAAGTGAATTATATCGGAGGCGATAGTCCCCGGACAAAAGTAAAGGGAGCCGTCTATACGTCGACAGAGGCGCCTCCAGGGATAAAGATCCCTTTGCACAACGAGCTCAGCTTTCAGAAGAATTTTCCCAAACACATCTGCTTCTACTGCGATCTTCCCCCAAAATCAGGAGGGGAAACTTTCATAGGCGACGCGAGAAAAATTTACCGCGATGTCGACCCTTCCGTCAGGGAGCGATTTGAAAAGGGAGGTTTGAACTATATTTCCCGATACTATCACAAAAGTGTGGTTATGGACCTTATGAACAAGATCCAAAAAGGACACAAAAACTGGATCGATGTTTTCGAGACCGACTCCAAAGAAGAAGTCGAAAAGCGGTGCCGGGAGAAAAATTTCGATTTCAAGTGGCTTAAGAACGATTGGCTTGAAATCAGTCAAGTCGGGCCGACATCGATCGAACACCCGGAAACGCGCGAAAAAGTGTGGTTCAACCAGATTCATCTCTACGATTACAACCCGAAGTTTATCGGGACTTGGCGTTATATCGGATTAAAAATGTTCTACTGCACACCCAATACTTTGGTCCACGAAGCGCAACATAAAAACGGGAAAAGAATTCCTCGAAAAGATCTTTATCACGTCATGGATGTCCTCGATAAAAACTCCGTTTTCTTTCCTTGGAAAAGAGGCGATTTGATGGTGTGCGACAATATCCTTGCCATGCACGGACGCGCTCCTTTCGAAGGGCCGCGGCGTATCTTGACCGCTATGACAGCATGATATGATTCGTCTTTGCATTCAGTTTGCCGCTCCCTTGTTATCTGTCATCTTGATGATATTCGGGAGCGCGTTTTTCACTACATTCGTTAGCGTATTCTTGGACCTATCGGGTTACCAAGATTATAAAATCGGAATCATTCAATCAGCCTATTTTGCGGGAATGTTCACCGGCGCGTTTCAAATGGAACGGGTGATCAGGAGAGTTGGCCACGTCCAGGCGCTTGTGGTTTTTGGAAGTATTGCGATTACAGCAACTTTGGGACAATCGCTTCTTTTGTTTTTTTCCGCCTGGGTTCTACTCAGATTTTTAGTTGGGCTTTCTCTTTCGGCTATATACATTGTGATTGAAAGTTGGATGCTCCATCACAGCACTCTTCGCAATCGAGGAGCGATTTTATCGCTTTACATGATATGCCTTCTCTTGTCCCAGGCGGTCAGCCAGCAGGTTCTTGCGGCCATCGACATCAATACTTATGTTCCCTATATTTTATCGTCGATGTTTTTGGCTCTCGGCCTGATTCCCGTCGGTCTGTCAACGAAAAGAATCATGCTGCCGGAAACAACAGATGAGATAAGCTTTTCAAAGCTTTTTAACCGCTCGCCGTTCGGGGTTGTGGGTTGTTTCATTTCCGGCCTTATGATCAGCACGATTTTTAGCTTCTTTCCTCTCTTTTCACTATCGAGAGGAATTCCAAGTGAAAATCTCATGTCGATCACGCTTGGTGGGGGAGTTGTCTTGCAGGGCCCCATTGGCAAACTCTCCGATTACTTTGACAGGAGAGCCACACAACTGGTCATTGTCCTCCTGACACTGCTCTTATCGCTATTTGGTTTTTCATTCTCACACGTCTCAAATGAAATTGTCATGGCGATCTGTTTTTTTATTGGAGGCTTAGCCTTTGCTCTCTATCCTGTCAGTGTCTCGCAGGTTTGCGATCGCGTTGACCACTCGCAAATTACGGCAGCGACAGCCCTGCTCTTGATTGTTTATGGTTTTGGTTCTGTTTTGGGTCCTGTCACATCGTCGACACTCATTTCAGCGGGAGGGATAGAGATGATCTTCGGCTATTTCACCGTTTTGCTCGGCGCCCTCGCATCAGTCGGATTCTATGTGATTTTCAAAAGGCCGATGGTTCCGCTTGAGGAGCAGACAGACTTTCAGGCCCTTCCTAATGTCACGCCTGTGGCCTACGAAATGGACCCTCGCAGCGATGTTGACTCAGGCGTGGCACAGTGAAGACATTCGTTGAGGAAGTGGATGGCGGGTCGTTTCTAACGTCTCGTTACCAGGACTCCGACCATTTGAATCGCATTGCCGAAGCGGATCCCAACATTCTTGAGACATGGAAAACAGGCAAACAGGGGCTTCTTACCGATTATCTTGAAGGAAATAGTGACCCGGATGTTGTCGAAGCCATGATA